>JAOUME010000003.1 GCA_029881655.1 Deltaproteobacteria bacterium | reverse complement strand
TGCACTGGTTGATCAGTTTTGACGTATCGCAGATAAAAGGACTGAGTTGTTGGGAATCACTAATGAGTTGATCGTAGATTTCAGTAGCGCTTAAAAGAGGATCCTGGTGATTCAATACATACTTTAAGATCAAGTTCTTTTCTTCCACAAGCTGAAAAAGCCTCTCTTTAAAATCCGGTGTATCCTCAATATCGGCAAAGCGAATCCCGCAACGTCCGACCTTGTCTTCGTACGCGGGACCGATTCCCCTACCGGTGGTTCCTATTTTTTTACCTTTAAGCTTACTTTCACGCGCCTGATCGATCAATCTGTGATAAGGCAGGATAAGATTCGCGGCGTCACTGACAAAGAGTTTATCCTGGCATTCGATCCCAGCCTGCTTGAGTTCATCAATTTCTTTGAGTAACTCGGTCGGATCAACTACTACCCCATTTCCAATGACGGATTTGCAGGTTTTCTGCAGAATTCCGGATGGGATCAGGTGCAAAATAAATTTTTCCTTTCCGAACATGACAGTATGCCCGGCGTTGTTGCCTCCTTGAAATCGAACGACGACCTTGGCTTTTTCGGCCATCAGATCAACCATTTTCCCTTTTCCTTCATCGCCCCACTGGGAGCCGATTACGATGACACTTGACATGTTGCTTGTATTAGTTACGGAAAATCAACACTTCCGGGAGTTTAAGGAAAAGATAACGTCCAAAAAACCGATATCTTGGGGTGAATTCATGCATAATGTTTATGGAGTATCTAGGTCAATGAAAATAGATTTTTCGACAGCCTTTAACTCACGCGATTTTTTCCGTATAAAGGTCGAGATTAAAGCCAACGATAAATATCTCTCCGATTTTTAATGTTGGGGCTCTAAGGTTTCCACTAGGGCCGATGATCTTTTTAAGGATATCCTCTTTGGGATCTTTCTCCGGCACAAAACAAATAATTCTTTTTCCTTTCGCGCAATAGATCGTTTCGGCTTTTTTGAGCAGTTCCCAAGCTTGTTCGGCGTTAAATTTAACTTCGCCTGAATACTGGGTATCTTCGATTTGAATCCTTTTTCTCTCAAGAAACTCTTGAGCTTTTTTGGCGGTAGTTCAGCCTTTTCTGGAATAAAACCAGGCGATGGATGTTTTTGTCATTTTAATTTGTTTGGGTTGCCTTTATTTTAAATACAGCCTTACTGTTACATAGCGAAACCTTTCCCAGAGCTACATCGTTGATCGCGGTAGGGAAAATCAGGTGCTCTTTTTTCAGGATTCGCTTTGAAAGTGTCTCCAAGCTGTCGTTTAGGAAAATGGGGACGACCGCTTGGCTGATGATCGCCCCAGTATCGACTCCAGAGTCAACAAAAAAAACACTGCATCCACTAAACCTGACACCATGTTCCAAGGCTTGTTTTTGAGCGTTTAATCCTGGAAAAGCGGGTAGAAGTGAGGGGTGGATATTTAAGATTTTTCCGGCCCATTTCTCGACAAACCAAGAGCTTAAGAGTCTCATGAACCCGGCCAACGCAATCAGGTCGATTTGATGCGCCAGCATGATCTCCTGTATTTTTTGGTCGTAGGCTTGTCTATCAACAAAATCGCTGTGCAACAGGATCTTTACCGGTATACCCGCCTTGGTTGCCCTTCTGATCCCGTAAGCGTCATCTTTGTTACAAAAGACAAGTTTGATGTCGAAAGCGGTGTCTTCTTTTTTCCAGCGGTTGATGATCGCCTGAAGGTTGCTTCCGTTTCCGGAGATAAAAACGGCCAGATTGCTCATGCGTCTACTATCCCCGCCTGAGAAGTGATGACCTTTTGTTCCATTTGCAGGCGGTATTCTTGGTGATAGGCCGCTATCGCCGGGTATTTCAATGCCAGAATTTGAGTCGCCAAGAGAGCCGCGTTTTCACCACGGTTGATTCCGACGGTCGCGACCGGGATTCCAGGTGGCATTTGAACGATCGCGTAAAGGGCGTCTTGTCCTCCTAACATGCTATCAACGGGAATCCCGATGACCGGTTTTTGGGTTTCAGAGGCGATAACCCCTGGGAGGTGAGCCGCCATACCGGCAATGGCGATATAAACCTCGCAACCATCTTTTTCTGTCTGCTGAATAAGATTCCGGGTTCTCTCCGGAGTACGGTGAGCCGAAGAAACATAAACCTTAAAGGAGATATTGAACTGTTTTAAAATTTGGGTGGCTTTTTTTGCAACGGGAGCATCGGAGGCCGATCCCATAAGGATTGTAACCAGATTTTCAGAGCGGCTACCGCTCATTCTTTTTAATCCTTTCAGGCCAATATCCCTGCGGTATTGCATTTGTGGCCAATGAACGTATTTAGCGGTCTCATAGACTTTTTCAATGGCACTCGGGAGATCATCGGCAAGGCAGGTTACGCCAAGGACTCTGCCGCCGGAAGTCATAAAACGGTTTTGATCTTTTTTTGTGCCAGCGTGAAAAACCATCAGATCATCGCCTTCAATGATCTCTTCTAATCCTTGAATGACGTGGCCTTTTTGGTAGGAGTGGGGATACCCCCCCGATGCCAATATCAGGGAAACAGCTGATTTTTGCTTCCAGTCAATTGAGATTTTATCGAGTCTTTTTTCAGTAGCGGCCAAAGCGATCTCCAATAGATCACTGTCTAAAAGCATCATTAAGGGTTGACACTCTGGATCGCCGAAACGGATGTTGTATTCGATGACCTTTGGTTGCTGCTGGTCAATCATCAGGCCGATGTATAAAACGCCTTTATAGGGATGCCCCTCTTTTTTCATCCCTTCCAGGGTAGGCTCAACGATCTCTCTGATGATTTTCTCTTGAACCGCCTTCGTGACGACTGGCGCAGGGGAGTAACACCCCATGCCGCCTGTATTGGGGCCTTGATCGAGATCAAGCTGTCTTTTATGATCCTGGAGGCTTGGAGCGCAGTGGAAGTTTTCGCCATCGGTGATGACGAACCAGGAAGCTTCCTCGCCCTTGAGAAATTCTTCGATGACAACCTGTTCGCCCGCCTCTCCAAAGCACTTATCCACCATGATCCGCTCAATGGCTTTTTCGGCCTGCTCAAAATCATCGACAAGGATCACTCCTTTTCCGGCAGCCAGCCCGCTCGCTTTGATGACATAGGGTGGTTGTTGTGCCTTTAGGTGTTTAGATGCTTTTTTTGGATCATTAAAGACCTCGTAGCTGGCGGACGGGATTTTGTGCTTTTGCATGAATTCTTTTGCGAAGACCTTGCTTCCCTCAAGCTGGGAGGCGAATTTGCCCGGGCCAAAAACCGAGATCCCCTTGACTTCTAACAACTCGGTAAGCCCTTTTACCAAGTAATCTTCCTGTCCGATGATTGCCAAATCAATCTTGTTGTCTACCGCCAGCTTGACGATCTCATCAATGTCGGTTATTCCGAGACATTCGGCGATTTTGGCAATTCCTCCATTTCCAGGGGTCACGAAAAGCGATGAGATTTTAGCGCTTTTTGAACATTTCCAGGCTAGGGCATGCTCTCTGCCGCCCGCGCCAACGATAAGTACATTCATCAGTTATGATTAAAGTGAGTTTGCTAAAACGCTTAAAGAAAAGGTGGCTCGGGTTAATGCTAATTAAAGTCAATGGTTCCTGATTGAAATCTAACTTTTTCAGGTGAAGTAAGCAAGTGGCTTAGATCATTTTTTTGGTTATTTGATTTTGATGAAGTCGAAAATATCATGATTTTAACTTGATGCTTTGAGAGACTGCTAGTATAAATAATTTAGCACTGTAAAAATCAAAAAAATGGGACTTGCTTTTCAACCCCAATTAAAACAATAAAATAAATATTAAGTTAAGAGCGCTTTCTTAGTTTTCGCATTAATAATAATGGAAAAAATATATAGCCTTAAAACGATCAAAGATGCATTGGTTTCAAGAAATGAAACGGTCGCGATTTGGGGTGCTTACCAATTCCTAATCCATTATCCTGATAAAGTAGAAAAAGAAATTCACAACTTTATTGATTCCCCTTTTATTGAAATTCAGGAAGCGGGTTTATCCAAAATATCTGAATTGAAACTTGATCAGCATTTCAAGGATGCCGTGAAAATATTCCGCGAATCGGAAGGGCAACTCAAGTACGCTGCTGCCTACTGTTTGTCGGTGTTTCCGAACGATTTTTCCATCGGATTGTTACAGAAATGGTACCGCCAATTGGTGATGAGCGAGCAATCAACCCGAATTGAGTTGGAGGTGGCTGTTGATTCGTTTTTAAATATAGATAAAAAGAGGCATATTCCAATCGTTTTGCAGGATTTAATGAGTTACCGAAAGGATTTGATCAAGAGCACGGTTTTGATTGGTTCTTTGCTTTTGTTTTGTGAAGAGAAAGAAGAGATCGAAAGGATCATTGATCATTATTTCATTATCAGGGATTTGTTCTCCGATGTGGAACTAACCTTTCAATTTATCAATTTTTTCGGTAAAATGGAGATCTACGAATGGATATCAAGCAAACTTCTTAGCGGGTATAGTCTTAACTCAATACTCAAGCAATGCTTGAATATGTTTGGAATTAACGTTAACATCCTCGATCAGCAACTGTGGCACGATGTTGATCGCTCCCTCAAAAGTTTTTTTGAAACGCATTCGGACATTCCAAAAAAATATGGTGAATTTATCGAAGGTGTTTATAAAATCATCAAAAATATAAAAGATGTGATCCCTCTTGAGGATTACCATAGGCAGCTTTGGGTGGTAGAGAAATTTCACGATAAAAAGGAGCAATTTGGAAATACAGTTATTAAAATCAACAAACTGGAGTCATTTTATTTATTATCGATTCCTATTTATTTAATTGTCTCAAAGTATGTTAAGCAGTGGCTCGAAAACCCCGATGAAAATCTTCACCATATTGCCAATTATTATCATTCATCTCTTTTGACCCAGGAAAACCAGGAAAGGATATTAAATCTTTTTTTCCCGGAAGCACCCATTTGGACGGGAAAACAATTAAAAATAACCAAGAAAGAATTTTCACTTTCCATCGAGAAATCGAAATCCGAGGTTCTTTGGGGACTTTTTCAGGGGAAGTTCTTAGGTTATGATATCCCTTGGTCCAGTTTTTTCCCTAACCCAAACTATTCAAAATATCTGGTTGATGTTTTGTTTCAGATCTATTTCGAGAATTTTAAATATTACATCGATAAAAAGGATGTTATCGCAGTTGATTATGCTTTAAAACTTTTCCAACTCCATCCGCAGAAAAAAATCATTGGGTTGTTATGGAAAAATTTCGATTATTTAACTGAAACCCATTATGAAATGTTGTATCAAACCATTGAGTACCTGCCGGATGAATCTTTTTTGGAACTTTTGATTGATTGTGATCAGCCGATGGACGATCAAAAGGCAGAGCTTTTGCTATTTTTATCACAAGTGTTAAAAATAGAAATTCCAGATAGTTTAAAAAAAGATATCCTCAGCGAAGGATTTATCAAGAGAAAATCGGGTTTAGTCATGTCGGCTCGACTTCGTTGCGATCACTGCGGTATCGTTTCTAGTTACAATTTGGATAAGGTTTATATCGACGAATCGGTTATTTACTATATGGAAAACTTTCTAACCGAATCCGTCTGGATACCAAATGATATTTACTGTAGTGACTGCAATTCAATAATCCCTTTTAGGCTGGATGAAATCCAGCTTGAGGAGCTAAAAAATCAGGTGAGAGTTGAAAGAAGTCACAAGTTCAACGAGATTGGTACTGTCAAAGGTTCGTCCCACAAGATATATTTTATTGATTTTCCAAGGTATCTTGAGAAATCTTATAATCCGATTGATTTTGACAAGTTGGTCATGAAAATGAGTAGCGGAGGAATTATCAGCAACGGAGAGCTTCAGGAATTGAAAATGAAACAGGCAAGGATAAAAAAGAGCTTGGAGAAATGGGATGAGATAATTGATATTCTTGAAGATGTGAAACCTTCGAAGAAAAACAAAGTGGAATGGAATTTTTTAATGGGTTTGGCGAACTACAGACTTTCAGGCTATGTTGATTCCAGGCAATACTTCGGCTATATTGATAAAAATTATGTCGATGGAAAAAATTCTACCGCTTTATCTTATTTTGTCGAGCAGTCTAGATATTTTTTAGAAACCATGGATTCATATGACTCAAAAAAAGCGAGGTTAAAATTGGTCAATAAAAATTCATGATCCGTCCAAAAATCATTTCAAAAACCTACCTTCATTCTTGGTATCAAAAGCAATCTCCCCTTTCGACCGAAGATCAGATCGTTCAGGCGATCATCAAGGACGATTCGCTAAAGGAGGCATCCTCTTTTTTTAAGCCAGCCTTAAAGGATATTCCCGATCCTGTCATTCTTAAAGATATGAAAGAGGTTGTTCAAAGGGTTATTCAAGCTATCAACGAGAAAGGGAAAATACTGATTTTGGGGGATTACGATGTCGATGGAATCAGCTCTTCCGCATTGATATTCCGTTTTTTCCAAGCTTCCCGGATTGAGAATTTTGAGGTTTTAATCCCAAGCCGTTTTAAACATGGTTATGGTCTGACGCAAAAAATCGCGGACGAAATCGTTATAAGGAAACCTTCATTGGTATTAACTGTCGATAACGGGATCTGTTCAAAGCAAGAAGTGTCTTTTCTTCAAGATCATCAAATCGAGGTAATTATCACTGATCACCATTTGCCGATATTAGAGCAAACGCCCGAGTGTCTGGTGATCAATCCGAAGCAGGAAAGCTGCCCCTATCCGGAAAAAAATCTAGCTGGTGTAGGAATCGCTTTTTTGTTTTTGACGGCACTTAGAACGGAGCTCAGGACCAAAGGCTTCTGGTCTCAATCCTTACCTGAACCCAATCTATTAAAGTACCTGGATCTGGTTGCACTAGGCACGATCGCCGATCAAGTGCCCCTTCTGGGATTAAATCGGCTTTTCGTCAAATTTGGTTTGGAGCAGATGGATCAAAAAGCCTTGGATGAGGGGCAAGAGTCTGACTCTTGGTGTTTTAAGATCTTTTATAGAAAAAATAAAATCCAAAAAATTGATCCAAGACTGATCGCCTTTCGTTTGGCACCGATGATAAATGCCGCGGGTCGCTTAGGAGAAGCCGATAAAGCCCTTAATTTCTTAGTTTCTGATGACCAGCAGTCAGCTGAGGAGAATCATAATCTGTTAGCTCAGTTAAACAGAAAAAGACAAAAAAAACAGCAAAGCATGTCAAAGGCCGCATTGGAAAAAGCGGAGGTGATCGCCAGGGACCAGTTGGGGGTTTTACTTTACGACCCCTCTTTTCATGAAGGGCTTATTGGTATTATTGCTAGCAGAATCATGGAAAGCTTAAAACTGCCAACGATTATTTTGGCTGATGGTTTGGATGGAATCATTAAGGGGTCTTGTCGGTCGTACAACATCAATATGTTCGACTTTCTTCATGAGAACGGCGATCTCATGGCTTTTTATGGTGGTCACGCCAATGCCGCAGGACTAAGTATAACGAAAGAAAACCTCGTGATTTTGGAGGAAAAATACTACCAATACTGCAAGCGGGAAACGGTCAATGTTTTAAACCCAAAAATAGAAACAGATCTGGAGGTGACTTTGGAAATGTGCTCATTTGATCTTATCGAAAGGTTAAAGCTGTTTGAACCCTACGGCCTTAATAACGATAAACCCGTTTTTATGTTGAAGGATTTAAAGCTGCCGGAGCCAAAGATAATGATGGAAAAACATTTGAAATGGAACTTTGGAGAAGATCTGGAAATGATCTATTGGAACGGTGTACAGGATTTTTCCCCAGGTTCAAATCTGGATATCGCTTTTACTTTAGAGGAAAATCTATTTCGGGGTGAAAGGAAAAGACAGTTGCTTGTTAAGGCGATTTCCCAGTAGAAGCTTAATTCTCAAGCGTCTCGCCCAGATGCTGCTGACAGTGAGAACAAGTATCCTCTGTTAACTCAACTTTCGAGTGACAATGAGGACAGGTCTTGAAGTCCCATCCTTCATGTTGAAGAAATTCTGGTTTTTTTGTCTGCAGACCGATGGATTTGATTTTTTGCTGGATCTTTTTATGGGTGTTGCTGATGTAGTTATGTTCTGATTTGATTTTTTCCAGTTTTCCAAGATCTTTTTTGAGATGTTCTTTGATCTCACGCATCAGATTATGACTTTTTCTTTGGTATTTTTTTAATTCAATGACCGCTTTGACCACACCAACAGCAAGCAAAATATCAATCCCGTAAAATGTGTATATTGCCCAGCCGGGGAAAAGCTGGTTATCCATCAAGTTGAAGATCAAATAGCTGATTAATAATAAAAAACAAGAAAAAGTAACGATCAAACCCCTGTACAAAACAAAGAGAATACGATGTTGATTTTCATATATCTTAAGATAACCGAACAAGGGATTATCTTGGATTTCGGTATTTTCCGCCGTTTCTTTTTTAGGGTAAAAAAGGTGGTTTTTAATGAAAATATCAATAGTTTTCAACATGGGATCTAGATAATTTGTTAATTTTCCGCAAGATGAACGTATCTTTTTTTATGCCACTTTTTTTTGAATCGGTGATAAAAAGCGGTCATCAAACCTTTGGTAAGATTTTTTGATATCAACGGTAAGTCCAGTTCTTCCTTGAAATTTATAACCTGTTCGTTGATTCCTGTCCAGATAATAATACCGGAATCTGCATCAACGACGCGGACTTTGATCCTGATCAGGTCATTTGTTTTGCATGTCGGACAGGGCCACAAATCCATGTGCAGGACGACTAGATTGCCGAATTGGAGCTCTTTTCCCAAAGGATTGATGATATCCTTATCAGAGACGGATACTGTTACCAAGCTGTCCAAGTAGTTATCCTTTAAATGGTTGGCTTCTTGGTTCCCTGAGAAAAACTCCCGAATCGTTTCATCTCCAATTAATTTAGAGAAAAAACCTGTTTGATTGATTCTTTGTCTGACGATATCAATGAGTTCATCGGAAAGATTACTTGGTATTTCCCTGGCGGTTATCACTGAAAAAACGGCGACATTCTGATGTAAAAGTTCATTGAATTCGTGGGAAAGACTAGGAGCTTTTTGAATTTGGTACTCTAACTTGAGTCTTTCGATTCCGCTATTGGAGATGCTTTCGTTTAGGTTTTGGCTTAAGCTTTGGCAGGACACCATAAAGGCACAAAATAGGATAAGAACCGTGAATTGTTTTGACATAAAATATTTTAAAAGAAGAGTTTTGTAGTGGAGATAAATTTCAAAATTAATTCATATAGGATTCGATCCCTTTAAAAATTCCTTCAACCAGGACCGCACGGTATTCTTTATTTTTGATCAATCGATTTTCCTTTTTATTGGTAATAAATCCAAACTCAACCAACACACTGGGCATCTCTGCTCCGAGAAGCACAAAAAACGGTGCCTGTTTTACACCAAGATTTCTTTGTCTGATCATTTTGCTGTTATTTGCCCCCTTAATCAAGGAGGTTTGGATATTTTCCGCTAACAAGCTTGACTCTTGGATTTTTGAGTTGGTCATAAGGTCGTTGAGAATATTTTGTAGTTGGCTGATGCTTTTTAAACTGGTCTGATTTTCTTTCGCCGCCAGTTCCAGAGCGTCGTTATCCGTTGTCAGGTTTAGAAAATAAGTCTCGATACCGCGGATATGCTCTCTTTTGCTGGCGTTAAAATGGATACTGATAAACAGATCTCCCTTGTATTTATTTGCAAAGGCCGTTCGAGCCTCCAGGCTCAGATACCGGTCTTTTTCGCGAGTCATCAGGACTTCGATATCAGGATATTTATTCTGGATAAGGGTTTTTAAAGTATGACCGATTTTAAGGGTGATATCCTTTTCTTTCAGACCGTAAGCCGAAGCTCCGGGGTCCCTTCCACCGTGACCTGGGTCTAAAATAATCCTTTTAACCTTCAAGCCCAATGCTTTTGAAAGAGAAATGGCGTTTTGATCAGCACTGTATCTTCCCGGTTTGATATGGCTGACAAAGTTATTTTTTTTGGTTTGTTTTTTGGGCACAGCATTGGCGAATTCGCCCTTAAGGCCGTTTATAGCCGATTGCCCGAGAATATCGACGACGATTTTGTACTGATTGGGGAGTTTGAAGTGAAATACCTTGATTCTTTTTAGACTGGCAAGATCTAAGACGATACGGACGGTGGATTTATTGTATTGGGCGATTCTTGCCTGTTTGATCAATCCGTCGTTTGCCGCGATTTTTTTCTTAAATTTTTTCGGGATAAAGGCATTGTGAATATCGATGTACATCCGTTTGCCTTTCCCGATACTTTTGTCTTCCTTTAAGACCTGATATTTATAGCGGACATCGTCTTTAATATTGACGACCATTCTTGACCAGTCCGAAGTTGACCAATAATCGACTTTTGAAACAAGGATCAAGGGGCGAGAAATTTTGTCCTCCTCTTCACTTAAACCTCCGAAGCGGGCTCTGGTTAAATCGATCGGAGTGATGGCATTTTCAGTTACGGGAAGGATTTGTAGATCTTTGTTCGGAGGCCCAAGGGAACTGATTTTTTTTTTGGCTTTGGCTGTGTAAAAGCTTTTGGGGAACTGTTCGATCAGTTTATTATATTCGATGTAAGCCAGATTCTTATCTTTCTTGTAGACTTCATAGTTTTCGGCGATGTTAAATTGGGAGTTGTCCACCAGATTGGATTTGGGGTATTCGTTGACCAGATTGCGAAAGGAGATATTGCTACGGTCGATATAAATCTGCTTATGATTCCATTTATACAGGGAGCGATAAAGGTTGCCGATATTAAAGAGAGCCTTGTGGGCTTTTGAGTGATTGGGGTGGTTTTTGTAGATACGCTCAAATTGGCTAATGGTTTTAAGCCAGTTATCTTCTTTATCTCTAAAAGGAGTGTCTTTGTATAAAAGATAATATTTCTTTGCGGCTTTCTGGTAGGCTCGGTCGACTGAATCTGCCAAAACTGATGGAACATATAAAAAAAGAACAAAGGATAAAAAAACCCCAAATAAGAGCAAATGGAGGTTTGAGCTTCCGGGGGGAATAGTCCTTGTTTTCTTTAAAAGCCGCAGTTTCAATTTAGTTTCTTGAGTTCAATTTGAATATTATTCAGAAATTCCAGCGCTTGTAAGGGAGTTTTATTGTTTAAATCAAAACTCTTTAGTTCATCCAACCAAGGCTCCAATGGCGGCAGGAAACTTATTTGTTCATTTTCTTTTAAAGGTCGGGTTTCGCTCCATTGCCCTGATTTAATCGCTTCGTAACTCCCAAATTGTTTCTCAGCCACCTCAAGTTCCTGTAAGATCTCCCTTGCTCTACTAATGACCTCGGTCGGTAAGCCTGCCAAGCGAGCGACTTGGATACCATAACTTTTATCGGCCTGTCCGGCAATCACCTTTCTTAAAAACACGATGTTTTCGTTTTCCTCATGCACGACTACCTTAACATTTCGGATTCCAGGGTGTTTGTCTTCCAGCAGAACTAGTTCATGATAGTGTGTCGCAAACAGGGTCAAAGGCTTTATGCGGTGTAAAAATTCGATAATTGACCATGCAAGGCTGATTCCATCGAAAGTACTGGTTCCCCTTCCGATTTCATCCAGGATAATCAGGCTCTTTGAAGTCGCGTTGTTGAGGATTGACGCGGCTTCGCTCATTTCCACCATGAAAGTGCTTTGACCTCGGGTCAGGTTGTCCGAAGCGCCCACCCGGGTAAAGATTCTGTCGAAGATGGATAGCTTTGCTTTTTTTGCGGGTACGAAGCACCCGATCTGGGCCATAAGGGCAATCAAGGCGGTTTGCCTCATATAGGTTGATTTTCCACCCATATTTGGACCAGTAATGATCATAATGAACTGGTTTTCCGCACTAAGTTCGCAATCATTGGGGATAAAGGGTTCGCTTAACTGAAGGGTTTCGATAACCGGATGCCGTCCTTCATCAATGAATATTTGTTGTGATTGATCCTCTGGATAAAATTCAGGTCGGCAGTAGTTGTTCATTTTAGCGAGATAGGCAAAACAACCCAGGCTGTCCATCTCTGCGATCAAAGCAGAAGTCGATTGGATTCTGCCGATTTCATTATAGAGGCGCGCTTTGATCTTTTGGAAGATATCCATTTCAAGTTTAATTGCCTTTTCCTGGGCTGTGAGAATTTTTTCTTCAAGCTCTTTTAGTTCTTCTGTAATAAAGCGTTCGTTGTTAACCAGGGTCTGCTTTCGGATATAATTTTGGGGAACTAAGTGACGAGAGGCGTTTGATACCTCGATATAGTATCCGAACACTCTGTTGAAACGTACCTTTAGTGAAGAGATTCCCGTTTTTCGTCGTTGCTCGGCTTCAATGTTGGCGATGATCTGCTTGTCGTTTTGCATGAGGTTTCTTAATTCGTCGAGCTCTGGGTCAATTCCGGAGCGTATATAACCTCCGTCATTGATTTTTTTTGTTGGTTCGTCTAAAAAGTGATTCTCTAAAAACAGGTGAAGATCCTCTAGCGGATCAAAGGATACTGTTTTGTCGATCAGTTTAGGGTCCTTAAATTGGGAAAAATACTCCTTGAGATATTTTAAGGGTTTCAGGCTTTGTCTTAAATAGATGAAATCCTGGATTAAACTTGTGGGAAGGGATATTCTTGTGATTATTCTTTCCAGATCCCCAATTTTTGTCAGATCAAGGCGAATGTTTTTCAAGAGTGTGAACTCCTTGGTCATGGAACTGACCAAATCCAAGCGGTTTTCGATTATGCTTCGGTTGGTCAAGGGAGTCTTTAGCCATTTCCTTAGAAGCCTAGCCCCCATGGAAGTCTTGGTGTGATCTATATGCCATACCAGACTGAATTTGGAACTCTGCTTGTCAAAGCTGTCGAAAAGTTCAAGATTTTTCGTGGTCGTATCATCCAAAAACATAACATCGTTTTTATGGATGCGTTTGATGCTCTTAAAGTGGGAAAGGGGGTTTTTTTGGGTTTCCATCAGATAGTTCAAACCCGCTCCAGCAGCGCAAATGCCAACGGTAAAAGACTCAATTCCGAATCCCGCCAGATTATGAATGGAGAAATGATTTTGAAGTGCTTTTTTGCTGTTGGTATAGTCGAAATAATATGTCTTTAACAGTTCGATATGCGGCGGACTGTTTAGCGTAAAAAGAATCTTATTAATCTTTTCTGAGAATTCCTGGTGGGTTGGTGAGGATTTTTCTATTGAAAAGTCAGGCAGAAGAACTTCAACAGGTTGATAGAGATGGATTATTTCGGTTAATTTTGATAAATTCACATCGTTGAGGATTTCATCAACCTCGAATTCGCCTGTTGAAAAGTCACAAAAGGCAACTCCCAGCAAAGAATTTTTCTTATCTGGATACAAACAGCAAATATAATGATTTTCACGGTTATTTAAAAGATTAGAACTGATGATCGTGCCGGGGGTGACGACCCTAGTAACTTCTCTCTTGACGAGTCCTTTAGAGAGACTTGGGTCTTCAACCTGTTCGCAGATAGCCACCTTAAATCCTTTTAGGGATAGCTTGTTTAAGTAGCTCTCGTAGCTGTGTACGGGAACACCGCACATGGGGATTTTATTTTGTTGATTCTTGTTTCTTGTAGTCAGGGAAATTTCAAGGTGCTTCGAAGCCAAAATGGCATCGTCCCCGAACATTTCATAAAATTCTCCCATGCGGTAAAAAACGATTGTACCCGGATAGTCAGCCTTCACTTGGTAGAAGTGCCGCATCATCGGAGTTGTTTTATCTAAAAGGGGTACAGTCATGAAATAATAAGAAGCGTGTTAAATTATTGAAAAAAGGCGGAGGATCTGGACGGGCGAACCAAAAAAATGAAATTAATCCAAATGGATTATTTTTTCAAAACGGATATTGACTTCCTGCTCAATTTTAAAGAGCTTACACCCTTCCTCAAGTCGGTTTTCCTTGACGCGTTTTTCAAGTTCCTCCTCATTTAAAACTTCCCACTGTGCTAAATCGTCTGGACCCGGCAACAGATAAAGGTATTTTGCTTCTTTTTTTTTACTTAGATTAAACATTACTTTGATTTTTTAACCTCGTTCTTTTTGAAAAAGCATAATATAAAACACTTTCCTCGATCAAGCGCAATTTCCAAGTAATGATGCTTTGAGGTTTCAAAACGATTTAAAAAGGGTGATTTGGAAAACTTTTCAAAATAAACAGGGCAATAAATAGAAAAGAAGTCTAAAATGAATCTAGGTGATTTTGCTGGGCCACTTGTTTGAACTTTTTATTGTCTCCCATCAAAAAGTAATAATAACCAAGACGGTAAGAAAACAATGAACGGTATTGATGTTTAAAAGTAAGGGCGTCTTCTAGAAGTTGGACGGCTTTTTTGTATTGTTTATGAATGCCCAGGTAAAAAGTATAGGCTTGAATCAATTCGAGGTCTCGAGGCCAGATGTTAACTCCACTCTCTAAAATTTCGATGGCTCTTTGGATGTTATTTTTCTGGACCCAAGCCTCAGCCAAGTACAGATAGACTTCTCCATTGACTTTATCGCTTTTCAAATAAGGGGAAAGCACCTTGATGATTTCGTCAAAACTCTTCCGGTAGAACAATAACTTTGTAAAGATCATTTTAGCTTGGAAATGTTCGGGGAAAAGCTTAAAAACCCTTTTAAGACGTTTTTCGGCATCATTGTGCATACCCTGCAAGATTTCGATATCAATCAGCTGCAGTTCGATATCAATGGAAAACTGTTGTTTTTGGGCGCGTCTAAAAAGCTTGTCCGCCAGATTAAAGTCGCCTTGTTTTTTCGCGATTAACCCTTTGACAAAAATGACATCGGAATTTTTCGGGTCAGGGTTGAAATTGGCGATCAACTCTTTGGCTTGTTCAACATTCCCGGTATGGATGAGATTTTTTAGGTATTCCAGCTGAATTTTCAAGTCGGTCGGTGAAAACTCAATGGCCTTACTGAGAGCCCATTGAGAACTCTGTTGATCGTTTTTTGCGTTCCAAACTTTCGATAATTGGAAATAGACTTTGGCTGAATTTGGCTCTAGCTTCAGAGCTTTTTGCAACAGATTTTCGGATTCAGTTAAATTTCCCCTGGAAAGCTCGATTTCTCCCAACAGGATATATAATTGAATCTCTGATGGATACTTCCAGATCAAGTTTTTAATCTCCTTGACGAAACTGTCAGTATCTTGGGTTTCGCTTTTAATTTTTAGATTTAACAACCGGGATTCTAAGTTGTGTTGTTTTATTTTAGTTAGGTATTCACCCGCCAACTCCTGATTCCCTAACTGATATTCCATCCCTGCCAACTCCAGGATGATTTGGTCATCTTGAGAATATTTTTTGATCCAATCGGTTAAAACTTTTTTAGCTTTAAAACTGGCTCCTATCGAGTTATATAATTTCGCAAGCAGTAAATTCCCCTGAGGCGATTTCGGTTTAAGTTTCAGAGCTTTTTCGAGTTGATGAATTAAAGATGGGAATTTATTTTGTGACTTTAGGCGGTCGTAATTGATCGAAACATATGCTAAGTGGGCTTCGAAATAGAGCGGTTCGATGTCGATGGCGGCTTCTAAGCTCTTTAGAGCGTCATCGACCTTATCGGTTCTTTCATAGGACAATGCCAAATAATAATAAGCCTCCAACATCTGGCGGTTTAGATCCAAGGCACTGCTAAGGTGATTGATCGCTTTAAAATAGTTCTCGTTTTTATAAAAGATCATCCCGGCCAATAGCTGGTAGCGATCAATTAAAGGGTCAAGCAGGATGGCTTTTAAAATCTCGGTCTCAGCCAGGTTATACTGACCGACGGAATGGGCAGCGTAGGCAAAGCGGTAGTGCAACTCGGGATTTTTTGGGTCTTCTTTGGAAATTCTCTTGTAATTTCTTAATGCCTCTTCATTTTTGCCTTGTAGGATGAGCAATTCGTTTTCCTGGATATAAGCTTGGGAAGAGCAACCTATAATGAGAAAAAAACAAATAATAACGAAAACTTGATTAATATAAGGGTGATTTTGAATCATTAAATTCGGTGGAGTTGGGTCAAATGCAAGTAAATTGATAGTTTATAATCATTTAATCGCATCAATAAATTCGACCTTGATTTTTAACTTATGGGTTTATTTTTCATGTTTTAGATATTTTGACTATCGAAAAAAGAAACACTCTTTTAAATGCAGGAGATAATTACAAATAAATTATTCCTGGAAAATAAATACTTTTTCTGATTCGTTATCAAAGCGATCCATAAATGTCGCGTAAATTGTATCCGCCGGTCTTTTGATTAAAAAGGTTCCCTTAACAAGCGGATTTTTATTGAGCTGAGTTTCTTTGCCGTCATTTTTAATCTGGTATAAATTTAATTTATAATAAAGGGGCTCAGAAAAGAGGTTGCCATTTTCTTCGATGACAACTTGTGTCGTCTCTAACACAAGGTTCCATTTAAGAAAAATAAAAGCTTTTTCCAATAATGGATCTTGTGGATCAACCTGCTTAACAAAAACCTTCGGTTTTGGAAGAGGAGCGGGCCTTACAGGGATCAGGTTTTCAGAGGGAAAAGAGATTTCTTCCCTATTGGTCAAATAATTGACCTGCATGAAGTATCCCATTTGCTCCCAATTCAGAAGAAAGAGTTTATTAGGAAGAGTAATTTTGTATTTCCATTTATTAATGGCTTCAAACTGAATTTTTGTTAAATATTCTGGATTTGAAAAATCGCTTGAATTGATCCTTGGAGTTCCGGTTTTTAAATCAAAACGGACCGACTCGACCAGTAAGGGTTCGCAGAGTAGACAACCGCTCTGGGGTTTATAGAAATTGAGCTGCACGAAAGATATGATTTTTAATTGTTTTTCGCTATCTTTTCCGTATGAGAATAGCTGACTGGTTTTCCCCATGGACTTTTGATAAGCTTGGGGGGCAATTTTTTGTTGTTGGATTAAAAAACTTTTTGGAAGCTCAAAGGTGACCTTGATGTCTTTATTCTTGTAACTGACTTTGGAATTTTCAACCGGGGGCAAGGTTTTAGA
This sequence comes from Deltaproteobacteria bacterium, assembly GCA_029881655.1. Classification (GTDB taxonomy): domain Bacteria; phylum SAR324; class SAR324; order XYD2-FULL-50-16; family XYD2-FULL-50-16; genus JAOUME01. The sequence continues at coordinate 31,147 of JAOUME010000003.1, read as the reverse complement.
GATCACCTGATCCGAGTTGTAGGGACTTGGAGAAGTTTTTCTTCCGCAGGCAACAAAAGCCACGATGATTAAGGTTGAAAAAAGGATGATTTTTTTCATTTAAAATTTGGAAAAAAGATTAATCCCGACTTGATTGGTCGAGTTGATTAGATTGTCTTGATACATGGAAAGCTGATTTTGCCATTTTATATAGATAAAAGGGTTGATAAACCATTTTAGCGATCCTAGCGAGTAATAGTTTCTGACGTTAACGTCCTGACTTTCATACTCCTGATACCTGTTATCACCATACATCCCAAATTTGTAGTTGTACTGCATGTAGCTGACACCGATGTCCAGGTACAAATAATGCGGAATTAAGCTAAAGGTATATCCGGTTGACAGGGAACTGACCTGAAATTCGATGCTGTTGTAGTCGATGCCATTAACATTTACTATTTTCGGCAATTTTAAAGAGTCGTCGATAATATAATAATCCACAAAAAATGGATTAAAGGAGCATCCAAAACTTAAAAACGTAATATATAATGGTTGAATGGTCGGTATATAGGGGCTGATATTGGAATCTTTATGGTAGTATTCTCCGTTGATTCTAATGGCGGTTTTCTGGTAACCGTAGCCTCCGTGGCAATAGGATATCCCCTCAATGATCTGGATTTTATCTGTTGAAAAAGTCTCGAGAGGTTTTTGATATTCCTGAGCCCAAAGAGGATTATTACCAGCTGCGAGATAACTGACAAAAATAATGATCAAAACATAAAGGTATCGGGTTTTAGCAACCATGTGCAATTCAGTGCGTTTTTTTTTATTGAAGCAAGTATTCCCTATGATAGGGATTAGATATGTCAGGCCATCCCTCTAGTAGAAATGTAAAGGTAAATTTACGGTCCATATACTCCGTTTGAACTCCTTTTATCCATTGGTATTTGCTGTACTCCGAATAAGCCGCTATAAACTGGTAACAGTCATGCTTAAAATAGAGCTTGGTTTCAGCTGCGAATAATTGGGTGTTGAGCCTTTTGATCTGCTTGTTTGATCCATATTGGATCTTCAGATCGTTTCTGTTTAAATCCCATTCTCCACGCAAATAAAGGTCGAACCGATTACCTATTTTCAGAAAGTGATAGATTGAGTATCTGGATTTTGATTGATGCTCGTCACCGTTTAGGTCGATATAGCTTTTAGTATTTTTGATGTACTGAAGGCCATAATGACTTTCATCTGGAGATACGGCGGATAATTTGATAACGGTTTCAACGAATCGGTTCTCCTCGTAATCGTATCGGTTAAAAAGGGATGCCTGGAAACGGGATATTGGAGAAAGGGTCATGTTGATTATGAAGGGCATCTTTTTATTGCCGAAACTGGTTTCGTTTAGATTATCAGGAATTTGAGGACCTACGAACGCCTGATCGGTTTCTTCTTTGCTACCTTTGCGGTTCAGGTTAAAGGTCTGACTCAGTTCAAGCTTGAAAAAGGGTCTGATTTTTTGGGTTAAGGGATCCTTGGTTAGGTAGACTGTGTCAAGACGGTATTCGATACTTTTTCTACTCAAGGTCGGCTCGACGAAAATTGATTTATACTTATAGTAATCCGAATTGGTGCTGTCCGCCGAGATCTCCTCTAGCCCTTTTGTGGTCAACAAACTTTCGGTTGTGAAATCGATGGATTGCTTCTGATCGACATCATTGATCTCTGAAAAAATCAGTCTGGGTTGAAAAGAGAGTTTCCCTAGATTTTTTTGGTTTTTAAAAATACGAAAAATTTCAAAATTTAACTCCAATTCTCTTTGGTCAATATACCATGCGAAAGGTTCTGGAAAGGCATTGAAATTTAAAGGTAGCATCTTGGAATCGATATTGCTTTTATCATAATTTATGTCGAAGTTTAGGTAACGTCTTTTGAGTTGCGGCATAACATTGATAAAATCGATTTTTATTGGGGCGCTGAAGGCGGCATTAAACTGGTTGACTTTACCTTTCCAACCCCATTCACCTATGTGGTTTGTCGAGTTTCCGTTCATTGAAAGGGATAAGGGTGAGCCTAGGATTCTTGCGGAGCGGTGGGAAATATTGATGTATGACCCTTTGTTGGTACTGGTGTCGTATTCGGGGGAGGTGTCGTAAAGTGAAGGATGTCTAAAATTATTGCCGATTTCTCGCCCAAGGTTGATATCCCCGTTCTTCCAGGGAAAGATCAAGTCGATTCTTTGATAATAGCGGTTTGCCCCGAACAATTCGGAGTCGAAATATTCTGAATTTAACTCAGCATCACTGTATTGGTGGTGCTGTAAAAAAAGCCGACCGCTTAAAAAAATGTTTTGCTTGTGATCAAATTCGATTTTATACCTCGTAGGCCTAAGGTCCAAGGGCTCGGCTGGTAGAAAGGGATCATTCGCTCTTTCGAGGTCGCCGAGGTTCTCATGGTATAAATCCCTTTGTTCTTTACTCTCATCCAGGTACCAGAAACGAATTTCTCCCAGCATGTCTTTTAAAAAAGCGTAACGGTATTCAACCTCAATCCCCGTCCCTCTTTTATCTATGATATCAGCTGTCAACGTCAAGTCCTGGGCCTTGTCGATCGCCAAATAATAAGGGATTTTTAGGCGTTTGCCGTAGTTTTTTGAGTAGTCGAGATTCCCGATTTGATTGGTGAAACTAGGTGGAAGAAGTCCAGAGGCTCTTCCTTTTTTGGTTGGCCAGGAAAAAAAAGGAGTATAAAAAAGTGGTATACGATAAAATTTAAGTACGGTGTTATTGGCATAAGCAAAATGATTTACTTGATAATTGATATAATTGGCGTTGAGTTCCCAAGCCCTTGAGTCGGGCTTGCAGGTGGTGATGGACCCATCGTAAACGACAAACTCGCTGTCATTGAGGGTCTTGATTTTGGATGCCTTGATGAATGCGAGCGAGTGTTTGTCGAAAAGAGTGGCGTTTGTTAGGGTAAGTACCTTGCTTTGGATGTCATAGGTAACCTGATCGGCACTCAAGAGCAATTCCGGCATGCGAATAATGATATTGCCGCTGAAAACCAGAAATTTATCTTTTTGGTTGTATTGTAGTTTGTCTCCCAAGATGGTCTTTTGTTCGAAGGTGACCCGCGGATGGTTATAGATCAGGATTCCTTTTTCCTTGTCAAACCGATCCAATTCCCCCTCGACGACCAATGACTTCCCATGCGCCAAGCTGGCGATGGGAAGTATTAGCAAAATGGAGAAAAGAAACTTATGAAAAATCACAATCGCTATATTTTTCAAAGTTTACTCTTTTGGACGGTTTACGATCCTATCGACTTCAAATATAGATCGGTCGCTTTTTGCATGATCTGATTGGTTCTGGGAACCAGTCTGGATGGGTCGTTCAGTGAACCTTCCAAAAGACGCGCGCCTTCGTAAAGCTGTTCGATACAGTCTTTAAGGAGTGGATCTTGGGGGGACTTATTTTGAATGCTGGATAAGTTTTTTATCAAGGAGTTGGACGAATTGATTTCCATTACTCTTTTGCTTCCTTGATAATTTTTGTCCATCATCTTCATCATTTTTTCCATGTTCGCATTCATCTCGTCCTTGGGACTGACCAGAGTACAAGCACTGTCCACCAGACGTTTTGACTCGATGACATCCTCAACTTTTTCGCCAAGAATGTCCTTGATGTAACCCAGCAGTTTTTCTTGGTCTGCCTTGCCGAGAGCGTCTTTTTTATTCTCTTCAGACTCGCTGATCTTAATTTCAGCCTTGTCGATGCCGACCAGCTTTTTTTTCTGATAAGTGCCGATGGAAGGCATGATGAAATCGTCAATTTCATCGAAAAGATATAAGACTTCTATCTTGTTTTTTCTGAAATATTCAATGTTGGGCGAATTTTCGATTATGTCCTTGTTTTTCCCACAGACAAAATAGATCTCTTCCTGATCAACACCCATACGATTTTTGTAATCCATGAGTGAAATCAACTTGTCGGGACTTTCTGATGAGTAACAACGATAGAGCTCGATTAGTTTATCTTTGTTGGAAAAATCGGTGTGAATCCCTTCCTTGATGAAATTGCCAAATTCCTTCCAGAAGGACGCGTATTTATCCTGATCCTTTTCAGCCCATTTTTGAAATTCGGCTATCAGCTTTTTTACCAGATATTTACTGATTTTATCCATGACTGGGCTTTTCTGAGTGGTCTCCCTGGATACATTCAAGGATAAATCTTCAGAGTCGACGACTCCGTGAACAAATCTAAGCCATTGAGGCAAGAGGTCCTTACAGTCATTCTGGATGAATACCCGCTTGACGTAAAGCATGATCTTGGTATCTAGGTTCTGGTTGAAAAGTTGCCGATCCGGCTCCTTGGGGATAAATAAAATCGATTTGAACTGAACGGGAGCCTCAACATTGAAATGCTGCCAGGATAGAGGTTCGTCATAAGCGTTGGAGATATATTTGTAAAATTCGATGTAGTCCTCTTTTTTTATCTCTTTCTTGTCCCGAGCCCAGAGGGCGGTAGATTTGTTGGTGATTTCTTCGTTTAATTCAATTGGAAAGGATACAAAATCAGAATATTTTTTAATAATGCTTTCGATTTTGAATTTGGAGGCGAATTCTTGAGAGTCTTTGTTAAATTTAAAAGAAATGGTTGTACCTCTTTTATCTTTTTCGATCGGTTCAATCGAAAAAGAGCCGGTCCCGGCAGAGGTCCATTTGTAAGCTTTTTTATCATCAAATGACCTGGATTCGACAGAAACTTCATCCGCGACCATAAAGACGGAGTAAAAGCCAACCCCGAACTTACCGATCAATTCCATATCTTTATTCTTATCACCGGTGATCTGCTTGATAAACTCGGATGTGCCGGAACTGGCGATCGTTCCGATATTCTTGATGAGTTCATCATGAGTCATACCGATACCGTTATCGGTTATGGAAAAGGTTTTCTTTTTTTCATCGAATTGTATCTGAATCTTAAGCTCTGGGTCATCTCCCAGGATCTTGTCGTTTGTCAGGGATGAAAAATGAATTTTATTTAAAGCGTCTGACGCATTTGATATCAACTCTCTTAAAAAAATTTCACGGTGGCTATATAGAGAATGGGTAATAAGGTGCAATAACTGCGACATTTCAGCTTGAAACTGAAATTCTTCGACTTCATTTTTTTTTGTTTGCTTGCTCATAATTTCTGACTTAAATCTAAAGGGTTGTTATTAAACAAAAACAATATAATTCACTAAATATTCTATCAGCAAGAGTATAAATCGTCAAAAAATAGCATTTGAAAATTTATAATATACTAATAACAAAGGCGATTACTATTATATATTATCCTGGATTTTTTCAAGCTGGGTTTTTTTCCTCTTTAATTTATTATCGGGTTTTATGTTCCTTGACGGCAAATTGGAGTTCATAAATTCCTGGCTTGAGTATTCCAAATAAACACGAAGTCCCTGGGATTGTGGATCAATTTTATGGCGCATAACCACATTGAATTTTGGGAATTCGATAAAAGAGTAGAAAAGGCGGCTTTGGTAAAGTTCAATATAAGGTTTGCCATATTTTGTTTTTAGCTGTGGTAACAGAGTCTCATACCATTTTGGATCTAGGTCCAATTCGATTTTCACCAATGCGTCCTTGAAAAACAAAAAACGGACTTGTATTTTTTGTTCGACAAAAGGATAGCCTTTGCAAACAAAAAGTTTATTTCCATCCGAACCTTCGAAGGTTGAAGCCTCAAGTTTTTCACAAAAACCTTCCAGCTTAGATTTGGTTATGTCGGGTTTTTCCCCGAAAGAATAATTTTTCCACTCGGTCACAGCCCCATCTTCCTCATTTTTCAATAGGCTTTTTTGACGGTCGAGATCGGACTCGATTTGATAAAGATCAGAAAATTTTAATTCCCACTCCCATTTCCCATTATAAAAAAAATCGGTTCTTTGTTTGCCTTTATCAAAGACATAAACCTTGTCTTGAAAAATAAGCTGGTCAGCCAAGTTAGAAGACAATTTTTTACTACCTTTGTTTTTTGCTACAAGATGTTTTGGTTTTAAGTGCTTGATGAGCCGATAATCCGCAATATCGATCGAAACAACGTAAACCGCCTGAAGTTCGTTGTTATTAAATTCAAAATAAAGCTTGGTTTTGACTCCTTTGAAATCATAATCCGTGCAGGATAAATACGATTTCCAGGGCCATCTGGTATCCATTTGAAGTCTATCGAAGGAACATCGGTTTTTCCCGCTGTCCATCACCTCATCTGGAGCGTCATCAAAATGAAAAACGTCGAAACCACCTCCCAGCGCGACAACGACTCCAAAAAGAAAAACTATCAAAAAGCAGTATATTTTTTTCATAAACCCCTTTTCATTGTTCTTATGGAAGCGTAAACTTATTTATTAAAAAGTTGTAGATGTAATTCATTTTTTTTATTCCTGGATCATCAAAACTAAACTCTTTTTCTTCTGGTTTCAACTACCAATAGAAAAGATGCGAAAATTCAAAAAAAGTAAGCATCCAAAATCGCGTGATAAAAATTAAGCTTCGTAAATGAATCAAGAAACTGTTTCTGACACGGCAAAAAAACTGGAAAACAAGCTCAGAGCCCTTAGTGGAGCATCGGACTACATATGTTTGGAGCCACTGGACGAGGCATGCAGAGAACAGATATTAAGCGCGTTTAAGACTTTTCAGTCCGAAAGGAAGCCAATCGAAACTTTAAGCGGAGAGATAATAGTCTCACTGGAAAATAAGACCCTTGAGAAAATACCGCGTCAACCAGCAGTAATTCTGGCTGCGAAAAAACAGCTTGAGGAAAAGCAGGATGTTCGAAAAAATCCGGAAAACCTTGATTCTTTAAAACTAAGCTATTTCAACTGCGCGAACTGTGATTTGTCTTTAGAAAGAAAGACGATTGTTTTTGGACAGGGAAATCAAAAGGCTGAATTGTTATTTATTGGCGAAGGGCCTGGAGAGGAAGAGGATAATATGGGGTTGGCCTTTGTTGGTAAAGCCGGAAAACTTTTGACCCAAATCATTCAATCGATCGGGATCAGCAGGAATTCGGTTTATATCTGCAATGTGGTTAAATGCAGACCACCTGGTAACCGTAATCCAACTTCGCAGGAAATGGACGCTTGTTTACCTATACTCAAAAGGCAAATCAGCCTCATTCAACCTAAGTTGATCGTCACTCTTGGAAATATAGCGACTAAGGCCTTAATCCCTGATGCGTCAGGGATTATGAAAATGAGGGGAACTTTGATCCGTTACGATAAGTTCCCATTGATTCCGACTTTTCATCCATCATATCTGTTAAGGAACTCGAGAGCCTTAAGTCTGGTATGGGATGATATGAAGCAAATTCGGCAGTATCTATTTAAAACGACTAAAAACGATCCATCAAGAACTCATCAGCAGGAGATTTAACATCCGGAGCTGATATAAATTCATTGAGATTATCTGAAAGGTCAACAATTTTGGTTATTTTTCCACCTTTCTTAAGGTAATCCTCAATAGCTTTGTTCACATATTCTTTGCTGGGATTAAAAGAAGTCGATTTTTTTCTTCTTCTGGCGATCACAAATGTTTTTTTCATGTTGGTCTCCAACATCTAGGGTTAAATCTTTTGTAATCGGAAGAGACTGACATTTCTATGAAAGAAAGTCTCTTCCGATTTGTCTCGCAGGAGTCCCTCTATTTCTGCTTATACTGTGCCAAAAGATAAAATAGTGGATTGTAAAAAACCTATAATGGACTTTCACTTGATCGGTGGTGCTTGGAGGAGCGCATTTGTTAATAAAACGAATTGAAAAAACCTTGGGCTTTTTCTGAATCATTCATTCAATTGTGTAGTTTATTGTTAAATCCCATTACAATTTTGTTCAATAGTTTTGTATAGTATAAAAAGAATTAAAATTAATGTGTTAGGTGTTAAAAGACAATCAGCCAATTTGCGGGCAAAGTCGAAGCAAAAAATATCAGATAATGAACGAAACCACGCTTATTGTTTGAGTTTAGAGCTGGAGGTTTTGTTATTGAAGGAGACCTACAATATTGTCAATCAGATGATATTATAAGATAAATCAATTATTCAATTGCTTCTCAAATGATTGACAATGATGGCAAATAAAATATCACGCAAAAATTAATTGTTTTGTAAATATATAAAATAAAAAGAGATTAACTTTTATTTCGTTAAGCGCGAGGAAAAGATACGCGAAATTAAATATGGTTATTGACTTAATAAGTTAAATAAATTTTAAAAACCAAATTTGTTGCTGTCCGACGAAATTGTAGCAGCAGTTTATTTGTTTCATTTTTTTCAACATCGATTCTATTTTAATTTTTAGTGAAAGGATACAATGGTAATTGACGAAAGAAACCCGAATTTGAAAGAAGGACAAAGCATCCACGGATTTTTGATTAAAAAGGCAACCTCGATTCCAACCTTAAAAAACATTATGTATCAGTTGGAGCATGAGAAGACAGGTGCTTTGATGATCCACCTCAGCAATGAGGACGACAACAATTGTTTTGGTGTGGCTTTTAGGACGACTCCTTCTGACTCGACAGGGGTGGCTCACATATTGGAGCATACTGCCCTTTGCGGATCGGAGAGATATCAGGTTCGTGATCCATTTTTTTCGATGATCAAGAGGAGCATGAAGACTTTCATGAACGCCTTTACCGCCAGCGATTGGACCATGTATCCTTTTTCCAGTCAAAATGAGGTTGATTTTAATAATCTGATGCGGGTTTATCTGGATGCCGCCTTTTTCCCCAGCTTGCTCGATATCAATTTCAAGCAAGAAGGTCACCGACTCGAATTTGAGAAAGAAGATGATCCAGATTCACCTTTGATGGTAAAGGGGGTTGTGTATAATGAAATGAAGGGTTCGATGTCCTCCCAAAGCAGTGTTATGCATCAAAGCCTTAATCAGGCGCTTTTCCCGACTAACAACTACCGGTTCAATTCTGGTGGCGATCCTGAAGAGATTCGTAGCCTGACTCACCAGCAGTTGAACGATTTCCATAAGAAATATTATCATCCTAGTAATTCTTTGTTTTATACCTATGGTTCTTTCCCATTGGGGAACCATTTAAAATTGATTGATGAAATGGTATTGAGCAAATTTAACAAGGCAAACCCCGTGGTTTTCGTCGAAGAGGTCGAAAGATATAATGAGCGACAATCTTTTACTTATTCCTACCCATTAAACAAGGAGGAAGATGATGGTAAAAGAAGCCAGGTCGCTTTGGCTTGGCTGGCCTGCAACATTAAGGAGCCGTTAGAAGTCTTATCTCTTCAATTGGTCAATTTGATTTTATTGGGCCATCCAGGCGCGCCATTGAGCCGGAAATTGCTGGAATCCCATTTAGGGAAATCGATGGCCGATACCACTGGGTTTGAAGATGATATTTTAGAGACTTATTTCAGTGCGGGCCTTCAGGGGGTAGCTGATGAAGATGTCGACAAGGTGGAAGCCTTGATTATCGAAACTTTGGAAGGGGTGGTCAAAGACGGGATTAATCAACAACAGATCGATTCAGCTATCCACCAGATCGAGTTAGACGTAAAAGAGATCAGTGGCGGGCATTACCCTTATTGCCTGAATTTATTGTTCCGATTTTTCAGTATTTGGGTACATGGTGGCGACCCGGTAAAGGCCATTGATTTCGATCAGACCATGCGTCAATTAAAGGAAAATATCGCGAAAGGTCCTTTTCTGGAGAAGCAGATTGAGAAGTATCTCCTTAAAAATCCACACAGGGTAAAAGTGGTATTGAAACCTGATCATGAATTGGAAAACATGAGGGATGAAAAATTAAAGAAAAGCCTGGAGGAAATTCGTTCAAAACTGACTGACGAAGAAAAACAGTCGATTATAGAGGATGCTTTGAAACTGAAGAAATACCAGGAAGAAGAAGAGGATCTTTCTTGTCTGCCGAGCCTGAGGGTCTCAGATATCCCCGTTGAGGTAAAACATGTTGAGCCGACCATGAAGATGAGCGATCTTAATGTGACTTTTTATGAACAACCAACAAACGGCATCATGTATTTCAACTGGTATTTTAAGGTGGAAGACTTGCCTAAGAAAGACCGTGAACTTATGTCGGTGTTGGGTTTTTTTCTGACCAATGTCGGGGCGGAGGATCTCAGCTTTGACCAGATGTATGCTCAGGTCAACCGCTTTACAGGTGGTTTTTCAGCGGGACCTGTTATCGAGCCTGTGATCGGTGGCGAGCAGGAATTTCAGGAGTATTTTTGCGTCGCCAGTCGGGCTCTGAACGAAAATCAAGGGAAGCTTTTTGAGTTAGCTAAAAAAATGATGGGCCATTTCAGAATGGATGAGACCCATCATCTTCAGACCTTAATCACACAAAGAGCCAACCGGCTTTATAATTCAGTGATTTCTTCAGGTCATAGTTATGCCAACAGTCTGGCGAAAAGAAACTATGGTTTCGTGAGTCATGTCAGTGAAGTTCATTCAGGGGTCTATCAACTGCGCTTGATGAACCGGTTGGCCGAGATGAGTCAGCCCGCTTTGATTGAGGCATCCAAATCCTTTCAGATGGTGCTTAGAGACTTTTTGCGGGCATCAAAGCTTTCTCTGTTGATCGTTGGCGAAAAAGAGGCATTTGAACAAACCCAGGATTATATCCGGGAGTTTTGCGATTTTCTGTCCAAGATAAATACCGAATGGCCGGAAAGTACCGATAAAAAGGATGTTCCTGAGCATAAGGGCCAATTCAGCCTAGGTTACCAAAGGGAAGCCTGGATCACTACGACACCGGTGGCGTATGTGGCCCAATGTTTTAAGGTGCCGACCTATGAAAATCCAGACAGTCCGGTTTTATTGGTGTTATCCAATCTGATTCAATCATGTTATCTGCACGGTGAGATTAGAGAAAAAGGTGGCGCCTATGGCGGCATGGCCGGTTATGATTCAGAGGAAGGGGTTTTGACCTTTCTTTCTTACCGTGATCCGCATATCTCGAACACCTTAAGTGTTTACGAGAAGGCATTGGAATGGATCAATGGTGATCATTTTAGCCAACATGACGTTGACGAAGCGATTCTGCAGACTTGTAGCAAGCTGGATGTTCCTGTTTCTCCGGCTGCCAAGGCTCAAAAGGAATATATCCTCGACCGCAAAGGGAAATCTCTAAAGATGAGAGAGCAGGTGAGACAAAAGATTTTAAGTTGCACCAAGGAGGAGATTATTCAGGTGGCACAAAAATACCTTGATCAGAAATCCTCTGTCGCTGTTGTCACTGGAGAGGAAGTTATGAAAAGGGAGTTGAAACTTTTAAACGATAGTCCCTTGCGTATGTTCGAAATCTAAATTTTAATCATACGCAAGGAAAGGCAGGATCAATATAATATCTTGCCTAAAAGACTAATTAAAATTTAAGCTTTTTGCTGTTAGTTTATTTGATACCTTGAGGCGCAACTGTCCGTTAAAAAGGTTGGCCTCAATATGGCTCAGATTAAGGGAGTCAGAAAGGGTGATTTGGGAATTTAGAAAGCCGTCCAGATATTCATGGAAAATCATTTTCAGGTTGAAACCCTCCTGAGGAATTTTTTTCCCTTCGACTAAAAAACGGTCTCCTTCCAAGCGGACCTCAATGCGCTTGGTTCCGGTTCCCGCGGAATCCAAAAAAACGGACGCGTTTTTTTCGTTGTCAGTGATATTTAAATCAGAAAGTGGGAAGATTACTTTTTTGTATTCCGCATGATTTTTAAGTTGGATTCGTGCATTTTGTTGCGTTTTTTTCAAAGGAGTCTTTTTCATCCGTTGATCCTTTTTTTGGGTTTAACTTCTATTGAAAGTCGTTGACGCAGGATGTGTTTACATCACTACTTCTTTTATCGGCAACAAAAATAAAAAACCTTAACAAAAAATCCAGACTGAATCGTACTACTAAAGAATATCTGCAATCTATGCGCCAACACCTAAACAAGACCAGACCAAGTTTTAATCATGATTCATCGCCATAGTGACCAGAAGGTTTAAATTAAGTGAGTCGGTTTATTTAACTCCGGTCCGGGAATTTGGGTTTTTTGTTGTATTTTATTATAAATAAATATAGTCTAAGGCTTCTGATACAATAAGATTATTTGCTTTTTCGTCGAACTTGAAATTATTTTAACAAACTTGTAGCGACTTTCGAAACTATGGAACCGAAAAAAATATCCAGCTTTGCGGCCCAACGGACTTTGTTCATCGTGATTCTTTTTTTCCTGCCTTTGACGGCTTTTTGTCAGTTTGGTCCCGCTTCGGATGGACTGGGCAAGGTTTTCGTCGTTCAAGGAGAAGTCCTCGTCGTAAGGGACGGAGTGGAAAAGAAAGTTAGCGGTTTCGGGATGGTCTTAAAGATGAAGGATGTTGTTAAAACTGGGGCGACTGGAAAGGCCAAGGTTCAATTGAGTACGGGTGACGAGGTTATCGTGGCAGCTTCGACGAAACTGGAAATCAATCAGGATAACGCTAAAAAAGATAGTGCTATCAAAAATTTCTTCCTTTCTCCATTCGGGAAAATCAGAGCAATGATAACCAAAAGCAGAAAGCAAAGAGTGATCATAAAGACTTCCAATGCGGTGATCGGAGTAAAGGGTACCGATTTTGTGGTTGAATATAAAATGGAACAAACCACGGTCGCCACGGTCGATGGTCTGGTCAATATGGCCTCATCGGTGACCAATAAGGATATTGATATTCCTCAGGGAAAAATGTCGAGTGTTTCACCTTCGGGAGAAGTTATGGCATTAAAGGATATCGCAGGCGAGATCATGTCGGGTGTCGAAATTTCAGGCACGAAAATGGAAGAGGACGAGATGTCCGGTGAAAAAATCAAATTGTAAGTTTCGTTTGTTTGACGTTAAATTTGACCCCAGAAGAGTTCTTATATTCGATGAGACAACCTTGAGTCTTCCTGTACTCCTAATCCCTCTGGATTATGATTGGTTTTCCTGTTAATTCCAACTCCCAACAAATAGATCGGCGGTATTTCATAATGAAGAAACATACAGAGATGGTGCTTTATCTTATTCTTATTGGGATTTTAGCGCTTTTAGATCAAGTAATTAAAATATTGGTGAGAAGTTATTTAACTTCCAGCAGCTTTGTTGAGATCATTCCAAATTTTATTCATTTAACATATCAGGAAAACAGAGGAATTTCCTTTAGTTTCTTGTCCAATCTGCCTGATATGGTTAGGGTTCCAGCTTTGGCAGGGGTGTCGTTTGTCGTCGTTGCGGGGATTTTTATCTACTTGTTTATATACTGGGCGAAACTGGTTACTGTCGAAAAAGTCGGTTATTCCTTGATTTTAGCTGGTGCTATTGGAAATCTCATTGACCGGGCCTTCCGTCAACAGGTTACGGATTATATGTATTTTCATTTTTATGACAAAAGTTTTTTCGTCAACAATCTCGCAGATGACTTGATTAGTGTGGGATTTGTCATCCTGATTCTTTATAGCTTCCTTTCAAGGAAAACTGATGAGCCGGAAAAATAAAGCGCTTCTTTGTACAGAGGATTTCACTAGATTGCTAAAAAACAATGATGAGCTTTGGGTTTTGGACGATCCGGTCGATCCCGACTTGGAATTGGCGCAAATTCAAAGGGAAGTCAATAGGAGAAAAGGGCCAGCGGTGCTGTTTACCAATGTCATGGGGACCGAGTTCCCGGTGGTTACGAATCTCTACGGTTCGGTTAAAAGAATCGATCTGGCGTTTGGTGATGATGCCAGGAAATTCATCGCATCGGCCGCTGGCGTGATGATGAATATGCTGCCACCAAATTTCAAAAAAATCTGGAATGCGAAAGACCTTGCGTTTAAGGGGCTTCAAATCGGGCTGAAAAGGCAAAACAAGGGACCGGGGTTTGAGAGCCTTATTCCAGGTGGCGATATGACGAAACTGCCTCAAATCAAAAGTTGGCCCAATGACGGTGGTGGTTTTATCACCCTGCCTTTGGTCTATACCCAATGCCCGGTTAGCGGTAAAGGGAATCTGGGGATGTATCGGGTTCAGATTTTTGACGCTACCCATGCTGGGATGCATGTTCAAATTCACCGTGGAGCCGGGTTTCATTATTTCGAGGCTGAAAAAAGGAACCTTCCCCTTAAGGCCAGGATTTTTGTCGGAGGTCCGCCCGCTTTGACGGTCGCGGCGATTGCGCCTCTTCCAGAGGACGTGCCTGAACTGCTTTTCGCGTCAATGCTGATGGGCAAAAAACTTAAAATCGGTGACTTTGACCGTTTCGGAATCCCTTCAGTGGTGGAGGCTGATTTTTCGATTCAGGGTGAAATATTTCCTCACGAAAGAAGAGCGGAAGGGCCATTTGGAGATCACTACGGTTATTATTCTCTTTGTCATGACTATCCATTTATGAAGGTAAAGTCGGTCTATCACCGCAAGAACGCTATTTTCCCGGCCACGATCGTCGGTCGCCCGCCTCAAGAGGATCATTTTATCGCCGAATTTTTGCAAGAGATTTTGGAGCCACTTTTTCCGATTGTGATGCCTAATGTGAAGAAGGTTTGGGCTTACGAGGAGTCAGGTGTGCACTCTTTGGCTGCTGCGGTGGTGAAGAACCGATATTATAAGGAGGCATTTACGGCGGCGTTAAGGATACTTAGTGAGGGGCATCTCTCCTTGACCAAGTTTTTGTTTGTTACCGATCAGGATTGTGAAATTAGAAATTTTAAGGTTTTGCTCGAAATAGTTTTGGAAAGGGCTGATTTTGAAAAGGACCTATTTATACTTTCAAACATTTCTCAGGATACCCTGGATTATACGGGTCCTAAAGTAAATAAGGGAAGCAAGGGAATTTTAATGGGAATCGGTCCGGTGATAAATCAGCTGAAAAGGGATCTGGACTGTAAACTAAAATCAGCGCACTTAAAAAATCCGGTGGTATTTTGTCCTGGTGCCTTATGTGTTTCAGGTGTCCCTTATATTATGAAAAAGGATTTAGCTCAGGAAGTTCTTTTGGAACCGCTGGCAAAAGGATTTAAAATAATTTTTTTGCTTGATGACGCAATTGAGGCCTGTAGGAGTCCGGAGGATTTCATCTGGCATGTCTTTACCCGTTTTGAGCCGGCGGCAGATATCTACGGTGATCAAAGGGTTGAGCGTTTTCATATAGGGATTAAAGGATCTGTGGTGATCGATTGTCGAATGAAGACATGGTATCCGCCGGTGTTGGAAGAAGATCCCGAGACACAACGAAAAGTCCTTGATAAATGGGGTAGCCTGTTGGATCGGTTTTAATTCACCTAACATGTTTACCGGTGTTTATTGAGCATGTGCGCACGCTGTTTTTTCATCGAAGGCTCCAAGATAATGACGAACTCCTGCTTCAATGGATTTTTGGTCAGTTTTTTCAACAAATCCGTCAGATAACCCTTTAAAATCATTTCATCTTCTTTTGTCATGGAAAACAAAATCGTGATCATCCTGCGATCTTGGATTTCGCTTTGCATATCTTTTAAAACCTGTAGCAGTCGGTAAGGCGTATCGTAAATAATGACCGGACAGCACATGGTTTGAAACGATCTGATTTCTTTTCGTCGGGCCTCTGATTTCCTGGACAGAAAACCGGCGTAGTAAAATTGGTTAAAATCGACACCGGCAACGGCGATAGCGGATAAGAGCGATGATGCGCCCGGTACTGGTGAGACCTTGATCTTTGCTTGATGACACATACTGACCAAATGATTTCCCGGGTCAGCGAAAACCGGAGTTCCATTATCTGAAATAAGAGCGGCATTTTTACCCTTTAAGAGCATCGATAAAATAAAGGTGGCCTCTGTTTTTTCGTTGTGTTCGTTTAAGGTGAAAATCTCTTTTAGTATCTTGTGCTGTTTTAAAAAACGCTGTCCGTTTTTAAATTCTTCACAGATAATAAAATCGACGGTCTCTAAGGTTTTTAGAGCTCTTAAAGTGATGTCATCGGGATTTCCGATGGGTGTGGAAACGATAAACAAAGTCATGCTCGTAATTTATTATGATACTTGCCTAAAAAACAAGGATAAGTTATAAATATTCTTTGGTTTTTGTTAGATACTGGATACCGTTTCAGGGTAAAAATATAAAGAGGAAATTCATTAGTAGCTGAATTTTCCATTTCGATCGATAGTAAACGGTGATAATCTAAAATAAATAATATCCGTGAAAAAACTGACATTACCATTATCGAATTCAATTTGGATTAGGATCATCACTGTCGGGATTTTTCTTTTCGCATTCGGCTCCTCCCCGCTTATTGCGTTAGACACCATAAATCTTTCCCGCCAGATTGCCGATTCACTCAATCAGGTGGATGGGCAGAAATATAAAACCGTCGCATTTTCAAAAATTCAAGGAAATCTACAGACTGATAAAATCAATGAGCTGATCGACTATACCAATGTCGCTATTGTCCGTAGTCATAAATTTAAAGTTATCGATCGCTCAAAGCTCCAACTGATCTTAAACGAACAGAAGTTTAACTTGTCTGGTATGGTCTCTACGGATACCTATAAGGAACTGGGCCGTTTATTGGGTGTGGATTTGTTTATTTATGGTAACTTTTATAAGGACACCATCACCATTAAAGCCATTGATGTTGAAAGTTCGGCGATTATTTGGGCGGACTTTTTTGAAATCGCGCCTTTGAGGCCAGAGACAAAAGCAATTTTAAACCTTTCCCAAAAAATGGTTACGTCTATCCGTAGTGATTTGGAAAGGTTTAAAAAAGACAAGATTCATCAGATTAGTTTTTGGAGCATTAAAAGCGAATTCAAGACAAACCAGATCATCGATTTTCTCTCGGTGACCCTTACCGCAGATAAAGTATTTCAGGTTGTGGACAGGGATAACTTGAGGTTGATATTAGAAGAACAGAAACTGGGTATGTTGGAATTCATTGATGAGAATAAAGCGAAGAAAATGGGAGAGCTTTATGGTGTGGATGCTTTTATTTACGGCAGCATCACCTCAAAAAAAGGGCAGTTTGTCGCGTCACTTAAACTATTAAATATTTACAACGGTGTTATTGAGTGGGCAGATTTGATAAGCTTTTCGAGTGAAAAGCAAGATGTGAAAGCTGAAAACTCAACCAAAAACATGAACCACATAAAAGGCGAGATGGTGTTTGTACCCTCTGGTAGATTCATCATGGGTTCCAATGAGGGAGACCGTCTTTCAAGTCCCCAGTTCACCGTAAATCTAAGCAAGGGATATTATATTGATAGGACTGAGGTTTCCAACGAGAATTATAAAAATTTCATCGAACAATATCGACACAGAGCTCCCCCTTATTGGGTCAACTCTCAAATACCCCCAGGACAGGAGAACCTACCCGTCGTCGAGGTCAGTTGGAACGACGCCAGCCTTTATTGCAAGAAAAACAATAAAAGGTTACCAACTGAAGCGGAATGGGAAAAAGCTTTTCGTGGTGAGTCCGGCAGGAAATATCCTTGGGAGGGGGATGAATTCAAACCAAATTACGCAAGAACACTGGAGTCGGCAGAATTAAAACCACTGGATGTTGAGGCAGACAACAGGGATGTATCGGTTTATGGTGTACAACATATGGCGGGGAATGTTCGAGAATGGGTAGATGATTATTTAAAGTCCTTTCCGAAAGGCCGTCAGATTTCTCAACAAAAAGTGATCCGGGGAGGCTCATGGGCACAACCTGAGGATAAGTCCCTGGGTTGGTTTCGAACTAGTAGCAAGGTCGACTATGCTTGGAAGGATGTCGGTTTTCGCTGTGTCAAGTCAATGAAATAGTTTTCTGTTACAAAACCCGGACTACTTTTTCGTTTTCAAAAATTAATTTATAGTGCGGGTATACCCATTCATCCTGCTTTCCGTCATCGGACTTGATTTCTTTTTCAGGTTGCCCCAGCGACATCAATACCTGCTCTTTAGTAAAACCCGTTTCAACCGATCCCATCAGGATTTTTTGCGTAATCGACCAGGGCTGTTTTTGCGCCTTGAGTCTTTGATGAACATCATTTAACCATTCAGCCGTCTTGTCGGCTCTAAATATTCCGGCCCATCTGTCGACCCAGTACAATTTGGGGACTTTTGCCTTATAATTGACGGCTCTGAATAAAATATTCTTAAAAACGGGAGATTCTGATTGTTTGCCTGAAAATAAAAATTGGTTTGCGGGTATGAGTTTGTATTTGAAATTTTCTTTTTTGTTTTGAGGGATTTTGTTATAAACTTTGATGTTTGCCGTACCTAGTTCTTTTAGTTCAAGATCGTTTTCGACTATAAAACCGCTGCCGGTAATCGATGTTTTTTTTAGGGGGTAGATAATTTGAAACATCAAGGAACCCGATGAAAGCTCCTTGATATCGATCACTTCAAAGGCTTTTTTTGAGCGCGTTAAAAATTTCCTGCCGGATTTGTTTATTTCATCATAAAGATAAGTGGATTTGACGATCAAAAAGGCTCCTTGACTCGCTACTAAAATGTTCAAGGGTATTAGGATTAACATCAAACTGGATATAAGTTTTTTCATGGGGGGTATTTCATATTTTAAATTCAAGGAAATACAATTGTGTATCTCCAAATATTTTCTGCTTGATCACCAAAAAACATTCTGGGATATCTATTTCTGAACGCTTACTTTCTTCAATAACTACAAGGCTATTGGTCAAGTCTATTTTATTATGTGCCAGAAGTTCCAGCACTTTTTGACTGAGGTTGCTTTTATAAGGTGGATCTACCAGAAATAGAGACTTGGAAGCATTAACGGACAAATCCTGAATCCAGTTTAACGCATCGCTCAGGAAAAAGGTACAAAATTCTCCAACTTTGAGCTCCTCAGCCGTATTTTTTAGCCCAGAGAAAAGTTTCTTATTGTTTTCGATAAAGACCGCTTTTGCCGCGCCTCTGCTGAGAGCTTCAAAACCAAGTGCTCCCGAACCAGCGAAAAGATCAATGACGCAGTAGTCTTTTAGTTGGAAACGTGAAACCAGCGTGTCGAAGATGGCGGAACGGGTTTTTTCCAAAGTAGGCCGTAAAGGGCTGATATTAGGTGCTCGAATTTTTTTCCCTTTTAAAAAACCACCAGAAATCCGAATCATGGCAGATTGGAGAAATGGGGGATGTATTTTATTTCAGTGCCGATTTGTTTAAGGATATCATTTTCCGGAAGCACCTGGCCTTTAAATTTCTCTCCCTTGACGACTATCTCAGGTTTGAGTTTTTCGATCAGATTTGAGGCATCGTCTTCATCGAAGATCAGGACTTTAAAAACATTTTCGAAACTGGCCAGAATGCGTGCCCTGTCATTTTCCTTTAGCAAGGGGTAAACCCCCTTTTGCCGAAAGATGGATTGATCGCTGTTGATGGCAACGATGAGTTTTCCCGGGATCTCGCCGATCTCGAGAATGAACCTTAAGTGGCCCGTAGAAAACTGGTCAAAGTAACCGTTGGTGAAAATAAGAGGCTTTTTGTTATGGTCCCATTGTTCGTGTTGTAACTGCTCAACCGTAGTGACTTTTTGACTGAGGCTGTTATCGCACAAGTAAGCATTAATCTCCCTCCAGGGGATGGGGACCACTCCTAGGTGAGAGATTTCTCTTTGCGCCGCGACATTGGCCATGTGGATGGCAATCTCTGGAGAAATCTTCGATGCGATCAAAACGCCTAGGATACTGATGACAATATCCCCGGCTCCAGTAACGTCAAAGACTTCCTTGACGGAAGTTGGTATGAACTGAAAGTCGTTTTTGTTTCTAAAAAGCAAAATGCCGTCCTTATCCAGACTGATGGTCAAAAATTCGCAGGCGCATTTATTTTGAAGAACCTCAGCAGCTTGAAGGATTTGCTCATGGGTGTTCAGTTTGATGCCGGAGGCTTGTTCAGTTTCCGATCGGTTCGGTTTGATGGTCGTAACACCTTTATATTGAGTATAGTCCTTTCCCTTTCCCGGGTCGCAACAAATTGGTATCTGGTGCTTTTTAGCCAACTGGATGGTTTGTTGAGTGAGATTCGGGCTGAAAACCCCTTTCGCATAGTCTGAAAAAATAATACCGTCCATTTGAGGCAGGAGTCCCTTGATTTTTTCCATGAGGGCATTTTCAAACTTTTCATATTCTTCTGAGGTGGTTTCGTAATCGATCCGGAGCAGTTGTTGTTGGGAGGTCAGCACTCTTTTTTTGATGATCGTCTGTATGGAGTCTCCTTTAATGATGCCGGATCTGTCGATCTTCAAATCATCCATGGCCTTTAAAAAAGTCTCGCCCTGAGAGTCGTTGCCGATTAAACCGACGGGAAAGACTTTTGAATTCAGCGCGTGGATATTTGCCACGACACTGGCCGCGCCCCCTGGGCGGAATTCTTCTTTATCGACTGATAAAATCGGTATGGGTGCTTCGGGCGAAATGCGACTGACACTACCCCAAGTATATTGATCCAACATCAAATCACCAATAACCATCATTTTTTTTGGGGTGAAGTTGCTGATGACTTTGATTAATTGCTGTCTAATTTGTTGATCCATCGATTCTTTATCAGGAAGTAATAAAATGGTTTGACATAACCATGGTCATTTTAAATTTTAGGTATATATTAACTTTATGTTCCGTTAATCATAGAGCTCAAAGAGCCGAGATGTCAACGGGATCAAGCTTATCAAATCCGATAGCATTGATCAGGATTATTTTGCAATGATTGTTTATGATGCTATTTATAAATCATAAGGAAAAAGCAGTTTTAAAAACAAAAAGAATCAGTTATGTTTAACTATAAGGTTTAAAACTTTTAAACTAAGGTTTTTTGTATATTAATGTAATTAAACCGTCAGGTCACAAGTAACGTTTTATGAAATATCTTTTTATTGTCAACTTAGTTTTATCCTCTAAAACGGCCCGGTTTTGGAGCAAAAACCAGGCGTATCTGTTAAAGTTATTTCCAAACGCAGAGTTGTTTTACCCTGACGCTGCCAATTCATTTTCATCTGTTCAGTTGAGATCTTTTGATTATATTATTGTGGTGGGGGATGATTTTTTTTTCAGCAATTTTGTAAATAGTCTCTATTCCTATCTGTCTAACATAAAACGAGAAAATTATCTCGCATATTTACCTGATCAGAAAAAAACAGCCATTGCCCAAAGTCTGGGTTTTCCATCCGGAATAATAGAGATGTCAGAGCTTTTGCAAAAGAAGACGATGGTTCCAATAGATCTGGTCCGTTGTCACTTCACTGACAAGAAGGGTTTGCCGGCTAGCCAACTGGTCCTCAATGACGCTGTGATGGGGGTTTCAAGTTTTCAACTACCTTTTCTTCAAAGAGGGGGGAAAACCTGGATGAAGTTATCGTCATTAATTAACTCCGATAAAAAAAACAAAAGATTAGTGCTCAGTCAAAAGGATAAAGTTATTAATGATAAAAAAGTTTTTTTGGCCTTTATTTTACTTGGTAATTCACTGATTGGTGGGCCTAAAATCCATACTAAACTAAGAATCAGCAAGAGTAAGTTTGACTATTACCATCTTTGCCCTGGGTCTTTTAAAAAGCTATCGAGTTTAAACCCATTCCAAACCTTTTTAGATAATGATTTAATGCGGAAAGAAGCTTTTTCAGATCTGGGTATTGATGGATTGGACGAGGAGGTGGAATTGATCATAGACGGCGTGTTATTGGGTCGTCTTCCCGCCGCTTTTACTTTTTTACCAAAAGCATTGAAAATCGTCGCGCCTTTAATTTCAATACCGGTCAAGGCCAATTGGAAAGAAAAAATCAGCAATGTAAAGGTCATTGATCCAGTCGGGAACCGAAAGGTTATGCGATCTTATTATACTGAAGATAATTAGGAAACACTGTCGATTGTTTTAATTCTTTCGTTTGATGGTGAAGTGGATGATACCGTTTTGGGTGTTTTCACTGTCGAAAAGAGGCTCAAATCGGTATAGCCTTAAAAGACGGGTCGCGAGACGTTCCAACTCCGAGTCCGCTTTAATGAAAGGGATGATTTGATCGACTTCTCCGTTTGAGAGCACGGTAAACTTCAGGGAGATGGTCACGTCTTTATCCAGGTTGAGTTTTGGCGGCTTGGGTTTGGAGATGATCTTTCTTTTACTGACCTCTCCTTCGATAATGCTGTCGGACTTAGAGGAAGTCTTTTTCCCGCCACTTATCCCTGAAGGTGTTTTTTCAGCGTTTTTAATTAAACTACTTGATTTATCGATCAGTTGAGGGGTGGGTATAGATTTGTTTCTTTTGCCCTTAACTTGGCTGGCGTTGACCCCGGTTATTGGGGAGGTGCTTTTTTCGGGTTTTTTGATGATGAGTGCTTTTATATCGGCTTTGCTTTTTTCGTCGGCATCTAAAACAATTCTGCTTTCTTCAGGTTGGATGGCGATTTGTTCCTGCTTGATTTCATTAGGCGGCGTGCCCGATACGAGTCCTTCCAACTGCTCTTGAGATGTGAGTTTTGATCGAAGACTCAAGGTCGGTTTTGCTGGTGGTATTTTTGAAATTTCGTCCTTTTTCGGCACTTCCTTTTCGGGTTGTGGGGGGGCTTTCTTGACTGCTACAGATGATTTGGCGGGCTTGGATAAGCTTTTTTGCTTTTCAACCAGATCGACTTCAAAGGTTTTTTGCGTAGGTGGATTAATCCACTGTTTGAGGTTAATCGAAGAAATGACGATAAGGTGCAAAACGGCGGAAACTATTAACAAGACCCAGAGAGGGTGTTGTTTTATCCACGACTTTAATTTATTCATCACAACCTCATACCAATTGCTGTGATTGAAGTTTACGTTGGATGAGTTAGAGGACACATAAAAATATTATCAAAAAACTGTGTCCTCTAGCTGATGGTTTTGTTTAGTGAAGTGACTAATTACCTTCTTCTTTAGGTTTTGCGTCATCGGCTTGTTCCGCAGAATCTTCTGCCTTGGCTTTTTTCGTAGCTTTTTTTACCGGTTTTTCTTCTTCCGGGCTGGTATCAGCTACAATTTCAGTTTCGGCTTTAGCTTTTTTCTTTGGCTTGTCCTTTTCACTCATTTCTGAAGGGATATCGGTATCTTGACTTTCTACCACTTCAGCGGTTGCATCTTTGTCCATAACACTCGTCACGCTAAGACCTAAGCGCCTTTCGCTGAGTTTCAGGTTAATGATTTTAGCCTGGATTTCACTGCCCAATGGATAAAACTGTGTCAGACTTTTTTTACTAACCTCTTTATCGATCTCACTGACATGAATCAGTCCCTCGACACCGGGCCTTACTTCTAGAAAAACACCAAAATCGGCAACATGCACGACTTTTCCTGTTATGACATCGCCCTCATTAAGATTGTTTTCTAACGCTTGCCAAGGGTCCTCTTCCAATTGCTTAATCCCCAAGGATAGCCTCTGGTTATCAACATCAATGCTCAAGATCTTAACTTGGATCTCATCATTTTTATTATAAAGTTCATGCGGATTTTTTTGTCTTTGACTCCAGGACATGTCAGAAACATGAACTAAACCGTCAATCCCTTCTTCCAGACCGACAAATATCCCAAAGTCGGTAATGTTTCTGATCTTTCCTGAAACTATAGCGTTGGGCGGATACCTTTCGGCAACGGCGTTCCATGGATTAGACATTGTCTCTTTCATAGAGAGAGAAATTCTCCTTTGTTCGGTATCAAGCTCTTTGATGATGGCCTTGACCACATCACCAAGCGAAACGACCGAGGAAGGTTGTCTTACCTTTTTTGTCCAGGACATTTCCGACACGTGAATTAAGCCCTCGACACCTTCTTCAATTTCAATAAAGGCTCCGTAGTTCGTAAGGCTGACGACTTTTCCTGAAACTTCTGTTCCGATTGGATAATTCTTTTTTACCATATCCCATGGATTGGCTGTTTTTTGTTTCAGGCCCAAAGAGACCTTCTCTTCTTCTTCATCATACTTTAAAATGAGAACCTCTATCTCATCCCCGATCTGATACATCTCTGAAGGATGAACGATACGGCCCCAAGTCATATCGGTAATGTGCAACAGTCCGTCTACACCACCAAGATCTACAAATACGCCATAATCGGTAATATTTTTAACATGGCCTTTGATAACCGAATCTTCCTTTAATAAGCCCAATGTCTTTTTTCTTTGCTCCTGTCGGTCGATTTCCAATATCGCTCTTCTTGAAAGAACGATATTGCCTCTCTTTGGATTATATTTTAAAACTTTAAAATCAAAGCGTTCTCCCAGCAGTTTGTCTAAATTGCGAATCGGTCGCAGGTCAACTTGTGAACCGGGTAAAAATGCCTTGATGCCAATATCGACTGATAGACCACCCTTGATCCTGGCGGTGATTACACCACTGACGATACCATCTTGTTCGAAAACCTCTCCGACTTCTCCCCAGACTCTTAACTTGTCTGCCTTTTCTTTAGAAACAACAACCTGTCCCTCATCATTTTCAAAACGCTCAATATAAACTTCCGTCTCATCACCGTCTTGAACAGTCAGCTCGCCATCTTCACCCTGAAATTCCTGTTTGGGGATTTGGCCTTCTGATTTGTAACCAAAGTCTACCGTCACGAAATCTTTTGAGATGTTCGTTACTTTTCCCTTGACGGTCTCTTTTTCTTTTAGATTATCTAAACTGGCGGAGATTAATTGTTCAAAATCAATTTCTTCTTCAATAAATTTGATATGATTATCATTTATTTGGGTTGCTGTTTCACTCATAAAATTGGGTCTAAAGGTTAAAGGTTGACGATATAAGGAAAATAGATCCTTTTTAAGACATAAAATATTTATTTATCTATGAATTATTGGACTTAGTCAATATAAAAGACATAGAAGAGATTCTTGCAAGACAATTGGAATTTGAGAAATTTATTTATGGTTAAGCATTAAAATATTTTGCGCCAGTTAGGTTGCGAAAATGTAGTTGAAGCCATTTGACGTGGGATCGATGTCTGAAAAAATAGAAAAAATTTCGGGTAGCTGACTATTCATTAAAGGTCAAAGCTTAAAGCTCGACTAAACTCAATCCCTCGATTTTGCCTAATATTCCGTCAGCTTTTCGGATATGGCCTATGTCCTTCCAGTTTCTACTTAGGATCTTCGCTCCGTAAGCGTCTATCGCGACAGGGTCATAACTCGCTAGAAGCAGGTTGGGAGGTGGCTTAAGAGTTTCTCCCCATAAATGAGCGTCCTTCATCCCTACTGTGGCATCCATCATCGTAAAATCAGGTGATCGATGCCGGTTCAAATCGAATATTGCCTCTTCAATCCGGTGATGGAAAGCCGATTTTTTCCAGCTACCCCCTCGCTGATAGTGTTTTGAAGGCGGCAGACCCATCATATTCTTCATGGTGAGTGTAACTCCTGAAAATGAGTGGGCTTTTAAGACGGGAACGGAAATCAAAAAGCTTTCAAAGACAATTTTCGGGAGATAGATTTCAGGCCATCTTTTGCAAGCGGGATTTTTCTTTAGCATCAAAGGCTCAGTATCCAAATCTTTGAGTATGACTCCATAATCCTTCGATAATCGATTATATCCAAGCTGCCTAAACACTTCTTTGGTACTCAGGGAAGGCATGGCAGTTCCGTCGGCAACGATAATTTCGGACTTACACCCCTTTTGCCAAAGATAAAGGATAATCGCTTCGATTAATTCGGGTGGTGTCGTGATAGGTGGAGGGTCGTTTGTTACGAGGTTCGGTTTAAGCAAAATTTTATTATGTGATTGAATCCGCTCAAAAAGCCCAGCGGCATCCAACAGTTTTGTTGCCGCATCTTTCCAGTTTGTCAAGCGGGCTTGATAGATGATGGAATCGGCAGGCAGGGGTTGCATTGTTTCTCGTTTAGAAAGTTATCCATTGATGGGGAGCATAGGGAGACTCTGGAGTGCTGACCCATTTTTTAAAAATACCGTCTCCTTTGATTTCGATGACTTCTGTTTTAGAGCTAAACAGGATTTCCCTTTTCTTCTCGAATCCCCAACCGCAAGGCTGTCCACAGAATTCATACCATTTTAGGCTCATGATTACCCGGATGGGATAACTTTCGCTAACTTCCCGCAAGTTAGCATCGGTTCTCTTTTGAGGGATGATGACTTGCGCCTCGTAGGTGAATTCCACCTTGTCCTTATTTCCTTTTTTCCATAAAAGATCTGAGGGGGTCTCTTTTAAGTTCTTTTTAAAGTTGATATAACGCTGGGTGTAAAAGTTAACCGCATCGCCTGTTATAGCGTATGGTATAAAACCACCTTGATAAATATCGAACCACCATAACCGCTCAAAATACCAATTATCAAGCTTTTGCTTTGGAACGGAACTGCCACGGATTTCAGCCAAAATTTTATTTTTCATTGGGAAGATGGCTTCCGCAAGGCTTAGAAAATAACTTTCCTCTTTATTATTTGTGATACGGTCAAACTTAATCGAGTAGTTTTTTCCCTTTTCATTTGCACTCAAAAGATCGACCTGAGCGTTATAGTGGGAAATGAACCAACCGGTCGGCAATTTGATGCCATGAGTTAAGGCTGGTCTTGGTGACGGCTGGCAGGAAGTTGTTAAAACAATCAACGCGAAAAAAAAAACCAACTGGGAATGAACTAGAAATCGCCGATTCATGGATAAAAAGCCTTCTTGTCTTAAGAACAGTTCTTTTTAAAGGCCTCGATAAAAAGAGGATTTTTCCATAACTTCTGAAATGTTTTGTCTAGGTGGATCTTTTGGCAAATCCCTTTTCTTTGAGGCTTATCGAAATCTTTCTTTAATGATTTAAAAACTTCATCGTACATCAAAAGTGATCCCATAAGTTTTATGTTTTCATAGAGGATCAATTGGCTTTTTGGTTCAAGCCACAAGGCGAATTGGATAAGGGATTTCGCTTGGGGGATTTTTTGTTTATTGATCAGATTTTGAATCAAAGGCTGATAGTGGCTGGAGGCAAAATGATCTGCTTTAGTGCGGTTTAAATCGATCTTGATGGTTCCCTTTGTGGTGGTGTTCCATACAAGAAGGATCTCCTTGCCCTTTTTCGCAAGCAGTTTGATTTGACCTTTTCCTAGGTTCTTTTCATTGATCAGGTTTTCTCTTGGAGCACTGGACTGGTTCAGATTATCACGCAAGTTCACGGGTCCCTTCTTCTTGTACTTGATATCCAGACTGTTGACGTTAAGTCGGATCAAATGGTGTAGTTTTGGATCGACCTGCATCCAGAATTGCACTTCTTTGTTGCTGGGCCAGAAAGCTTCCCCGCAAAATTTATTTTTACAGAGATTGGCTGCCAGATAAGGAAAAGTTTGGGATTTTTTTGACTTTAAATTATAAAGAGCGGGCTGCATCCAACAGGCAAGATTGCTTACCCGGCTAACGATCTTCGCTTTTTCCATGGTCTCGGGAGAGATGTTCAGAGCCTTGATGATAAGTGCCGCGTCACTTTCCCACTGTTTGGTATTATTGAGGTTGAGACCACCCAAAGTATGAATCTTGGTGTAGAAAACTTTGGAGTAGTCCTTGCTGATCAATAAAAAACCTGCGGGAATCTCGAAAAAGATTTCTTTGGCGAAATCGTAAAACAAATATCGGTTTGCAGAACAGTCGAATTTGGCATTTGGTTTTGAAGTTAGAGCCACTAGAAGCAATTTATGCTGAAACGAGTGATAAACTTCAAAATTGGTCTGATTGGGGTCAATTTCTGCGAGATTGAATAGTTGTTGAGCCGATAAAGAACCACATATGAAATAAAGGGTAAGTGCAAGAAAAATACAGGCTCTAGCTGTTTGATGAAAGAGACCGAACTTCATAGTTAAAAGAAGGGATCGGGTTGATGATTTTTTTCAAACCAGATAAACCTTTTAAACAAGAGTTATCCTTTATCTCTTTGAGTCAGATCTTTTGCGATCAAATCATGTCCCAACCATAAAACAGGTCCGTGCGGATTCCAAGACTCGTGCAACATGAGGTTTCCAGTGCTTTGAACTACGAGAGCACTTAAAAAGTCTGAAATGGAATCCTTCTTGGTTTTGTTCATATTCATGATCTGCTCAGACATATCAATCATGTAATCGGCAAGTTGTTGGTTATTATGGCGGGGCCAGTCTTCAAAATTTTCATAAAAAGCTTTAATCGCTTCATGACAGTGATATCCGTTGATTTGGTCGAGCATTTTATCTTTTGATATACCGTCGGCCAACTTACTTACGCATTTTTCGATTTGAGTTTTAGTCCAGTTCGAGTCACTGGTTGTTTCCAAAGATTGAATCAGGGGAAATAAGGACAATTCTACACCGGCGAAAAGATCGCTTGAATTGGTTCTGATTTCAGGGCAATTGTAAACGATCGCCTTGATGTTTTTTTCCCATGCATGTCTGGCGATTTCCTCCAGTTTGACCTTGGCCCATCCTGGAAGGTAGGGGGTGTAGGTCTGCCACTGGTACTTGTCGTTTATTAAAATCTCCGAGCCGTGATAACCATAAGCCGAATAACAGACGTGACAACTGTTTTGGGTTTGTTTTTGCCTGATAGTTTCACTGGCCTGAATCAAGTAGCTAAAAGTGTTGGCCGTGACTTCCTCGAAATTCATTTTAACCAGCCGCCCTAAATCCGATTTCCAAAAGGGTTCCGAGGATAAAAAACGATCACCGGTACCTTTGACGATCCGGGCGGTAAGAAATAAAAGGATTTTTGCTTTGGGTATTCCGCCTGCCATCGTATGGGCAAAAAAAACGTTTGCGTCTTTTGGTATATCGGCTTGGAGCTCCCGCATCACTTTGGCTAGCGAATCCTGAAAACGCTTGATGCCAGTTTCTCTACAGGCGTTGATGCGGTCCCAGTCGAGTTTAAAGCTTTCCCAGTTGTCGACCTTAATCTCCTTTAGCATCTCCTGGGGAGTGGGACCATCATCAGGGGAATCCATATCAAAACCGCCCCAAAGAGGTACGTTGTAAATCTTTCCTCCCAGATTGGCTTCCGCTTCTTTGAGCTCTTCCGGGGTTAACGATCTTAAAGCGTTATTTTTTTCTCTTCTTCCGACTGTAATTCCGACGATGGTCATTCCCGCTTCTTTAGCGGCGTTCACAAGCCCGTTAGCGTAGCCCCTGGGGATTAATTCTCCAAAAAGCAGGAAAACGTCATTTTTTTTAAATTCTGCTTGTTTAGGCAGTTCTCGAAGAGGTGTAAAAAGGCTCATGTCGTTTCCAGGGTAATTTCTTATTAATTAATATCAGTAAACGGCGTATTTTTGAAATCTTTACTCATTGATTTGCTTTATAATAAAACATTTGTATGGCTTGAAACCTATCAAAAGAGAATATCTTAAGCAAGCAAGCATTTTGTTTATTTTATTTCAATGGAGTTATTATCGCTGTTCTTAAAATTCAAATTAATCATTTTATTGGTAGGTCGCGTTGGCCGTCAGATTTGATTTTCATTGATCAATCATTATTAACGAAGGGGAGTTTGAACAGAGTAAACCTTTAAAGAGATTTATCTGGGAAATCTTTTGATAAGAAACTCTCCGCATTAACTAAGTATTCTAGGTACAGTTTTTCAAATTGATCAATGGTGGAATCTTGTACTGCCCTAATATGACAAGTTAAATTAAACCATGCACTAAGTTTGGGGTAGTCTTTAAGGGAAAAAAGGGAAGTTTTTTGCTCAATGATTTTTAACCGGATCATTAAAGGCGCGTAAGCCGTCTCGACTTGCGAAAATTCCTTTCCGTTAAAAAAAGGTTTTTGATCCAATCTGGATTCAAGTATTTTTAACTTGTTGTGCAACTCTTTAAGGAATCTTTCCATTTGAGCCTGTTCTTTGGAGGTCGTAAACTGATGATGAGCGATAATCAGGCTGGAACCAAATTCGATCCAGGCTCTATTTTTTGCCTTTATAAGGGGATCGGTTGGGTGAAGCTGAGGTGGGGAAACTTCATCTAAATACTCGTTGATGACTTGTGACTCAAAAAGAACTTCATCACCTATTTTTAAGACCGGCACTTTTCCGAGGGGCGATATTTCCAAAAACCAGTCCGGTTTGTTTTTTAGGTCGATGAAGCGGAGGTGGAAAGGGATATTTTTATAAAGCAGGGTAATGACTGATCTTTGAACGAAAGGACAAAGCTGAAAACTAATAAGTTCCGGTTTGTGCTTGAATGTCATCTCTTCTCCTTTGTATGAAGGTGATAATCATAGACAGGACTGTGACGATCTGGGTTATTCGTTAATGCCATTTGAAAAATTTCAGACCGACAAGAAAACTGATCACGCCGGTTGCGATGAGTATTGAAAATGAAGATGTCAAATCAAGTACCCCGCTACCTTCGATAAAGATACTTCGGATACCGTCGGCTAAAATGGTCAACGGCAGAATTTTTATAATGGGTAAAACCAGTTCAGGGAAGTTGTGGTAACTAAAAAAAATACCTGATACGACAAACATGGGCAGGGTCGTTAGATTGATCAGACCGTTGGCCACGATCGTCTGTTGTGCCCTGCAGGATAAGGCAATTGCGATACCGGCGAAAGCGATGTTACCACATAACACCATTAAAAAAAGAGCCAAAAGGCTTCCCTCGACCGTGATGTCGAAATAAAATTGGGCGAATAAAAATAAAACCAATAACTCGAAATGCGTGATAATCAGCCTATTTGTGAAATGGGAGATCAAAAAAACATGTTTTTTCAAAGGAGTCGCGACGATTCTACGGAGTAGTTTTTTCATCCGCATTTCGATTAAGGTCCACCCGATCCCCCAAATGCATGAATTCATAATCCCAATTGCTATCAAGCCAGGTATCAAGTAATCGATATAGCGGTTGCCGATTGCCGAAATCACCGTCACATCGGTTTTTTTGTTTTGGATAAACTCGGGTGGGAGTCCGTTTTTAATCAGAAGAAAAGCGATTTTCGAGTCAGAATGACGGGGGTCGAAATGAAATTGTATGATGTTTTCGGTTTCTTCGATCATCAAGGATATTTTTCCTTTTTTAAGTAAAAGTTCCGCATTTGCTTTGGAGGTAAAGTAAAAACGGAATTCGCCCTTGTCTCCAGGATTCTCACCAAGTCGGATCTGGTAGATTTTATCTGATTCGTCAAAAAGGTTTATTTTGGTTCCGTTTTTGACGACCCAACTACCGACAGGGTTTTTTTGCACGGAATCTTGGCTAATGAAAGCGGCACCATGGATGGTTTCATGATCTCCAGAAA
>JAOUME010000221.1 GCA_029881655.1 Deltaproteobacteria bacterium | reverse complement strand
AAGAGGTCTCAGTGGAAGCCGTTTTAAAGGTGATGGCCCAAAATATCGAGAATACCAGAAGCATTTTAAAGGAATTGTTCCAAAATTATGAGCCGAAGGATGATTGCCCAGATCAGTCCTCTCTAAAGCACGCCATCATGACCGACCGCTCCATGATCCCTGAAAAGACAAAGGAAAAATTAAAACTCATTATCGGAAAATACGTCTGAAACCGCTAGTAAATTTTCTAGGTCTCATGCTCATTAGACTCAAATTGGCCTTGACGCGATTAGATTCGCATTTATTCAGAACGACTCGTCTTCTTTTATTGGGATGGGTAATCTTATTTCTGCCCTTGAGCGGTTTCTCTCAAAGTAAAGAAATCCGCTTTTGGCAATTCTGGCCGGAAAAATGGATAAAGCCTGAAATCGAAAGATTCGAAAAACAAACCGGTATCAAGGTGATCGTCGAAAGATTGACTTGGTCTGACGGGTTAAACAAGATTATCGCGGCTTTAGCGGCGGATCAAGCTCCCGATGTGATCGAAATCGGCTCCACCTGGGTTGTGGGCTTTAGTGAAGGGGGTGGCCTGAAGCCCCTTGAAGTTGACGACCTTAAAGCTCGGTTGAATCTGTGGAAACCCGCGGAATATCAAGGCAAGACTTACGCTGTCCCCTGGACGCTTTCGACGGGAGCGCTCTTTTATAATAAAAAATTACTTGATAAAGCCGGGGTTCTAGATGTTCCTTCTGACTGGAACCAGTTGCTCGATGCAAGCCGGCGGATATCGGTCTTGGACGAGCGTATTTACGGTTACGGTCTGAAGACCGGTGCCTACTCGACCTGGCAGAAATTCTTACCCTTTGCCTGGTCCAATGAAGCCGTGTTGTTTGACCCGAATTCAAACTCGGCGACCTTGGATTCCCCTCGTTTTTTACAGGCGGTCCGATATTATCAGGAACTTAAAAATTCGAGCCTCTTTGATGATAACCTGGCGGTGAGAAAGGCTTTTCAGGAAGGGAAAATCGGATTCATGGTCGAAGAGCCTGGTCAAATCATAAAGTTTCAAAAAGAGTCTCCGGAGCTTGAATTCGGAGTTACCTCGCTTCCGAAATCACCCCATACTCAAAAGAGTATTGCTTTTGGCGGGGGGCAGATGTTGGCGATCACGAAAAACACAAAAAATCTAGACGCGGCCAACCGCTTTATCCGCTTTTTGGTTCGCCCTGATGTGACCAAATCGATCACCTCGCAAGTCACGACTCTTTTTCCATCCCATAAGAGTGCCATAAACGATCCTTTTTATCAGGTCGAACATCCCGAACTCCTTATTTTTTTGGAGACCTTAAAAACCGCCAGTAGCCCGGCGTCTCATCCAAAGTGGATTGATATTCAGGAAATCTTCTCCGAGCAACTCGAAAGAGTGATGTATGGGCTTATTTCAGTTGAAGACGCAATGAATCAAGCCAAAAAGGATATAAACGAAATCCTGTTAGAGCCAAAAGCCAATGTAATTGGAGACCAGGGCTTGGAAAAAGACAATTTAACTTATAATCTGATAAAGTATCTGCTGATAATCGGAGCGTTATTACTTTTAATTTGGGGGGGGTATTATTACTACAATCTGAAATATATCCAGAAACTCGAAAAACAGGTGGTTACCAAGAAAATAAAATATAGCGCCAACACGATCTTATTTTTGTTACCTTGGCTTTTGGTTTTTAGCGTCTTTAGCGTTTTCCCGATCGTTTATTCCTTTTATTTAAGTTTCACTCAATTCAAGGCGACCGCAGTAGCGTCTCCAAAATGGATTGGCCTTCTTAATTACCTGAATCTGTTATCCGATAAAAACTTCATCAATTCGGTTTATAACAGTCTTATTTTCGTTATCGGCACGGTCCCAGTCATCATGCTCCTGGCTTTGGTCTTATCGGTGATCCTAAACCAGAAACTACGCTTTAGAACTTTTTACAGGGTTTCATACTTTATGCCGGTCGTCACATCGGTTATGGTGATCGCCACCCTGTTTATGGAACTTTACGCTCCAGCCGGTTTTTTCAACGATCTGGCGGGACTGATGGGTTTTGAGGATAAGCACTGGCTTAAAGATCCGAGTTGGTCGCTCCCGTCAATCATGTTTATGAACATCTGGGCTTCTTTCGGGTTTTATACGTTAATGCTGTTGGCGGGTCTGCAAAACATTCCTCTGGAATACTATGAAGCTTCCAAACTCGATGGGGCATCACACCTAAGACAGTTCTTCACCATTACTCTGCCACTGTTAAAACCCACCCTGATCGTAGCGGCTTTAATGGATACTATTTTGGCTTTCCAAGTATTCGGGGAGATTTTCATCATGACCAAGGGAGGTCCTCTGAGAACGACCGAGACCTCGGTTTATTTTCTCTACGAGACGGCTTTTCATAAACAGAAGATGGGCTACGGGTCGGCGGCGGCTTATTATGTATTCCTGGTATTAATCCTTTTTACTGGGGGGCAGTTTATCCTTTATCGTTACAAGGGCGCGTTTAAAAACAGAAATAAAATAACGGTATAGATCGGTTAATTGCCGAACAGGCTTTTAAAACTCACTTTTTCCCTGATCTCCCGGGCTTCCACAAAAGCCTCAACCCCATTATAGTCGATAATCGCCCAGCGATTTAAGATCACTTTCACTTCTACATACTCGTCTTTTTTGATTTCCCCTAAAACTTCGGCTCCCTTTTTTGGCGCCTTAAATATTTTAACCGGCTCCGCGCCGAAATTATACATCTTAACCGTTTCTTGAGCCTGAGCGTATCCCAGCACAAACAACCCGACCAAAAACAGGAGCGGAAATTTCCATCTGGTTTTATAAATTATATGCGGCATCTTTAATTTGTCACATCAAGTTTATGGCTTTGTTGGTTTGCTTTTAGCCACAAAATATACCAATCCGGAGTCAAAGTCCATAATTTAAACTCCTTATGCAGGCAAACCCCATTCCTTGGGGTTAAACTCCGTGACGGATTTAAGAATCCTGTGTGCTTTATCAAACAATCCCCAGTCCATCTTAACATCCGGTACGGCGATGACCTTCATCCCCGCTGAAAGGGCGGCATCGACCCCGGTTGGGGCGTCTTCGAAAACCAGACAGTTTCCTGGACTAACCTTGAGCAGGTTGGCGGCTCTTAAAAAAATATCCGGAGCGGGTTTGCATTTTTCAACTCCTGGATCATCACCTGTTACGACGACTTGAAAAATCGAAAACCATTCCTGATGTTTTATCGTTTTCAGATTAAACAAATCCCTCTTTGAACTGGTGGCGACAGCTAAGGGGATTTGGTTCTGGTTTAACTGAAGGGTTAGCTTCTTCATCCCAGGAAAAGCCTGGGCATTTGGAAAAAAATCAGTTTGAAGCCGCTGAAACTGTGAGAGGTAGTCCTGAGGGGTGATCGGCAGGTGAAGTTTATCGATTAGGATTTTAGCGGCTTCCAAATGATGACGACCCAGCATTTGGGCTTTGATCTCTAAAGTGAACGTTTTTCCGTAGCGATCCAAAATGCTTTGAGTGATCTTGGTATAAATCGGTTCGGTATCCAATAATATCCCATCCATATCAAAAATCACATGGGTGATTGGAAAAGGCTGGTTATTATACATCAATGATTAA
>JAOUME010000220.1 GCA_029881655.1 Deltaproteobacteria bacterium | reverse complement strand
ATGTTTTTACCCGTCAATCACTAAAGACACATTGACGGGTAAAAACAGCTATAATGCCTGAAATAAGGACCAAGAAGATAGACTTCGGGAAAGGTTATTTTCTCTGGATATAAAAAATATGTTCGTTACCAACGACTTCCGTCTTGAGAATTGGATTACCGGTTCGGTTGCTCCAGGAAGCCATATCCTTGTTTGACCCCGGATCGGTTGAAGTCATTTTCAGGACTTGACCAGGCGTGAGTTTTCCAATGGCCTGTTTGGTCTTTAATACCGGCAAAGGGCAGGATAGGTTCTTACAGTCAAGCTCCATATCAAATTTCTGATCATCGCTCATAAATTCTCCTTTTTAATTATAAAATCACGCATCCGCTAAAATCAATTAGCTGTTAAATAAAATACAAATAATCAAATAAACATTTGTATATCCGCATCCGTAGCAAAATCAATAAACATTGCCGCTCCTCCGTATTCGATGCCTTCAATAAAATCTTTCTTTTCAAATCCAAATACATCCATGGTCATCTGGCAGGCAATCATCTTCACACCCGCCTCCATACATAAATCCCGAAGTTCGGTTACTGACGCCACCCCTTTATTCTTAAAGGTTTTTTTCATCATGGTTGTTGCCATAGACTCGAATCCCGGAGCGTTACCCGTTAAAAAATTGGGCATAGGCCAGGATATATTTTGAAAAAATTTTGGACCAAAAGGCATTTTCATCGGCATTGCCGGATTTGATTGTGGAGAAACCTTTGCGTCAATTTTACGTTTGAGTAGCGGTAAACCATAAAACGTAAAAAATATAGCCACCTCCATTTCCATTGCCGCCGCAGTTGACGCCAAAATAAAAGGAGGATAAGCCCAATCAAGGGTACCTTGTGACGCGATCAACGCCATTTTTTTTACTCTTTCTTCAGCCATTTATTTCTCCATCTGATTTCATTAACAAAAACAGTTAAAAATAATTTTCTATGGAATAACACCTTAAGTTCATTTTTATTTATATATTTATATATTACAATAAGTCAAAAAAAACTTTAATATTTTTTTGTACAGGTCAATTATTAATAAATAATTTGTACTCGCCTTATTTAATTTATATAGCTAATTTAAACAAATTGACACTAAAAACTTCATATAAGAGCCAACATGAGAATAAAACCTACCTGGATCATTTTGTCCTTATTACTGCTACTGCCGACGTTGGTTTTAGCGTTTAATTCAGAAGATTTAAAAAAGCTAAAGCAAACAAAATCCTGTGTGAACTGTGATTTGTCCGGTGCGGATCTTAAGGGAGTCAACCTTGTTTTGGGGGATTTGAGTGGTAGCAGTTTTAAGAACGCAAACCTGGAAGGCGCCAATTTGCATGAAGCTAAAGTGGATGGAGCCGATTTTTCAGGAGCAATACTAAGTGGCGCAAGCTGGATCGACGGGTGTCAGTGTGAGTATGACTCGATCGGAGAATGTCTCAAGTTTTAGATTCTTTTCCGTGATGTTTTTGGATGATGGTTCCAGACTTCCATTTCTCGATTGGTGAATGGGTCTGGATCAAAGAATATCTTATCTAAAATGAGCCCGTGAGGAGGAGCTGTTTTTCCCAAATCGCTTCTTTTTTTGGATCTTAAAGCCTTTGAAATCGCGTCTGAAGTCAATCTGCCCTGCGCAATATCGATTAAAGAGCCTACCAGTATCCTGATCATATGTCGCATAAAACTGGAGCCATTGATTTCTAGACGGATAACCCTGCCAAATTCGATATCCCTGCTTGTAATTTCAAGTGAATGAATCGTTTTAATTGGGCTTTGAGACTGACAAAGCTTACCTCTGAACGCCGTGAAATCGTGGGTGCCTACGACAAGCTGCCCTGCATTTTTGAGTATGTCCATATCCATTTCCTTTGGAATCCACCAGTGATCCCTTCTGAAAACCGGGACAGGCATGGGCGTATTGATGATCTGGTAGAAATATCTCTTGCCTTTGTTTTCCTTGCGGGGATAAAAATCAAGGGGTACCTCGACCATGTCGCGAACCGAAATGTCTTCAGGCAGCAGGGAATTCAAACTGAAAAAAAGTTTTGTTAGAGATTTTTCAAGCGGCACCTTAAAACAGATGATCTGACCCGCCGCATGAACACCGGCGTCGGTTCTACTGGTGGCTTTCAATTCAAAGTTATCAGGAAGGATTTTTTCCAAGATATTTTTGAGTTCAGACTCGATGGTCGGCAGGGAGCCTTTTTGTATCTGCCAGCCATGATAATGAGTTCCTAAGTACTCGATCTTGCAAAGTATCTTTTTCAAACAGGATGCTTTTATTGAATCGGGTCTTCTAGGGCGAAAAACCCGCTAGTGTAATTACCGTTGGCAAGCTTAAAGTTCGAGGCCACTGACGATTTTTTTGATTTTCCCTGTATCGGCACCCACAACCATATCAACTTGCTCCCCATTTTTAAAAAGTATCAGGGTCGGAATACTTCTGACACCGTACTGTGAAGCATACTGTGAGTTATCATCGACATTGAGTTTCCCGATCGTCAATTTTCCTTTATATTCTCCCGCCAGTTCTTCAAGAAAAGGAGCGATCATCTTACATGGCCCGCACCACTCTGCCCAAAAATCAACCAAAACCGGCGCGCCGCTTTTTAAAACTTTCTCCTCAAAATCCGCATCAGATAAGATCACAACGTTTTCACTGCTCATATCACTCCTTAGTCAAATAGAAATCAGGCGTAGTTAAATTAGTTTTGTAATGTTATTTTTTATCATAAAGTCTCATTTAATTAAAGTAATTTCCATAATAATTCAGTTAGCGTTTGTTATTTATAGTTTTTCATTAATTGCTTAGACTTTTATTCCATGAATAACTTGAGTTAATAAAGAAAAAAGCCTATTTAAAAAAGAAACAGTCGCCTATAGAGCCAGGCTTTTAACAGATTATTGGTTTTCCTAGACAACTATAAAGGACTTGAAGTCAAATTTAACATTATGACAATTAGGAGTTGAAATGAAATATGGGATACTAGGCGGTAGCGGTCTTTACCAGATGGATGAATTAAAGGATATTCAGGAGATCAAAGTTCAGACGCCCTTTGGCGATCCTTCCGACGCGTTAATCAAAGGTAGCCTCTACGGCAAAGAAATCATTTTTTTGCCGAGGCACGGAAAAGGACATAGGCTTTTGCCAGGCGAAATCAACTACAGAGCCAACATCTGGGCTATGAAATCGCTGGGTGTCACGCATTTAATCTCGGTTAGCGCCGTAGGGAGTCTTAGACGCGAAATCGAGCCGGGTCATCTAGTCGTCCCCGATCAATTTATCGACCGAACCAAAGCCAGGGCTTCCACCTTTTTCGGTGAGGGTATCGTGGCTCACCTGCAATTCGGCAATCCGGTTTGCGGTGACTTGGCAGACGCCTTGTGTTTCGCGGCTAAGATGCTGGAAATAACCTGCCATAAAGGCGGGGCCTATGTCTGTATGGAAGGCCCCTTGTTCTCAACCAAAGCGGAATCCAATATATACCGGAGTTTCGGGGCTTCAGTGATCGGAATGACTAATCTTCAGGAAGCCAAACTGGCCCGGGAAGCCGAGCTTTGCTTCGCTACCATCGCTTTATCGACCGATTATGACTGCTGGCATGAAGCGG
>JAOUME010000007.1 GCA_029881655.1 Deltaproteobacteria bacterium | reverse complement strand
TTTGGACGCGATCACATCAGCCGTTCTTGGTCGCGGGTTTATGATCGCCATTTCGCCGAGGGTTTGTCCAGGCTCATCCAGCCTCAAGATGAATTGATTATCCGCGTAAACCTCGAATTCGCCAGAGATAAGAATGTAGAACATGCGATTACTTTTATCGCTTTGGCGGATCAGGGTTTCACCTTTTTTAAGGGAGTAGATGGAGCCTGAAACGAAAACTTTTTCTAAAAGCATATGATCCAGCGAACGGAAATAGGGAGTCGCACCGATTTCCTTTATGGTTTTCGCGAGTAATTTTGGATCTTCCTGCAAGAGGTCTTTTTTCATTTTTATTATTAATAATCCAGTATTATTTAGCTGTTCCTGTTAACCACAAAATCGGCCAACTGGATAATTCCCAATTTGTATGCGTTGTCCGGTATGATCGATAGTGCTTTTTTAGCCTGAATACAATAATGATTCGCCCTTTGGACGGTATATTCATTTGAGCGGTATGAGTCGATCAGCTGGCTGACCGTTTTGACGTGTTGATCGTTAATTTCATCCAGGTCTAAGATGGCGAGGACTTCGTTTTTATCTTTTTCGCTTGCGTTGCTCAAAAGGTGGCTTAAGGGAAGGGTTATCTTCCTTTCCTTAAGATCAACACCCTGCTGTTTTCCCAGGGAACTGTTCTCCAGTTGATAATCAAGCGCATCGTCGATCAGTTGAAAAGAAATACCGATGTTGTTGCCGCACTGATAAAGGGCTTCCTGCTGTTGTTCATCCGCCCCTCCGAGAATTCCTCCGATGGCCATCGCCGCGCCCATTAGGCAAGCCGTTTTGTTGATGATGATTTCCAGATACTCGTTTTCTGTCGTGTTTTCGTAACTTCTAGTCAATTGGAGGATTTCGCCTTTAGCCATCATGGTCGTCGCCTTGGAAAGGGTTTCGACCATTTTCATGTTCTTTAGGGATGCCAGATGTTTAAAAGACACCGTAAAC
Source organism: Deltaproteobacteria bacterium (assembly GCA_029881655.1). Taxonomy (GTDB): domain Bacteria; phylum SAR324; class SAR324; order XYD2-FULL-50-16; family XYD2-FULL-50-16; genus JAOUME01. The sequence goes on along the minus strand of JAOUME010000007.1, from coordinate 42,564 downwards.
AGGTAATCTCCGACCAGAACGCTGGCTTCGTTACCCCAGATGGATCTGGCTGATTTTTTTGAACGCCGGATATCGGCATTATCGACGACATCGTCATGGAGTAAGGTAGCTGTATGAATGTATTCGATGATATTGGCGGCCAGACAGGTCTTGTCGCTTAATTTGCCGACTGAGCCAGCCGCGAATAAAAGAAGGGCAGGTCTAAAGCGTTTCCCGCCAGAATTTAGAAGGTATTGGCCGACTTCCGTCAATAAAGGTATTTCGGTTTCTAGATTTTTTAAAACGAGATCTTCGACTTTAATGAGATAATTTTCGATCGGCTCTAAAATTTTTTTAAAGGTATTAGGGGTGTTTGAGCTCATTAAATTTAATGGAATTGATTTGTTTATTGTCAGTATAAAACTTATTATGGGAAGTCGAAAGTAAATTCATCAAAAAAAACAAGGCCTGTTTTAGGTCGCTAAATGTAAGTAAAGTACAAAACATTGTCACAAAATACAACAGCCGTTTATATATTAAGTAGAAGTATTTCCCTACTTGATAATATTGGGAGCATTTTTTATTTCGTCTTTTGATCTCAAACGCTTTATTTCCGTGTCCTTGTTCAGTTTTAAGTATTTTTCATAAGCGACAAAGGCATTTTCAGTGTCGTTTTTCTTATAAAGGATCAAAGACAGGTTATACCAAGCCTCGGCAAAATCAGGCTGAAGCTCAATGGCCATTCGATACGTTTCCAGCGCTTTGTCATGAAGCATCAGGGTTTCATAGGCCAGAGCAAGATTATAGAAAAAATAAGACTGTTCGGAGTCCAAGGCGATCGCCGTTTTGTACTCCTGGATGGCGGCCTTGTAGTTATAGCTCTGCTGAAAGTCGTTGCCTCTTTTGAAATGATCAAGAGCACTGATCTTTATTTCCTCCAGCGTCGGTCCACAGGATTGAGCAGTGAAAAACATTCCCAGGAGGAGTATCATTATAAATGGTTTTTTAATTGCCCAATAAGTTATTTTGATCATTTATTTTGTAATGCTGACGCTAATCTAGCCTGAATTGGGATCGCTTGCCAAAAACCAGCCGATCTCACTGTAACGGAAAGATCATAACGGTACAATTCTTCCTCATTATCGTAGCTTTCATTAAGCAAGTATCTTACCAGTTTTAGATGTTCGCTGATTTTAATTTCAGTTCTGATGAAATCATAAATTGCTGATTTAGCGACAGGTCTGCCAGTTCGATTACTTTTGAAATCTCAACCCCTGTTAGGCATTGTAATTCGCAACGAGGGTAGACACAATTTGACTTGCAGCCGGGGTCATATTCGATGGCCAGATGTGTTTTGCTCTCAGGCGGCGTCCAGTTAGATAATTTAGGTCTGCCGAAGACGGCGACGCTAGGCGTTTTTACGGCTATCGCGAAATGCATGGGGCCGTTGTCGTTGCCGATGTGAAGATCCACCAGTTTTAATAAGGCTGCCGTTTCACGGATAGTCGGAATATCGTAGTCTCCAAGAGGTTGGTTCTTCATCTTGTCCTTGACGGCCTTGATGAAACCGTATTCATTTGGACCCCACAAAAAAAGGATGTCCGCTTGGTATTTGTCGATCAGGTAATCCGCCGTAACCGCGAAATTCTCAGCGGGCCAGACTTTGTAGGCTTGTCTTGAGACCGGAGAGATCGAGATTAGAGGACCTATTTTTTTAGGGTGAAGATCTTGAAGAATGGCTTGGGCTTTGGATAAATCTTGATTCCCATAAAAAAAATCAAGCTGAAAATCAGTGGAATGAACTCCCAAAGAGCGCAGTAATTGAATCTTATGCTCGACTGAGTAAAGGTTTTCATCGGAGGCGAAAACCCTTTCGGTGTAAAATAGACTTCGGCCGAATTTTTTAAAACCGATTCTTTTTTTCGCCCCGATGAGTTTGGTGAGTAATGCCGTTTTTGGCAACCCTAAAAAATCGATGGCGACATCATATTTTTCTTTTCTCAATGACTCAATAAAGCCAAGTCTTTCTCTGAAATCACTTTTCGTGGGAAAATCGATGACTCGATCAACGAAAGGATTAAATTCGAATATCTGGTTTGAAGGTTTTTGAGTTAAAAAATGGATCTCGGCACCAGGATGTTTTTTTCTTAAAGCCCTTAAGGCGGGAGTCGTCATCAGGACATCGCCAATCTGTTTGAGCTGAATCAACAGGATCTTCAATTTTAATGCTCTTTCAAGTGGGTATGGTTATTTGTCAGAAATGCTGGATATTTCATCTTCGTTTGTGAGCTCAAATTGAAAGAGCTCTTTCGCGAATTGGGAAGTCTCATGGCAGGAATGATAATCCAAAGCCCCTCCCACCAAACCACCAAGCAAAGGGATCGCCTTGCTCAGTCTCGTAAAGCCTTTTTGCGTCGCGACTCGCATTAAACGCATGGCAATCGTCTGATTTAGAATCAAAATAGTGTTTCTTGGGAAATGAGTGATACCGCCAGTCTGTAAAAGTCCGGCGATTTCGCTTGGATGTGCGTTGATGATTTCCTTTCCTTTTTTGCCCAGAATACAAAGGGCAATCGTGATTCTTACACCTGGTTCATCGATATCGAATCCTCCGATATAAGCCATAGCCGCAACCATGCGAATCTGCAAAATCCAGTTGATTCCAATTGAAGCGGGAATGGTGACCGGAAGCGTTATAATTCCACCGACACTGGTTAAGAAACCGCTGGTGAAATTTTTCAATTCCTCCTTTTTAATCAACGCTTCAATGCTGGCCAGCTTGTTTTTATGGTCTGCATTGACGGTATAGCCCTCCGCTAACTTTTTGGCGCCGCAAATGGGTCCAAAGCCTTCTATCCCGTAGTCCAGCAGTTGATTTAAAAGCTTAATGGATTGCTTGATTTGTTCGGATGTACCAAAAGAACCTCCGCTAAATGGACTTTTCATCCTTTCCTTGTATAATCATTTATATAATGTTTTCTTCCAAAATATTACGGGTCCTATTGCTTTTCGTCCAACTAAAATCTTTAAGAAAAAGCAACTTGTTTTATGATCACCCTTCCTAATAAAAATGGCTGCTTCGGGTTGGTTGTTAAGCTGTGATTATAGATAGTATATTAATTTATTCGTATAATGTGGATGTCCAAAAAAATATAATTTTTTAAACGCCATAATATCAAAGAAATAAAATAATTAACCCTGATCAACACAAAAAAATTAAATTTTGAATATTGCATTAAAGCAAAAGTTGTGATTCAATCCAGCACCTTCACGAATTAGTAATTTACAGTACTAACATGATTGACATAATATTCAAGGCGAGACAAACGGAACAATATTGCTACTATCGAGAGTTTAAGTAAATTAATCTGATTGGTTTGACTATGCGAAAAATACTTCTAGGCCTGAGCAGTCTCATTGCTGGTGTAATGATATTTTATCTTTTTCAACCACAAGTCGCGGTTGCGGAGGATTTTCAACAACCAATCGCCTTTAGCCATAAAACTCACGCCAGCGACAATAAGGTTCCTTGCGAGTTTTGCCATATTTACGCCCGACGCTCTAATTCTTCAGGGATTCCGCCTCTGGTCACTTGCAATCAATGCCACAGTGTTATTAAGGGGACCAAGGACGATCAGAAAAAGGAAATCAAAAAAATCGAGGAGTACTGGAACAAGAAGCAACCTGTCCCCTGGAAGAAAATTCACGATCTGCCGGACTTTGTGCACTTTTCACACAAACGTCATGTTCAGGCTGGTTTTGACTGTACCGAATGTCATGGAGAGATATCAAACCTGGACGTGATAACCATGGATGACATGAAGGCGGATTTGAGCATGGGATGGTGTGTAGACTGCCACAAGAAAGAGCACATCACTTCAGGTGACAAGGTGATCGGTCAGGTCCGAGAGACCAGGGGGGGGCCGGTTGTCCAGAATGCTCCTCAACCAAAGCAAGATGGAACCTTACAGGGCTCAAAGGATTGTTACATTTGCCACAAATAACCTAGGAGATTGAATGAGTAAAGGGATGAAAAGGAGAGATTTTTTTAAGGTTGCGGCTACTAGCGGTGCCGCCGTGGCGGTGGTCGGTTGTACGGAAGACCCGGTCGAAAAAATAATCCCCATGCTGGTTCCACCGTCAGACTACGTACCCGCAGTATCGATTCATTTCGCGACGACCTGCCAAGAATGCGCGGCCAACTGCGGACTGATCATCAGAACAAGAGAAGGCCGGGCGATCAAAGCTGAGGGAAATCCCGAACACCCGTTAAGCGGAGGCGGAATTTGCGCGATCGGACAATCATCGCTACAGGGGATGTACAGTCCGTCTAGGGCCAAATCGCCAGCGACCCAAAACGACGGTTCAAGTTCCCTGATCGGCTGGGATAAAGGGTTGGGTATCCTGAGTGAGAAACTTGAAGCGACTAAAGCGAAAAAAGGAAAGGTTCTTTATATCGGCCCAGCCCGTTCTGGGTCGATCAACAAACTAATAGACCGGTTTGTAAAGGGCCTTGGCTCAGCCAAATACTTGAGGTTCGACAGTTCCCCAACCAACAGCATCAAGCAGGCCAATCAGATCACTTTTAATAAAAACGAAATTCCTGACTATCAACTTGAAAAGGCCAAGACTCTGATCAGTTTCGGTGCCGATTTTCTGGAAAGCTGGGTTTATCCGGTCAAGCTGACTAAAAGCTATACCGAGATGCATGCTTTTAAGCATGGGGTCAAAGGGAAATACTATCATGTTTCGCCCCATATGAGTCTGACGGGGAGCAATGCCGACGAATGGGTTTCTTGTCCTTCAGGAGGTGAAGCTATAATTGCGCTTGGTATCGCCAATCAGCTTTTGGGGAAATCCAAAATTTCCGGAAGCGAGAAAAAAGCACTGAGGGATTACCTAGAGGAATTTTCGGCCGAGCAGGTCGCCTCACAGACAGGGGTTAGAACAAGCAAGCTCGAAGAACTGGCCAAGGAATTCGGTAAAAATGGTAAGAGCATCGCGATCGCAGGTGGAAATACGGCGGGAGCCGACGCGACTCAGCTTCAAGTAGCGGTGAATATCCTTAACTATGTCGCGGGGAATATTGGCCAGACGATTGTTTTTGGAGCGGACTACAGGATCGGTGGCGACAGTACCGAAGAAATCGTCCAGGCACTTAAAGACGCAGGCAAGTATGATATCGTTTTCATAGAAAACGTCAATCCGGCCTACGCTCTCCCACAGGATTCAGGCGTTGTCGAAGCCTTAAAAGGCGCGCCTTTCGTGGTATCATTATCAACTGAGCGGGACGAGACTTCCGCTCTGGCGCATCTGCACCTGCCGACCTCCCACTATTTCGAAAGCTGGGGAGACTCGACTCCAAGAAACGGCGTTTTTGGACTTCAACAACCAGTTATGGCCAAATTGCCCATGTTTTCAACCAAGGAAATCGGGGATCTGATTTTGTTGGCTGGTAGTAGCGCGGGCTTAAGCGGATTTGATGCTGACAATTACCAGGAATACCTTAAGGAACAATGGCAAGCCGTACAGAAAAAGATGGGTGACAGGTCTGCTTTTCAAACATTTTGGACGGATTCGCTCAAAAAAGGCGGTCAATACCGAGACTTTTCATCAGATAAGGTGTCTTTCTCCACGAAAGCTTTAAAACAAAAGGTAAAGAGTTCCCTGAGTGTGAATGGCATGACCCTGCTGGCGGTTAATACGACACTTCATCATTCCAACGGAGCGGCGGCTAACCGTTCCTGGCTGATGGAGGTTCCCCATCCGATCACCCAGATCGTTTGGGACAGTTGGGTTGAAATCCATCCAAAAACGGCGGTGAAGTTGGGAATCAAGCACGGCGATCTGGTGGAGGTCAAAACTCCGAAGGGTTCATTGGAACTGGCGGCATATTTTTATTACGGAATCGAGGAAAACACTCTGGTCGTGCCCGCTGGAATGGGAAGATCTGTGCCTTTTCCGACCTATAAATCCAGCCATGGTAAAAGCATCATCACGCCGGTCATCGAAACAAAGTCCGATTTAAGAGTCGAAGGTTTCAAGGTAGGTGAGAACGCGGCTGGGGTCCTGCCTTTTAAGACGGATGCCCAATCCGGTGACCTGGTTTTTACCAGCGGCGGTGTCAGCATTAAGCCTCTGGGGAAGAAAGCCTATTTAGTAACCATGGATGGGCAGTTCAAAGACGATATCGAAGCGCTGGAGGCCGATACACTCGGACTGATGGGGGACCGTAGCCAAAAAGGGCGTGGGTTTGTCCAAACAACGACCATGGGAAACATGCTGGGACATTCAGAGGAAAAGGCTCATGGCCATCATTTGCGGCACCGCCTGTATACCATGGACCGTAAGGATAACACGGATTTTTACGATCCCAGGGAAGAGGACGTTGCCTATCATGCCGAATGGGCCGGGAAGAAAAAACCCAAATATTATGATCCTTATAAATGGGAGATGAGCATCGATCTTGATCGATGTACGGGATGTTCGGCTTGTGTCGTGGCTTGCTACGCAGAGAATAATATCCCCGTGGTCGGTAAGGACCGCAACGCCGTGGGACGTGAGATGAGTTGGCTGAGGATCGAGAGATACATCGAGAAAAACGAGGAGACCGGTACCCCCGAGATATACTATACTCCGGAGATGTGCAACCAATGCGGCAACGCAGGGTGCGAGCCGGTCTGTCCGGTATACGCTACTTATCACAACGAAGATGGGATCAACGCCATGATCTACAACCGTTGTGTCGGTACCCGGTACTGCTCTAACAACTGCGTTTACAAGCAAAGAAAATACAACTGGAGAAGCTACGAATTCCCAAGCCCCCTTCATTTACAGCTGAATCCGGCCATGACTGTCCGGGAAATGGGTGTCATGGAGAAATGTAACTTCTGTTACTCACGCATCAGGGAGATGAAAGACATCGCCAAGGATCAAGGCAGGGTTGTGGCCGATAGTGAAATTAAGACCGCGTGTCAGCAGACTTGCAACGCGAAAGCCATTACCTTCGGAAACATCATGGATAAGCAGAGTCAAGTTAATAAAATTGTTTCCACTACCAAACGAGGTTATAAACAATTGGAGGAAGTGAACTTCAAGCCTTCGATTACGTACTTAAAGAAAGTCAAGCATAATAATCGTAAAGCATAGGAGCCTGTGTGAGCAATATCACTTATACCAGTATCAACGAAGATGTCCTGCATTCGCTAAAGCCTCCCGGCAAAACATGGTGGATCAGTCTTGGTATTATCTTGAGTGCCCTTGGACTGGGGATTTTCGCTTGGACCTACCAGATTATGCACGGTATGGAATGGAGCGGAATCAATCATCCCATCGGCTGGGGAGTCTATATAACCGACTTCGTCTTTTGGATCGGGATCGGCCATGCGGGGACTCTTATCTCAGCAGTGCTGTTTTTGGTGAGAGCCCCTTTCCGGACTTCGATCTATCGCGCTTCTGAGGCCATGACGGTTTTCGCAGTTATGACGGCGGGTCTGTTTCCGATCATTCATATCGGTCGTGCCTGGAATTTTTATTGGCTTTTGCCTTACCCCAACCAGAGGCAACTTTGGATCAATTTCAAATCGCCTCTTTTATGGGATGTTTTTGCGGTATCGACTTATATGTCGGTGTCGATCGCTTTTTTTATACTGGGTTTGATTCCTGATCTGGCTTCGGTGAGAGATGGCTGTAAAAGTAAACTGAAACGGTTTTTCTATAGCATTGCTTCTGTCGGATTCAGGGGAACCAACCACCAGTGGCTCCATTATATGAGGGGTTATCTTTTGTTTGCCGCCATTGCGACCCCCTTGGTCTTCTCTGTCCATTCGATTGTATCCTGGGATTTCGCGATGTCCAGTATCCCAGGGTGGCATACGACGATATTTGCTCCCTACTTTGTCGCTGGAGCGATCTTTTCGGGGTGCGCCATGGTATTGACGATCATGATTCCCTTAAGGGTGGCTTTTCCCGGGTTTAAGGAGATCATCAAGGTTAGAGACTTGGAAGGGATGGCCGAGATGATCTTAATGACGGGCATCTTGGTTACTTACGCTTATTCGATTGAATTTTTCATCGCTTATTATAGCGGCGCGAAATTTGAAAGAGCCCTTTTCTGGTTTCGCCCTTTCGGCGAGTTGAGGTATTTTTTCTGGCTGATGGTCTTTTGTAACTGTGTTTCGGCTTTACCGCTTTGGATCAAAAAGATCCGGACCAATATCCCCGCTTTGTTTTTCATCTCAATACTGGTCAATGTCGGAATGTGGCTTGAGCGTTTTAATATTGTTGTGACGTCTCTGGCGCATGATTTTGATCCTTTTGCCTGGAGCATGTACAAGTTCGAGTGGGTCGAGATATGGATAACGGTGGGGAGTTTCGGCTGGTTTTTTATGTGGTTTTTTATCTTTGTGAAGATTATGCCTTCTTTAGCTGTGGCTGAATTGAAAGAAGCACTTCATCCGCCTTTAAGGAGGTCTCAATGAAAAAGGAGTTTAGTGGAGTTTGGGCGACTTTTGAATTTTTGGACGATATGTGTTTTTCCATCAAAGAAATCAGGAAGCAGGGGATTGAAAAAATCACGACACACACGCCCTGTCCAAGGCACGAGATAGAACATGCTCTGGGAAACCCCCAGAGCAGGGTTCCTTTTTTCACATTGTTTGGGATGTTTGTGGGGATCGGTATCGGAATTTTATTGATCATCACCATGACGTTGGATTGGATCTTGCCGGTCTCAGGTAAGCCGGTGGTTTCAGTGCCGGTTATGGGGCCGATCTTGTTTGAGCTCGGGGTGATCATGGCAATCTATTGTACGGTTTTGGGAATGGTGCTTTTGATTTTGAGAGATACAAAAAAGCATTCCTTTCCTACCAGCGATAAGTATAAGAACTACGACCGGTTCATGAATGACCGATTCGGAGTTGTAGTACCCTGCTCTAAAAATGAGGTGGATAAGGTGGTTGAAATATTCAAAAAATATCAAGCCGAGGAGGTCAACCGTGAAGCGTAAAATCATACTGCTGTTTGGTTTGTTTATCCTCATTGGGGCTGGAACCATTTTCGGAAAATCGAGCCTTTTCGTCTGGATTACCGATATGTATAACCAAAAGAGTATCAAGCCTCAGGAAGAGGGTAGCATGATCGATTTTCCTATTGGCTCGGTATCGACCGATGGGCGGATTTATGAAAATTATGAGAACAGATTCGACTGGCTTTCCAGGGAAATGAGCCCAAAAACGACGACCAGGAACCCAATCAAGTCGAGCGCGGAATCTCTGGCAAATGGGGAGTTTAAATACAAAACCTATTGCGCTGTTTGTCACGGAATCACATCTGAGGCGAACGAGGACGGATTCGCAAAAACCCAGGTCAATAGCAAGGGAATGGTCGCTCCGATAATTTCAGACTTATCACCCGCCTTTTCGGACGGCTATATCTATCATAAAATCAGATATGGGGGGGCAGTGATGCCGCCTATTGGAATAGCGACAACATCAAAGGACCGATGGGATATTGTCAATTTTGTAAGACTACTGGAGAAGAAGCATGACCAGGAATGATGAAATGAAAGAAGTGCTGACCAACAGTGCTTTTCAGCTTGGCAATGGTATCCGTAATTTATTGATTGTTCTTATGGCCATAGGTGTCATCGGATTTATCGTTGGACTTGTGAGCGGACATTCGGGACTGGCCTGGCGTGCGCTTTTGATCAATACGATTCTGTTCGGAGGGATATCCACCGGTGGATTGATGTTTTCGGTGATTATGACGGTAACTGAAGCCAACTGGGGTAGACCTATTAAAAGGCTGGCCGAATCGATGGCCAGTTTTACTCCGTTTGCGGGGATTTTATTTATTATTCTTTTCTTCGGGGGGCATCATTTTTTCGAATGGATGGATCATGATAAGGTTATTCATTCTAAGGCAGGTTGGTTGAGCTATCCCTTTTTCGTTGAAAGGAACGTGATCCTGTTTATCATTTTTATGATTTTGGGCTGGTTTTATCTTAAGGCTTCTGTGCGACCCGATGTTGGTCTGGCGAAAAGACTGACCCAATTTGGCAATAACTTTGCCAACCGGTTTATCAAGAACTACGGCGACCAAGAAGAAGAGGAGTTGCAATCTATTCGTATAACCCGGAGACTGGCGCCTTTTGTTGGAATTGCGTTTGCCCTTTTGAGTACTTTGATAGCTTTCGACTGGATGATGTCGATTGATCAGGAATGGTTCAGCACGATGTTTGGGGTTCAGTACGCGATTGCCAATATGATTGGGGCTCTCGCCATGCTGATGATCTTCTCAGGCTTTGCCAGAAGCCGTCTTCGCCTTGAGGACTATATCAGCGTCAACCGCTACCACGATGTATCGAAACTTGGATTTTCAGCTTGCGCACTATGGACCTACCTGATTTTCTCGCAAGTACTGGTGATCTGGTATGGGAATCTTCCGGAGGAGACCCCTTATGTTATCTTAAGAATGCAGTCTCACGAATGGGGATGGGTATTCTGGTTGATCATGGTGCTACTTTTCATTATTCCCTTTTTCGGGTTGATGAGCAGGACCTCCAGTAATTCGGTCTGGTTTTCGAGGATAATCGCAATCGATATTTTAGTGGGCGTCTGGCTTGAGAAATATTTTCTTATCGTCCCATCGATTCAAGAGAATCTCGCCGCCGCTGGGCATGGTGCAGCTGAACACGGACTTCCCGGATTTGAGTATAACCTTTATGATTTCGCCATCACACTGGGTGTTTTAGGCGGGTTTCTGTTCTGCGCTCTTTGGTTTTTGCAAAGGATTCCCGTGGTGCCGATTTCAGACAAACGTTTTTTTCAAGTATCCCACCATTAAGATTTACAAGGCCTTTCTGCCAACTTGATTTAGTATGTCCTTCACAAAACATACTAAATCAAGTAACCTATAAAAATCCATTATCGTTTTATTATTCTATATTTAAAGCACCCGGTTTGTGATGATGCGGGAAGATCTGCACCTTTTAAAGGTCGAAGAAATATCTTTTGAGGTGGCAAACCGAATTCCTGGAATCCGCTTTATTGATGTGCGTTCTCCATCGGAGTTTCAGGATGGGGCTATTCCTGGAGCTGAAAATATCGCTCTTTTGGAAAACGCCGAACGTGAGACGATCGGGATTTTGTATAAGAATTTTGGTCAACCAGAAGCGATCAGGGAAGGTTATCAACTACTAAAGCCCAAACTCGAACAATTAAGAAATCAGTTCAAATCCTACGAGAATTCTTCTAAAACTGTCGCTTATTGCGCAAGAGGTGGCCTTAGGTCAAAGGTGATCACTTCTTTGCTGATGAGCTACGGTTTTAAGGTTTGTCGACTTCAGGGAGGGTATAAAGCCTACCGACAATGGGTGCTAAAAGGACTTGATGAAATCGAATTTAGGGAACCTTTTCTGTTGTGTGGACAAACAGGGGTAGGCAAAACCCTGGTTATCGAAAGGCTTGATAATGCGCTGGATCTTGAGGGAATTGCACAGCACCGAGGATCACTGTTTGGAGCCGTTGGGAAATCGCCCAGAAAACAGAAGGTTTTTGAGGGTGAGCTTTTTCGTCAGCTGAGCTTGCTTGACTTAAACAGGGCTCTTTTTATCGAAGGAGAAAGCAGAAAAATTGGCAACCTTACCATACCGAGAGTTGTGTTTGAGGGTATGCAAAAAGCGAAGGTGATTTTGCTTGAAGCCTCTATTAAAACCAGGACGCAGAGGACCATTGACGAATATATTGATGAGGAGGGTAAAAACAGACCTTTGATAAGAGAGATTATCCTTAAGCTGAAAAGAAGTCTTGGAAAAGACAGGATCTATTGGTTGGTGGAACTCTTCGACAGGGGGGAAGATCATATTTGCTTTAAGTATATTCTTGAGAATTATTACGACAGACTCTACACACTTTCACTCAAGGGAATGAATATAATGAGGCGAATAGATACCGAAGATATTGATATGGCAGTCGCGGAGTTGAGCGAAATCGCTGGCAACCCATAAACCCAAATGGGATATTACGCAAAATTCAAGGGTATCTCAAAACAAGTCAAAAAATGGAATATGCATATTTAACAGTCCATGAGGGATAGTGGCAAATGGTTTTGATCGATTTTCAACTAGAGCCGAAATGGGGAAATATCATCAAGTGGTCTTTTTTATGGACTATTAGTCAGGTATACACTTTTTTGGTTCGTATCAGGCTTTTTTTGTTCAGGATTGGAATCTTTAAAACCAGATCGTCACAAAAACCGGTGATATCGATCGGCAATATCACTGTTGGAGGCACCGGTAAGAGTCCTATGATTGATCGACTGCTTGAAATATTTGATGAAAACGGTTTGAGCTCAGCCGTATTGACAAGGGGGTATAAGTCAAAAAAAGGTGGGGGAGTGGTTATCCTGAATCAACAGACAGCCCCAAGTGGTTCCTGCGTTGAATTCGGAGATGAACCCTGGATGTTGTTTCAAAAGCATCCTAAGACCTCATTTTATATTTCGCCTGAGAGATATCTTTCGGCTAAGCTGGCGGAGCCTAAGGCTGATTTGCTTTTGCTGGATGACGGCATGCAGCACATTCGTCTGAAGAGAGACCTGAATATCGTTATGATCGATTCCATGGCCGGCGTTGGTAATGGCTACCTCTTGCCGTTGGGTCCACTCAGAGAGCCTTTAAATCAGTTGAAAAGGGCTGATGTGATTATTTATACTCGTTGCAACTTGAAATCGGCCGATGAGATAATGGAGAAGATACGTGGATTTCTGCCGGGAAAAATCAAGGAATGGGAAAGCGAATTAACGCCGATGGCTATTTTATCTTCAAAGAGAGCGGAGATAAAACAGCCAGAATGGTTAAACGGAAAGAAATGCCTCTTATTTTCCGGGGTTGGGAATCCATCGAGTTTCACAAAGTTAGTTGATTCGCTTGGTGGGATCGTCGTGGATCATTTGGTTTTTCCTGACCACGAAGGATATCAAAGTGAGACACAAAAACGACTAGAGAAATATTTTCAGAAAAACGAATATGATTTGATTTTGTGTACCGAGAAAGACTGGTCGAAACTGGAGTCTTTCAAAGAATATTTGCCTGAGATTTGCCGATTGAAAATAGAGTTGAAACTCAAGGATGAAGCTGTTAGCTTCTTAATAAATTGGGCTAAATTTAATTTATTACAACAGGGATAACCTTTAACGTTTGAAATATTATAATGCCTGAAAAACTAAAAACGGAAGAACAACTGGGGATCATTCACAACGAGATTGTCAAGACCTACGATTTGCAGGGGGGTATCAACCATGTTGAGGGTGTCAATTTGCCTTCAAATCCTGAAATGGTTGATATCGTAAAAAAACTGATGCATTTGCTTTTTCCCGGATTTTATAGTGTCGAGAGAATCCACAGCGGAAATCTGAGTAACTGGAGTGGTTATATTCTGGATGCGGTCTACCAGAGATTGTTTTTGCAGATATTAAGAAGCCTTTGTTTTGATCGGAAGCAAAATAAACATCAGGAGCATCAGGAGGAGGCCGAGAAAATAACCCTTGAGGTATTAGCGCAGATACCTAAAATCAGAGTGCTTTTAAAAAAGGATGTGGAGGCCGCTTATATAGGAGATCCTGCCGCTCAAAGTCATGAGGAAGTCATCATGAGCTATCCATCCATTCAGGCGATATCGCTTCATCGTTTCGCCCATGAGATGTATATTCGCGATGTACCGCTTATTCCACGTATGATTTCCGAATACGCTCATACCAAGACCGGGATTGATATCCATCCAGGCTCAATAATTGGTGAGAGTCTTTTTATCGATCATGGAACCGGAGTGGTTATTGGCGAGACTTGTAGAATTGGTGATAATGTTAAGATCTATCAAGGAGTAACGTTGGGTGCCTTAAGTTTTCGAAAGGATGATAACGGTGCTTTGGTAAAAGGACAAAAACGGCATCCCACCATCGAGGACAATGTTGTACTGTATGCTGGGTGTAATATTTTGGGAGGCGATACGGTTATCGGCAGAGACTCGGTTATCGGTGGAAACGTCTGGATTACCGAGTCGGTGCCATCGAGAACGGTTATCACTTTTGATGTAACCAAGCAAGAATACCGCCGATTCCAAAAAAAATAGGGCTTAAAAAGAAACGGTTATTCATTGATTAAATCTGTATGATTTTATTTTTTATATTATAATGAGAATTGAAGTGACAATTACATTGTGATAAAAATAATTAATTGGTAAATTTAATATTAAAATAAATATCTTGTCGATTAAACAAATGGAGGTTTGTGAGGGTCGGTTCATTCACCTGTTTCAAATGAGACCAATCCGCTTTCTTTTTAAATTATTTTTGGGGCAGGTGTGACAGAACATCTAAAATTAAACGATGAGGAGAGAAAGCAATTTGAAGTTGAATTGCTTCCAATCCGTGATAACCTGAATTTAAAGCTGGTAATGGCGGATTTAAGGATCTACAAGATTCAGGGTTGCGGTGAGATAATGAATCTCTTTGATCTCCTGCTGGGTGAATTTAAGAAATTTAATGTCCCTTACTTCGAGAGAGCGATCGGTTTTATTAACGAGCTTTTAACGGAGGTGGTAACCGAGCATATCAGCCATTATACGGGGTTGTCTTATGTTTTAAATCTTTACGAATTTTTAGATGAAACTCTAGAATCCTATATCCATGGAGAGGATACCTTCGATGATTTCGACAAGGCTTTGGAACGATTACAGAAGATGTTCGCTGAAAAGACGGAGAACCTAGAAGTTGAGCATGAGGAGCCCACCGAAGTTATTCAGAATTTGCCCCCTCAGGATATTATCGACGATGGTCTGGCTTCCGATTTTATCAATGAGGCGACCGAAGGCATTGAGTTGGTCGAGAGCAACTTAATGGAATTGGAACAGGATTTTGCTCGCAAGGATCTCGTCGATCAGATTTTCAGGGTGATGCACACCATCAAGGGAACTGCTGGGTTTCTGGGGATTTCAACGATCGGCAAGGTTGCGCACCGGACTGAGGATGTGTTGGGGGTAGTTCGGGATGGAAAACAAGAAATCGACGGGGATGTTATCAGTTTGCTTTTTATTTCGGTGGATACTTTAAAGGGATTGGTGTCCCAATTGACAGAGTTGATTGAAGGCAGAGAAGTCGAGACGGTTAGCATCCAAGAATTTTTTACCTGTTTGGATAATCTCGAGAATAAAAGTGAAAAGCGGCAACAACAAGACTTGCCAATTGGTGCGAAGGACCTGGGGGATCAAGAAGTTTTATCAAAAATCCCCTTTGATGAAGTTGAAAAGAACAGGGATGTTATCACTGATAAAATCGAGTATCAGGATGATGAACGCCAAAACCTGATAGAAAAACCGATTGAGGTGAAAAAGACGAAAGTTTCAGCCCAATCGGAAGGCGGGAAAGCAAGTAAGGTTGTTGAAATGTTGAAAGTTCCGGCAGACAAGCTGGATGAGCTTTCCGGTGAAGTTGGAGAGATGGTGGTAGCCTTGTCCTTGTTGACTCAAAACCCAATTATAGCTGAGTTAAAAGACCGAAGTCTCCACCGTCATCTGGATCATTTGGAGAAAATCACCGAAAGTTTAAGGGATAAGGTTCTTGGAATCCGCATGTTTCCCATCAGTACTATTTTCACCAAATTATCCAGACAAGTGCGTGATTTATCCCAAAAATCCAAAAAGGAGATTAATTTAGAGGTTAGTGGTGCTGGAACGCTGGTCGATAAAAGCATCATCGACAATATCTATGCGCCCTTAATGCATATTGTCAGAAACTCAATCGATCACGGTATCGAAGAGGAGAAGGAAAGAAAGGTCTCCAAAAAGAAAAAAGCAGGGCTTGTGCAACTCAGCGCACAACATTTAGGCGATGCCATCATGCTGAAAATAACAGACGATGGTAAGGGGCTAAACCGGGATGTCATTTTTCAAAAGGCGATTTCAAAGGGCTTGGCAAAAGAAACCGATAAACTGACCGACAAGGAGGTTTTCGGTTTTATTTTTATGCCGGGCTTTTCAACAGCAAAAAAAATTACCGATATTTCAGGTAGGGGAGTTGGTCTCGATGTTGTTACTAAAACGGTGGAATCCCTGCGAGGAAAAATTAATATAGAGAGCGAGATTGGGAAAGGCACGACTTTCATCTTAAAAATGCCACTGACGACATCGATTATCGAGGGTTTGGTCGTTGCGGTGGGAGAAAATCGTTTTATCTTACCTATTTTGGATGTCGATCAGACGGTAACGCCGGATAAAAGCTCTTTAAAGGGATTCCAGGGTAGGGATGACGAGTTTTTTTTACTGGCGGGCGATTTAATCCCAATAGTTAGAATCTATCGGATCTACCACATTGAACCTTTAGTAAAAGACCCATCCGAGGCGGTCATCGTGGTGGTCAATGACGGAAACAAGAAGTATGGACTTATGGTTGATGAACTGATTCACCGGCAGCAAATCGTAATACAAAATATGGGCGAACGCTTTTCGGGCCTCAAAGGGATTTCGGGGGGGACGATCCTAGGTGACGGTAGGGTTGGGCTAATCATAGATCCGGTGAGCTTTATTCAGAAAACCCATAGTTTTAAATAACTATTTGTAAATAATAGCGTAATTTCGTATAATTTATCTTACAAGTTATAGATTACTTGGAAAATATTCTCGAAAGGAGATTTATGAGCGAAAGTGGAAATCAGCTGTTTGAAGAATCAGGCGGTAAGTTACTAACATTTTTAATTGGTGAGCAAGAATATGGGATACAGATCCTTGAGGCCAGGGAGGTAGTGGGGATGCTGGAAATCGATCCTGTACCTCAGACTCCAGATTTTATGAAGGGAGTGATTAATCTTAGGGGGAAAATTATTCCGGTCATTGATCTAAGATTGAAATTCAGGATGGAACAAAGGAAACCCTCCAGCGAATCCTGCATTGTTGTTGTGGATATACAAGGGAAATTAACCGGCACAATTGTCGATTTTTTAGTGGGTGTTGTCACCATTGACGAAGCCGAATTTGAAGATAGTCCAGATCTCGGTTCTAATATCAATACGGTTTTTATCCGTGGGATGGCCAAACTGGATAAAAGGGTGATAATCGTATTGGATATGGCAAAAATATTGACTAACGAAGAATTGGTTTTGATTAGCAAGCCTGAAAGCGTGTAAGGAAATTTGTTTTTGCGGATGTAATTAAATTGTTGTGGATCATAGGGAAAGTTGATTGTGACGGCTCCTCCTTTGTAACTAGATACTATCACAAGAGTGTTGTTATACCCGATTAAGCATGGCAGGCAACAAGACTTTAAAGTTAATTGGTGATTTTTTAGTTGTCTTTTTTGTTTATGATTACAAGGGATGGAAACAATGGCAAAGGATGCGAAATTAAAGACTGTAGTCAAGGAGTTGGAAGATGTCCTGCCCCAATTAAAGAGCCTCAAAATTATTTTTACCAAGCTTGATATTTTCAGTTCGACACCGCCAGATCTTAAGGAAATCACACCGATCCTCCTGGAAATCAGAAAATCCTGTTCGATTCATAAGCTAGAAAACCTAGGAAGTTCCTTCGGTAAGCTTGAAAATATATTAAAATCGGTTGAAGCCGGAGGTGAAAGCCATTTCACGGGATTAAGTTATGCCTTAAATATTTTTGAGGTAATCGAAACTGCGTTGGATTCAGAGGAGGGTCTGGAGAAAGGCTTTTCTGAGCAGGAATTTGAACTGGTCAACGGCATCTATCAGATGTTTGTTTCAGAAAAAGAGGAAAAAAGGGTTCTTTCTGAAAAGGAACGCGCGACGGTGGACAAGGTTTTCAAGGAAGTGACCTTTTTTGATTTTGGAACTACGGACGCTGAAAACCGGGTTATCATCGAGGATTTCATACAGGAAGCGTTAGACCCTATGGAGGAGATTGAGGATAAGCTGTTATCGGCGGAAGACGATCCCAAAAATTTGGATATCGATAGTATTTTTCGTCACCTGCACAGCATTAAGGGGACGGCTTCCTTTTTGGGGTTAAATTCGATTCAGCATATCAGCCACGCAGGTGAAAATCTTTTAGATCATGTACGCTCCAACCCTGATATATTATCTCAGACGATTATCAGAACCACATTACGTGTGGTTGATATGATAAGGCTTCTGTTTAGCAACCTCAGCATGAAGCTGGAGCAGTCAAAAGATAAAAAACCTCGTTTTCCTGCCGTGATCCAGCTTGAGCCTCTTTTGAAAGGGATTGAAAACCTGATTGAGGGAAAAAGCATTCAGGATTTGGATTTGGATTCGGTCAAGAAGAATTTTGTGTCTGATCAATCGGCAGCCCAAGCAAGTACTCAAGAAAACAAGGAAGATTCCATTCGGATATCCACGACCAAGATGGAAGAACTCTACAGCATGATTGGTGAGTTGACGGTGCTGATGAACGCTATCAAGGAGGACCCGACCATTCACAACGCTCATTTCAGCACCAGAAACAAGATTGAAAATCTCATTCGTGTTACTGATAATCTCAGGACCAAAGTCGCCGATACCCATATGCTTCCAATGGTGGGCATCTTTAAGAGGCTTCAGAGACTGGTGATGGACTTGGCCAAAAAGAAAAATAAAAAGGTGGCTTTTGAAACGGTCGGTGAACAAATCGAGATTCATAAAAACACCTTCGAGACCCTGTCAAATTTTTTAATCCACATGATCAGAAATTCGGTTGATCACGGTATTGAACTCCCAGATGACAGGATTCGCGTCGGCAAGGCCCTGTCAGGATTGATTAAGGTCAGTATTAAATTGACCAGCGATAAGATTATTTTAATGATTTCAGATGATGGTAAGGGTCTCGACAAAGAAAAAATATTAAAAAAAGCGACAGAGAAGGGTTTGCTTGCACCGGATGCGGAATTAACAGACCAGGAAATTTTTGAACAGATTTTTCAACCAGGGTTTTCTACCGCCGATGAGATATCAGATGTTTCTGGAAGGGGTGTCGGGATGGATGTGGTTAAAACCGCAATCATTAAAATGGGCGGAAGAATTATCATTGAAAGCGAAAAAGGCAAAGGAACCTGCTTCATGATTCATCTGCCGATCATGACCAGCACGTCGATTATCGATGGGTTGGTCGCCAGAATAGGCAAAACGTTTGCTATTTTCCCGATATTTACGGTGGAACATACCTTTAGCGTTTTAAAAGGAGATATCAAACGAGCTAAAGATGAGAACGACGAGTTTGTGATTTATCGGGATCAGGCCATGCCGATCGTTAAATTGGGCAAAGTGTTTAATATCCCGGTCGATGAAATCGATATTACCAAAAAGGTGATTTTTGTGGTTCGGGAGCAAGACAAGCCTTATGGTTTGCTGGCCGATGAGTTGCTGTCTCAACAACAGGTTGTGGTGGAAAGCTTAAAGGACCATCTGGACGGTCTAATCGGTATCAGCGGAGGAGCGATATTAGGAAACGGTCGCTTTGGGTTGATAATGGATACGAAGTCCATCGTTAATGCCTGGAAAAACCAGAATTAAAATATTAAGTTAATGAAGCTCGTTAAAATATTAAATAAGAGTTGGATTTTTAGAAATTTATTACTCTTTCAGCTTTTGCTCTTATCGATCCCTCTGCTTTTGATGGGTTGGTTTGGTCGGTATCTTCTGGTTGATATTCAGGGTGAATATCTCGAAGCCAAATCGAAGATGATCATGCATAAAACAGCTTTTCATTTCCACGAAAGACTTATGTCCTCAGAGGATGGTAATTTCACGCCTTACCTGAATAATCTTCCTGAGAAATTATTTTATCTTAAGAGGCAAAGCGAAAGCTTTTTTGTTTTGGATCAGGAAGGCAACTATCTCCTTTTTTACTCCAAAGGAGAGCCAGTAACAATTAATAAATCTAAAAGTATCAACGATGAATATCCATCCAAATTGGTTAAAAAAATGATCGCCGGCGAGGAAGGGAGTTATCGAATTAACAGTAAAGAAATATTGGTATTCGAGCCTTTTTATACGAATACAATGAATAAGGACCATTATTTTGTTATCGGTCTGCGGTTTTCATATAATTCGCTAATCATCAAGGAATTTGATGATTTTTTTCAATTTTTTATCGTCATGATCTTTTTTGGGGGTTTTTTATCGGCATTAACATGGATTCATTATTATTACCGGATTCATCGACCGATCCGTCTTATCATTTCAAAAAACCTGGAGTCTAGCCAGTCTTCCAAATTCTCCTATATCGATGATTCTGATATCCACAACGATGAATTGGGGCTGATCATGGAGTCCCGAAACGCGATGATGAGAAATTTGTCGCGTGTGAATGAACAGACCGAAGATATCATCAATTCCCTTTATGATACACTGATCGTTTTTACTTTGGATAAAAAGGTAAGTAGGGTTAACCCCGCTGGTTTGAAAATGTTGGACGCTGATAAAACCGACTTGATGGGGATGAAGTTCGATGAATTTTTTAAAGAAAAAGAACAGAGGTATATTGATCTATGTTGGGATTCGGCGAGTCTAAAAAGTCAGGATAAAACCTTCGAGACGATTTGGTTGACTAAAAAGGGCAAGCAAGTACCTGTTTTGTGTTCGGGGAATGTCTTAGCTAGCGAATTGGAAGGGCGAGAAGGGGTTGTTTTTTTAGTGAAGGACCTAACGCAAAAGAAAGCTGACGCGGAAGTGATCGCGACCCTATCTCAGGTGGTGGATCAGAGTCCCGTGTCTGTCATCATCACTAACACCGATGCCGTGATTGAGTATGTCAATCCCTATTTCTGTGAGGAGACAGGGTACTCAGCCGAGGAAGTTATTGGGGGAAATCCAAGAATTTTCAGTTCAGGGAAAATGGCAAAAGAAGTCTATGAGGGGTTATGGCAAACGTTATTAAGGGGGCAGACTTGGAGAGGGGAGCTCTACAATAAGAAAAAAAACGGAGAGTATTACTGGGAGGTCGCTTCAATCTCTCCCTTAAGGAACGTCGATGGAGAAATCACTAATTATTTGGCGATAAAAGAAGATATTTCAGATAGAAAAAAGATCGAAGAAGAATTGATTAACACTAAAAATGGACTCGAACAGAAGGTGCAGGAAAGGGTTAGGGATTTGAAAAACGCCAATGATCGTCTTGAAAAAGCGCTTGGAGAGTTAAAAAGTCTTGATAGGTTAAAGGACGATTTTTTAGCGACGGTCTCTCACGAATTGAGAACACCGATCGCGTCGATCCTGGGTTATGCGGATACGATCGCCGAATGCGATTTGGATGATGGACAAAAAAAGAAGTTTTGCTATATTATAATAGAAGAATCAGAACGGTTGAATCAATTGATCGAAAATATCCTGGATCTATCGACAATGACATCCGGACCTGTCGAGTTCGATTTTAGAAAAACTAAATTGGATGACGAAATAAAGAGGTCGATCCACTCAGTTGGAGGGTTGTTGACAGAAGATAATAATATTACAATAAATTACAATCCTGTGGACATACAATTTTACGGAGACGGAGACCGAATAACCCAGGCATTGGTTAATCTTTTGGGCAACGCGATTAAACACTCTCCTGATAATGGAAAGATCGAGATTGGGGTAGAGCAGGGGGCTGATGATTTTACGGTTTCCATCAGAGATCAGGGACCGGGTATCCCAGTTGAGAAATTAAGTGATATATTTCTAAAATTTCAGCAAATCAAAAGAAGCGGTTATAATGCTAAAGGCACTGGTTTGGGATTAACCATTTCCAAGAAGATCATCGAAGGGCATATGGGGACAATCTGGGCTGAAAATAATTCTAATGGAGCGGTTTTTAAATTCCGCCTGCCATATAAAATTGGAAAGAGGTTAGAGACCACATGATCGAAACAGCAATGTCGGACGCTGAGTACAATCAGTATCAACGCTTGATTTATGATACTTGTGGTATCAACTTTACCGATAACAAGAAACAACTCTTGATGACGCGTCTCAGAAAGAGGATGGTGGCTTTAAACATCATTTCTTATAAAAAATACCGAGAATATGTGACGCATCCTGATCATCACGATGAGTTCAGCCAGATGTTAAACGTCATTTCTACTAATAAGACTGATTTTTTCCGGGAGTCGGTCCATTTTGAGTTTTTAAAAAATAATGTCTATCCGCGGCTGGAAAGGAAAAACAAGATCAGGTTATGGAGCGCAGCGAGTTCGAGCGGAGAGGAAGCCTATACTTGGGCGATTACGATATTGGAGCATCTTCGCGACGCAAAAGACAAAGACATTAAGATTCTGGCGACGGATATTTCGACCAAGGTTTTGGCCGAGGCTGAAGCTGGTGTATATTCGGAAGAACTGGTCCGACCGATTCCGGTCGCGCAGTTAAAAAAATATTTCTATAAAGGACATAACCAATGGAATGGGTACTACATGGTGAAGGAGCAATTAAAGGAGTTGGTTTCTTTTCGCCGTCTGAACCTGATGGAACCTTTTCCCCTGAAAGCTCAATTTGACGTGATATTGTGTCGCAATGTGATGATCTATTTCGATAAGGAAACGAGAGAACGTCTAGTCGAACGACTTGCCAGGCAGCTAACGGCAGGTGGTATATTTATTATTGGAAATGCGGAAAGTTTAAGCGGTATTAAAACATCCCTTAAATATTTGCAACCCGCGATTTATCAAAAATAATTGTTAACGATGGCATAAAGGAGGTTTGATGAGTAGAAAGGTTCTTATAGTGGATGATGAAAAAAAAATCAGGGATTTGGTTGCTTTTCGCTTGGAATTCAAAGGCTATCAGGTACAAAACGCCAGCAATGGTACCGAAGCGATTCAAAGTGTGGAAAAAGACCCACCTGAGTTGATCGTGCTGGATATTATGATGCCGGATATCACCGGCTATGAAGTCTGCAAAAGGCTGAAGAGTGACGAAAAAACAAAAAAAATCAAAATTATTCTTCTGACGGCCAAAGGAAGAAAACAAGATGAGGAGGAAGGCTTTTCTGTCGGAGCGGACGCTTATATGACAAAACCCTTTAGAGCGAATATCCTCTTGGATAAGATTGAGGAACTTTTAAATGGGTAGTAGTGTTTTTTTAATTAAAAAGAAGAGCTACCATCTTCATCCTGGTGAGATTTTCATCAGCAAGGAGGATATGGTTATCAACACGGTTTTGGGCTCTTGCGTCGCGGTTTGTTTGTGGGACAGCAAGAGGCAAATCGGCGGGATGAACCATGTAATGTTGCCGGTCAATCCAGATGATCAACCGATTTCGACTCGGTACGGCAATGTAGCGACCTACGTTCTGTATGATATGCTAAGGGAGGAGGGTTGTTACCCCCGGTTTATACAGGCCAAGATTTTTGGCGGAGCGAACGGAATGGCGAAGTACGGTTTTAAGGGAGGAGTGAATGTGGGTGACAGAAATATTGAGATCACCTTAAAAGTATTGGGTAAATTGAAATTGGAAATAACCGGAAGGGATATTGGCGGTCATACGGGAAGAAAAATTCAATTTGACGTTCGTACGGGAAAGATTGTTCACAATTACTTGGGTCAGTTTAACTTTGAAAAGGAACTTAACGAGATAAAGGCATAAAAGATGAGCGAAAAGGTGAAAGTGATCATCGTTGATGACTCCGCAGTAGTCAGGAGCATCCTTCAAAAAGGATTTTCCAAAGATTCGAGGATTGAGGTGTTGGGTACGGCCGGAGATGCGTATGAAGCTCGCGATATGATAATTGAGTTAAAACCAGATATCATAACATTGGATTTGAACATGCCCAGGATGAACGGTCTCGAGTTCATCTCAGTGCTGATGAAACATTGGCCAATTCCGATTATCGTGATTAGTTCGCTTTTAAATGATAACCGGGAGCTTTGTATCAAGGCCTTGGAGTTGGGAGCCATCGATCTTTTTCCAAAACCTCAGTACGATGTCGCTAACCGTTTGCCTAAGGTTATCAGTCAGCTATGCGATATGCTTTATCACGGTGCGAAAGCCCGTTTACAGCAAAAATCCTCTTCCTTGATGGTCAAGCATCAATTAACTTCATCCCTGGCTACTGGAAAAGTGATTGTTATCGGCGCTTCGACGGGTGGAACCGAAGCTATCAGACATGTATTGGAAGGCTTACCTGGAACGATCCCCGGCATCGTAATCGTCCAGCATATGCCCGAAGGTTTCACCAAATCGTTTGCTGATCGTCTTAATCAAATATGCCTTGAACTGGATGTCAAGGAAGCCGAAAACGGGGATATTTTAAGAAACGGACTGGTCTTGATCGCGCCAGGGGATAACCATATGTTGTTGAAAAAACAGGGAAGCCAGTACTTCGTCGAAGTCAAGAAAGGGCCTTTGGTCAACCGCCACCGTCCTTCGGTCGATGTGATCTTTCATTCAGCCGCCGAATGCGCGGGTAAAAACGCCATAGGTGTTATTTTGACGGGGATGGGGGCTGATGGGGCTAAGGGAATGCTGGAGATGCGAAATAGTGGAGCTTTGACCATTGCTCAGGACGAAGCATCCTGCGTTGTTTATGGCATGCCTAAGGAAGCGGTAGAAAACGGAGGCGCTGGAAAAGTCGTGTCATTGGACAAGATTCCTTCGACCTTGATCGAAATGCTTAAGAGCTGATCATTTCGCCGATTTTTTCTCCCATACGGATTTTTTTATCTCTATGAAGCTCACCGGGTTTAAACTGGTTTTTCTGAAACAAAAGAATCACGGTACTGCCTAGCATGAATTTCCCGATTTCGTCACCTTTATCATAGTTTTTTTCGGGCAGGACAGGCAAATGCAAAGATTTTAAACCCTTTGAGTTGCTACTGATATCGCTATAATCGAGGGTAATCTTTCCAACGACCAACGCCCCTACCTTGACCAATCCAACGATACCGACCTTGTTTTTAATCGGGGTTACGATCCGTTCGTTGATCGCCAAGAGAGCGCCGATCTCCTCGACCCCAAACCGGTTAACCGGCCAGAGGTTCCCTGAAAAATAATTGAAATTGCTGACTTTCCCGCTAACGGGTGTGTGGATGCGGTGATAATCCGCGGGACTAAGATAGATCGTGATGAAATAACCCTGCTCGAAGAGTTTGGAATACTTTTCCCCCACTAAATCCTCTAGGGTATAAAAGATTCCCTTGGTTTGCGTTAAGAGCCCCTCTTTGATCGCGCCGAATTCCGAGATAGTTCCGTCTACAGGGCTGATAACGCTTTTTTCACCAGGGTCAATCGGTCTGAGTTCAGGTTTGAGCTTTCGGGTGAAAAATTCGTTGAAGTTTTTTAATTCATTAGGCGACTTGGCCATTTCATTCATATTAATACCGTAAAGGTAGCTGTAGGCCTTGATGATGGATAACAAAAAAGGCGATGGGAATTTAATATCAGCGAGCACTCCCATCAGGCGGCTTAACAGGTTTTTCGGTAAGAGCTGAAAAAATAAATATTTCATGATAGAAACTCTTCTTGAGGCTCATCGGGACCGAAACTCGGTATGGGAGTTTCCTTTGGTGTCTCCCTGCCTAATATTTCGTTTAATTCTTCAAGGTTGACCGTTTCTTTTTCGATCAGAAGCTCAGCCAATTTTTCCAACTCCTCTTTGTGATCAATGAGAATTTTGGCGGCTTTGGAGTTACAGTCCGCTATGATACTTTGGACATCCTGATCCACGATTTTCTGGATATCCTCCGAGACCGTCTCCTCAGGCATATAGTCCATCGCCAGGTAGTTGCCACTATCGCCCTGAGGAATTGTCATCGCGCCCAACTGAGAGCTCATGCCCCATTGGCACACCATCTTGTAGGCGATATCGGTCGCGCTCTTCAAGTCCCCTTCGACACCGGTGGTAATGTCGTCATAGATCAGCATCTCGGCGGCTCTACCACCGAGGGCGATGGTGATCTTGTTGGTGAGAGCCTCTTTGTCCATACTCAAACGGTCCGTTTCAGGCAGAAAGGAGGTGGTGCCGAGAGTCCGGCCTCTGGGAATGATAGTGATTTTATGAACCGGATCGGTGCCTTTGAGGTAAGAAGACACCAGCGCGTGGCCTGCCTCGTGGTAGGCGGTCGCTTTTTTCTCCTCATCCTTCATGATTAGAGATCTTCGTTCAGCCCCCATCATGATCTTGTCTCTAGCCCATTCAAGGTCTTCTAGTTCCACTTCTTTTTTATTTAATCTGGCGGCGTGCAACGCGCTTTCGTTGACGAGATTGGCCAGTTCAGCCCCGCTGAAACCAGGGGTCCCTTTGGCGATACTATCTAAGGGCGTATTTTTTGAAAGAACGATATTCTTGCTGTGAACCTCAACGATCTGTTTTCTGCCTCGGATATCGGGAAGTCCGACATAAACCTGCCGATCGAAACGGCCTGGCCTCATCAACGCTGGATCTAAGATATCCTGACGGTTGGTTGCGGCGATGGTGATAACCCCTTCTGATCCATCGAATCCGTCCATTTCAACCAGCAAGGCGTTCAGGGTTTGTTCCCTTTCGTCATGGCCGCTTCCGAGACCCGCACCCCTGTGCCTACCAACCGCGTCGATCTCGTCAATGAAGATAATGCAGGGCGCGTCTTTGATTCCTTCATCGAAAAGGTCTCTCACCCGGCTAGCGCCAACACCGACGAACATCTCGACGAAGTCTGAACCAGAAATACTAAAAAAGGGAACGCCTGCTTCTCCCGCGACTGCTTTAGCCAGCATGGTTTTTCCTGTGCCCGGTGGTCCGATCATGATAACGCCTTTGGGGATTTTACCACCCAGTTTCTGAAACTTGGCGGGGTCTTTTAGAAAATCGACGATTTCGCTTAATTCCTCCTTGGCTTCCTCAACTCCCGCGACGCAGGCAAAAGTGATATCCTTTGTTTCTTCTTCATAACGACGGGCTTTTGATTTGCCAATCGACATGATTTTTCCCGAACCGGGCATTTTTTTCATCATGAAAATCCAAACACCGATCAAAAGCAAAAGCGGACCCCATTGTAGAAGTAAAACGAGATACCAAGGCGTGTTGTCTTCAGACTCAATCAGGATATTGACATTGTGCGCGCGAAGTTTCGGGATCAGGGTAGGATCGTAGGTTCCTTGTGTATGGAAGGGCATACCGGCGTTGTTGATGCCCTTGATGCGGTTCCCCTTGACTTCAACTGAGCGGATTTGCCCCTTGTCGAGAGAAAGTAAAAAATCGCTGTAATCGACTTCTTTGACGTTGGAAGATTGCCACTGGAAACTGTTGACGATGGTAAAGAATAAGACCAGAAGCACGAGGCCGGTCAGTAATGATCTGCTGTTCACTTGTTTCTCCTAAAGGCCTTTCATCCGGTAGTATCTTTTTGATGATACCGAAATTCAGTGAGTCTGTTTCGTCGAGTTTTTCAAAAATATTAAAACTTGAGAGTATTTATTATGGTCGATTATATTTTGTTGATAAACGCGGTCCAAAATTTCATATACACTCAAAAAAGAATGAAGCCGAATTCCCATTTGTCCTAAAAGTTCCTCACCACCTTGCTTACGGTCAATTAAGACAAGCACGTCCTTAACAATTAAACCCGCTTCTTTAAATGGCTCCAGGGTCTCTATTTTGGACTGGCCATTGGTGATGAGATCGTCGATAATCAAAACCTGCTCGCCTGGCTGAAAAATTCCCTCTATTTGTCTGGCCGTACCGTAGCTCTTTTTTTCCTTGCGGCAATAGATCATTGGCAGGGCACATAACTGGCTGAAGAGGGTGGCTATCGGCAAAGCGGTATAGGGTATTCCCGAAACGAGATCAAATTCGATTTTCTCAGAAAGTTCAAAAAAAATTTGCGCCAAATCAGACATGAGCCTTGGGTAACTCACCAAAATTCTCAAGTCGATGTAAATGGGGGACTGAATACCCGACTTTAAGGTAAAATCTCCAAATTTTATTGCATGGATTGAAATAAGTTCATCTATTATTTTATCTTTCATTTCAATTTATTTCAAGCAGGTTCGACAATTTTGTTGTAAAGCTCACTGTATCTGACGATTGTCTTGTCGATGACCTCCTGGGGTAAGGCTGGTCCGGGGTATTTTTTATCCCAGTTAAGCCCCTCTAAGTAATTACGGATGATCTGTTTGTCGAAGCTGTTTTGAGTTTTACCCGGGACATATTCATCCGCCGGCCAAAAACGGGATGAATCCGGGGTCAAAATCTCATCGATTAGAATAATCTCACCGTTTAAAATTCCGAATTCAAACTTGGTATCAGCGATGATAATGCCTTTTCCTAGAGCGAATTTATGAGCTTTTGAATAGATATCAAGGGATACGTTTTTGATTTTATCGACCAAACCCGAATCAACTTGAGTTTTTAGTTCCTTTTCTGAAATATTGATATCATGACCTTGATGGGCCTTGGTGGAAGGGGTAAAAATGGGTTTTTCCAACTTAGCCGAATCTAAAAGACCCTTGGGCAACTCGATTCCGCAGACCGCGCCGGTCTTTAAATAATCCTTGTATCCCGAACCGGACAGATAACCTCGAACGATCGACTCGAATTGAACCATTTGGGTCTTCAAAACCAGAACTGATCTGCCTTCTAGCTGGGTCTTGTATTCTTGGCATTCGGATGGAAAGTTTTTAACATCAGTGGAAATGAGGTGGTTTTTCACCGTTTTTGAAAAGTGACCGAACCAGAAGTTGGATATTTTATTGAGGATTTCGCCTTTCCCCTTGATGACGCTCGGCAAAACGACATCGAAGGCCGATATTTGATCGGTCGCGACAATAAGGAGCTTGTCGTCAAAATCGTAAACCTCTCTGACTTTGCCCTTGAGAAAAAGTTTAAGTTTAGGACAGATCAGCTGTTTTTCTATGGGGTTCATGTTAATAAGTTGTGGATGAAAGGGTTTGTTAAAGTAAGACTGCCGAAACTATCGGCTTCAAAAAAGAGTGGTTTTTTATTCTGCTTTTCTGCTGTAATTTTTTCAACCGGAAAATGGAAATTATCCAAAACAGATAGATGACGGGTGGGGAATGCCAAGGATATAAATTATTTGTTACCTTGATGACCCATTTAGGATTTCAAAGAGGGCTTTTCGATTATTATCCTCGACTAAAATGAAACGAACCCTTTCCTGCCAAAGCCTGCCGAACTCTTTAACTTCAAGCGTACTGGCGTTATTGGAAAGACATTTCTGCATTAATTCGCCAAGCTGGAGAGAGGCTGGGATTTTGTCGTGATGAAACCGGATTTGAATTTTTTTCCCTGTATCTTGCCTGATAAAACTGAAAGGCGCTTTATGGGTCTCATCGCCGTTGAATTCGAGCAGGTCTTGTCTTTTAAACTTGCCTGCCAACCCTTTAAAACCATTTTCGGTTGCGGCTCCAGTCAAAAATCCGATCGCCTGGCTCAAAGGGCCGTTAGCGCCGATGGTTGGTTGTCCTGGGCAGATGACTCTGATTTCCCCACGGACGGGAGTTTCACTTTCAGTATAAAGAGCGGTCATGGCCTCGAGAACCATACCGTAGGCACTAGCAATGGTAGGGCATGAATGACCACTCAGTTTGACGAGGTCAGTAAAGCCGTATTCCACTGGTTGCGGGTCCGTGTTTCCAGTTAAAAACGCGCCAAGAGGGTCGATGAAACGCAATTTAGGGACGAGTTCTGAAAACTCTGGCAACCAATCCGTCTTCATAATGTTATACCCTCTGAAAATTAAAATACATAGCCGGCCTGAATTCTAAATGAGCTGTGTTTGTCATTATAATCACGCTCTAAGTAGATGTTGTTGAAATAAAAACCTAAAACCAGACCTTGTTCAGGTATCCATAAAACACCTCCTTGGGTATTGGCTTCATTATTCGTGGTGCTGTTTTGTAGTGTGATTTGGTCAATATAAGGTTCGTTAGTAGATTTTTCGACTTTCAGCGCTGAAAAAATCAATCCACTAAACATGATCTCCATGGCATACCGAGTCGTTGCTGTTTTATAGTGCTTTGCTTCCAACAGGGCTCCTTTAGGAGCGTTCGCTGTTTCCGGAGAGGTTGTCGAGGAGATTTCTGTTCGAAACTGAACTCCGCTAGGTTGACCTAATTTGAGAGCGATTCCGGCCGAAGTGTTGCTCCAGAGGCCCTGGACTTCGTAGTCGTTGCTCCTCTTGACCCGTTCAATACCCCCACCAATGAAAAAAATTTCCTTAACCGAAATTGAGATATTTCCCAGGGTGGACTGCTCTTTGTTGATAGCTTCGGGCATCAGAGCTGATAGATAATCGGTCGATTCCGCTACCCGGGCTCCTAGTCCAATGGAAACAAACTGGTTTCCAACCAGAGACAGATTAATTTGGCTTCCAGCATCTTTGATGTTATAGGGTCCTTCAATAGGAATGTTGAGTTTGGTCGCCGTGTTGTATGCAAAGGATGACGCTGACAGATAGAAGTTTTTGAAGGAAACAGCCAAGTTCACCGAGGTTCCCTTGGTATCGAATTCGTATTCCTGAATGCCGCCTAGTTCTCGGTTTCCGCTTTGTTCAGTGTAGCCAACACCGGCACTCATTTTGTTGACCCATCCAGCTGGAGACGGAGCCGCAATCGGTTGGGTGGGGTCTAGTGAAGGCGTTATGACCTGAGCCAACGCGCTACCGCTATAAAATCCACAGCTAAGTAAGGCAATTAAAATAAAGGATTTCAATTTTGAAAAGTACATGGTCTTTCCTTATAATTGGGACGATTTGGACTTTCGGTTAAATAAAACTGAAGCCAAATGTCAGTTGATATTTCTGAATCGGTCTGGACATGGTATTGATACTTTCCTCACCCTCAGAAAAGTAAAATCCATAGGATAGATTCGAGCCTCTCATCCCGATTCCATACCGGGTCATATCTCTTTTTTTGTCATCGCCCTGCTCGTTATAGGCGAAAACCGATTCAAGGGTTTTTTGATAAGTCAAAAGATACCCTTTTAATAAAGCTTCCGCGGCTATGTTAGTATAAGAAGTCTTTGGATGAATCTCATCTTCAGTAGGACCCGTTTTGACTTCTTTCGAGCTGCTGGCTGAAAGCTCAGTCCGAAACATGTAACTTAAAGGGTCTCCGTACATAAAAGCGATACCGCTATACTGCTTGTCCCATTTTCTCGGGTCTAACTGGCCCGGTGTTTCGGTGACCTTTTCAAGTCCGGCCCCCATGAAAATCCCTTTAAAAACCCTGACGGAAAAACTGCCTCCATATGATTTGACTTGATTGATAATTGAATTTTTAGTGATGGTGAAATTGTTAGCCCCGACCCCAATGGAAAAAATATTTTTACCTCTGACGGTTAAGCTTGCTTTGTTATAAGCTCTTTGGAAGGATTGATAGGTATCGGTGCTTGGATCCCAGTCGTAATCCTTTTCGGCCGGAACCATAAAAAGTTGGATCGTTGTATGGGTTGGCTGATAGGCTACGAGTGCGCTTGAGCGGTTATCTTCCGTCTTGACAGTTTTACCGTCGGTTTTCCTTAAGACGGCATCGGTTTTTTGGAATTGGGTTGTTTCGACACCGATGGTTGAACCAAACCGCCAACTGATTGCGGCTGATAGTTCGGTCGCGACGGCGGGATCAAGCGATGGGGTTACGATTTGCGCATATAACTTGGCAGAAAACAAGCCCAAGATCACAATACCGAGCAAAATAATTTTAAATTTCATCGTTTTTATACCCAAAAGCCGGATGTTAAATATATAAGGTTGGCAATGATGCCTTTCTTCGACGAAATTGCAACTGTTAGGCATTATAATCTCTAACATGCAAAATAGGTGCACTTCTAAATAAAAACTTATCAAACCAACAAAATTAGTTAGTTAAATCACAAATCAATAACCCCGCCTAGACAAAAATAGTCTATCAAAATGATTCAGTTTCGTTTTACTCATGCTAAAGTAACATATTAAAATGAATTGCACAAACGCAAGTAGATAATAGAGAGTAAAAAAACAATTAAATCAGTTAAAAAGACTGCATGTGGGAATATAACAGTTTTTAGAATTCTTTAAACAATCATTATCTCCGTCAAGATAGTGATTAACGTGAAAATAAGTTGTCAAATCCCTAGATAAAATTTTAAAAATCAAATATTATAAACTAACTTAACAATTTAATTCATAATTGATTCAGGAGCCTTTAAATGTCAACCGCTACTTATGGTCTGGAAAAACTGGGTTTTAAAAAATTTGGTAAGTTATATCGCAACCTCCCGGTAGAAAAATTAGTAGAGCATCAGATATTTAATAAAGAAGGAGTTATCGGTCCCAATGGCTCGGTAATCGTATCGACCGGGAAGTTTACCGGCAGATCACCGAAAGACAAGTTTTTTGTGGATGAGAAAGAATCAACAGATAATCTTTGGTGGGGACCGGTCAATGCGAAAATCACGCTGGAGGTTTTTGAAAAACTACAATCAAGGGTCGTCGATTTCTTGTCGGGATCGGATCTATACCTCTTTGATGGTTATTGTGGTGCAGAGAAAAAATACCGTATGCCGATCAGAATCGTTACCAAAAAAGCCTGGCATTCCCATTTCGTGAGAAATATGTTCATCAGGCCTAAACAGGATGATTTGGAGAGCTTTACGCCGGAGTTTACGATTTTAAACGCGTCGGGATATTTTGAAAAAGAATTTAAGGAATTAGGTTTAAACAGCGAAGTCTTTATTATTTTCGACCTGACAAAGAAACTGGCTATAATTGGGGGAACCGAGTATGGCGGGGAGATGAAGAAAGGGATTTTTTCGGTTATGAACTACTATTTACCCCTTCAAAAGGTCATGTCGATGCATTGCTCAGCCAATGTCGGCAAAGAAGGCGATGTCGCTTTGTTTTTTGGACTATCGGGCACAGGGAAGACAACCCTTTCGGCTGATCCTGACCGGATGTTGATCGGGGACGATGAGCATGGATGGTCTGATGACGGTATTTTTAACCTGGAAGGGGGTTGTTACGCGAAGTGCGTCAAATTGGATCCGAAAAAGGAGCCAGATATCTGGAACGCGATTCGTTTCGAGGCTATTTTGGAAAACGTGGTTTACGATGAAAACCGGGTGGTTGACTACAACGATGTATCAAAAACGGAAAACACGAGGGTTTCCTATCCCTTGCATTCGATACCCAATTCCTTAATTCCCAGTAAGTCTGGCCATCCCAAAAACATCATATTTTTGACTTGTGACGCTTTTGGCGTTTTGCCGCCGGTCATGAGGCTTTCTCCCGAACAGGCAAGTTATCATTTTTTAAGTGGGTACACCGCTAAAATCGCAGGTACCGAAAGGGGGGTCACCGAGCCAGAAGCGACCTTTTCGGCTTGTTTTGGAGCGCCGTTTTTAACCTTAAACCCTGAAGTTTATGCCAAACTACTGACGGATAAAATGAACCAGCATGGAGTGATGGCTTATCTTGTGAACACTGGTTGGACGGGGGGGCCTTACGGAATCGGCCACCGTATGCATCTATCGGATACTAGAAAGATCATCACGGCCATTTTGGATGGTTCAATAAATAATAGTGAATGGGAAAGGGGAACCATCTTTCGTGCAGGCATACCCAAGAGCCTGGCAGGTGTTAACTCTTGGCTTTTAAGACCCCGCAACACATGGTCGACTCCTGAGGAGTATGATAAAACGCGCATCAAACTGGCCGAGATGTTTATCCAGAATTTTAAAAAATACGAAAAAAGCGCGCCTGAACTGGTGGATGCGGGTCCCAAGATCGACTAAATCACCAGAAGATGAATTCGCTGTTTTAGACGATGAAAATAAAAAGCCTTTTAATGGTTACGGGAAATTCCGGAAAGGCGAGGGAACTCAAACAGCTTTTGAAATTGGATCAATTAAGATTTGATTTTAGGTCTTTGGAGGCAGACGAAATTCAGAGCATGGACCTGTCAGCAGTCGGAAACCATAAGACGGTTCAGGCGATGGAATTGCTAGAGGATCGAGCAGAATGGGACGCTGTCTTAACCGATGATACGGGCCTTTTTTTAGAGGGCCTATCAGGACTGCCAGGGCCGATGGTTAAATGGTTTTTAGAGCGATTGGGGGCAGGTGGGATCTATCGGCTTTTGGACGGCAAACAGAAGAAAGCTACCGCCGTTTGCGCTTTAAGCCTCGGGTTATTAAGAGAGAAAAAGGTTGTTTCGTTTACGGCCGAGGTGGAAGGCGAGATCGTTGATCCGAAAGGTATGGATGGATTCGGTTTTGATCCGGTGTTTCAGCCTCTTGGGAGTGAAAAAACCTTTTCCATGATGAGTCTAGATGAAAAAAACCGACACAGTCATCGAGCTTTGGCGGTCGAAAAACTCCACGACTGGATAATCAACGGTCAGGGTTAAAGATAATCCATTAATATTTCGGCAACTGAAGGCAAAACATATTGGTCGATGTTTTCTCCGACCCTGGCCAATTCCTTGACCAGACTCGAACTGACCATCGTAAGACCGGGAGTGGAAAAAAAACAGATCGTCTCGATTTCTTGGCTGACACCCCTATAACCGGTCGCCAGATCCATTTCGGATTGCATATCGGTGATGTTGCGGATACCCCGCAGGATGAATCTGGCTTGCTTGCTCATAGCAAAACGGACCAAAGACCCCTCGAAATGTTCGATGTGGATATTTTTCAATTGGAAGTGTTCGACATAATCTCTCATCATTTCCAGTTGAACCTTGGGAGCGATGGTACTTTGCTTTGTGCTGTTTATGGCCGCAACCCAGTAAACCTGTTCAAAACACCTCGATGCTCTGACTAAGATATCGGCATGTCCGAAAGTAGGGGGATTGGCACTGATAGGATAGACAACTATATTTTTAGACATAATTGAACTTTTGGTTTTGTGATGAAATGAGTTTTTATTGCTTGTTAAATCAATCCAATCAAATTTAATTTTTGACTTTCTCTTCGAAAAGCTGACAATCTTTACCAGATGCATTTAAAACCGCTATATTCGGGTTTAGAGGCGTTTTAAATTTCCAAGCCCTACAACCATAGGGATGGCTACTTTCCCAGGTCACATAATAATGCCGGCATTTGTAACAACTCGGTTTTTGATTGACGCTCATCAAACAATGGAGATAAAGGATAAAAATCAAGATAACAAGATTATACTAAAATATAAATTTTTATAACCGAAAATATCCCAGGCTGTAAAGCTGAAGAAATATTCTTACCACATTTTGCTTTAACTTCTAAAAATGCATAACGATGTCCTTATTTGAGTCTTTTAAACTTGGTAATATCCGTGCTAAAAACCGGATATTGGTTCCACCTTATCATGATGGATTAGCACAAAGAGACGGCAGGGTCTCCCATGCTATCTACGAGCACTTGATTCGATTGGTTAGACAAGGCGCCGGTGTCGTGATCGTCAACTCCTCATATATCACACAACAGGGGAAGTCACACCCCCTTCAGTTGGGGATAGCCGAAGAAGAGCATTTACCGGGCCTGCGGAATTTGGTTAAACATATTAAAGCCGAAGGGGTTGTTGCGGGTATAAGACTGTCGCATGCCGGCGCGAAGACTTCCGAAAAAATCTGCGGAGAACAGCCGATCGGTCCCTCCTCAATTAATTTTGGCAAGGATTTCGATTTAAGCCGGTCTTTTGACGAAGACGACGTTGAGGAACTTTGTCTTTTTTATTCGCATTCGATTGAAAGAGCCGAGGAGGCTGGTTTTGATTTCGTTGAACTTAATGGAGCGCAACAACAGCTATTGGATCAATGTCTTCACCCAAGATACAATGGCCGTGAGGATGATTACGGGGGTAAGCTTGAAAATCGCCTCAAACTTGCGTGCAGGATCGTCGAAGCGATGAAAGAAAGAGTCAAGTCCAGACTGATGATCGGCTATTTTTTTTCGATCCACGATAAGCTGGAGGATGGGTTTAACGCCAAGAACCTAAAAACCGTTATCAAGCAATTGGAAAAGGCCGGAGTGGATATTTTTCATCCCATCACCATTCATGTTATGAATAAGTTCTTCGATAGCGAGGAAACCCTCTTGGAATGGGTATCGAAATATACCGATAAAAGCATCATCGTGGAAGGAAATATTAAATCCACCCAGGTTCTTAAAGAGGTTTTGGCGATCGACAAAGCAACCATGTACGGTATTGATAAAGCCCTTTTTTCAAGACCGAATTGGTATCAGTTCCTTCAGAAAAAAATCGCAGGCTGAAGTTATTTTTCAGGTAAGACCGTTATTGCCGCCTGCGATCTTGCTAAGCCTGATTTCATGCTATTCCAGTCCCGCATAAATTAATATCGGAATGAATCAATTTTTTTGTCTTTATTACAAAAACAATCAAGTTCAATTCGGCTGGATAAAGGAACTCGTCAAAAACCGCCTGCTTGTTTTACCTCTCCTGGGGCGTGAATTCGTCTGCAGTCAAAATCAAGCCATCCTCAAATGGCCTTCACCGCAATTCAAAGGCGAAAAAGAGGCTTTATCCTTTTTATCTGAGCAATCTCGATTGATATTAAACAAAGCGGAAAAAATCGATACACAAACCATTTATGAGCTTTGCGAACCATCAAAAAATTATTTCATTGATGAATTGGCGGACTGCTTTTTGGAAGACTCTCAAAATGGAGAGGACAAGGCGGCCCTTTTTTTGGCTTTGCAAAACAATAGTCTTT
The DNA here is from genome assembly GCA_029881655.1 of Deltaproteobacteria bacterium. Classification (GTDB taxonomy): domain Bacteria; phylum SAR324; class SAR324; order XYD2-FULL-50-16; family XYD2-FULL-50-16; genus JAOUME01. The sequence continues at coordinate 5,971 of JAOUME010000007.1, read as the reverse complement.
TATTTCAGCAAAACAAGGATCAGTTTAAGCCCAGAAATGAAAAGGAAATGGAAGACCTGTTGATATTGCAGACAAAAAAAGATGAGCAGGAATTACATCAACTCATCGAGAAACAATGGGCTGAAAGTCTTATCAACAATTGTCTGCCAGAAATCGAGGAAGGTCACCAGATTGTTTGGGAGAGGTTTGTATACAGGCTAAAGCAGTTTTTAATCTTTTTTCATCAATCCCAGGAAAAGGAATATTTCAGATATCTTTTTTCTTTAGATCTGAATAATCAAATCATGGCCGAGAGACAGCTTCTACGTTATCTTGAGTTGGCTGGAGAGCGTTTCAGTTGGGGGCAAATGATTCTGAGTCGGACCCGTATCAACTTTGATTTCTCTCAGGAAGAATTAACTCAGGCGGACCGGATCAACCAAGGCGACCCTATGGATACCGTGTTTAATCTGGAAACAGCGGATATAACCGATAAGCGGGTCTTCACGGTTGATAGTAATTCCACACGGGATTTTGATGACGCTATTACCCTTGAGAAGGAGGACGGGTACACAAAACTTTTCATCTTTATAGCTGATGTCGCGTCTTATGTTTTAAAGGGTGATCCCCTTTTTAAGAAAGCCGAGGAAAGGGTCATGACGCTTTATACGCTAAAAGGGAGCTACCCGATGTTGCCTCGTGGTCTGTCGGAAGGAAGGTTTTCTTTAATCGAAAAAAAGCAGCGTCCGGTTATGACGTTTGAGGTTGTTTTAAGTGAAAACAATGAGATTTTGGAAACAAAAATATATCGATCTTTGATCCAGGTTGAGCGTAATCTAAACTTCGATGAGGTTGATCGGATGATTTCGAGCAAGCAAGGGTTTTGGCCAGAACTCTATCAGATTTGTCTTAAACAAAAGAGCAAAAGGCTCGAGGAAGGAGCTTTGGATCTGAAGAGGATCGAAGCAAAACTGGATATATCTGACGAGGAGAGCATTCAACTTAAAACTCTCTATGAGGATTTGCCTTCCATGATGCTGGTACAGGAGTTGGCCATCCTGGCGAACAGCATCGCAGCTACGTACATGAAGACACATCAAGTTAACACGCTTTTTCGCAATCAGGCTCCCTATACGCTCGTTTCGAATCCAGATGAGGGTGAGCGTCCCTCAATCGAAAATGTTCAGATACAGTCGGCAAAACTGAATCTTGAGTCGATGGGGCATGCTGCTTTGGGAGTCGAAAGCTATCTTCAGGCTACTTCTCCGATTCGACGTTTTTTGGACCTGGCCGCTCAGGGTGCGATTTTTCAACATCTGTCTGAAGGGAAGAATTTGTTTTTATCTGAAGAGCTTCTATCATGGGTAGCGCATGTTGATGAGACTACCAAAATATACGCCAAGACGGAAAGACTTTTGAGCGACCACTGGAAGATCAAGTATCTGTTCCAGAATGTGGGGAAAATGTTTAAAGCCCAGCTAGTTCGTTATCTTAAGGGCAATCTGGCTTTGGTGTGTTTGGTTGAGCTTCAATTTATTGCGGAGATGACGTTGCCGGAGATCGATGTGGGGACTTATTTCCAAGTTAAAATCGATGGGGTAGATCCATTGTTAGATCAAGTTAGGTTAATAAAATACAATCCTGCGTTAAAAGTGACACCTTCCCTAGGGAATTCCCAATAATATTTTCGCGATATAATCCAAAACAAAATTCTGAAGGACCTGGATAGCTAAAATCGCCACGATTGGAGACAGGTCAAACATACCCACCGTTGGTAAAAATCCTCTGATTGAGGCTAGAATGGGTTCGGTCACCTTATAAAGAACTCGGGACAAGTAGTTGTCGGTACTTGGTATGAACCATGTTAGCACAGCGCGGATAATGATTGCGTAGGTTAAAAGGGTTAAGGCGAATTTTAAAATATCGATAATAAAAAAAAGCAAGTCCTGCATTTGATTATGTTAGGCTTTAGATTTGTTGTTCTTGAAACCGAATCTATCTGCTAACGGCTGTTTAATCAAGCCTTTTTGGTGAATGTGATATAATAAATATTGGACAACTCATAAACTCAGTTGATCTTTCATGATAAGGCTATCGATCTAGAGTAAGAGCTTATTAATTGATCTGGTATACCTTAAGAACTCATGGGTCGTTTTAGGCAGCTTGTTTATAGTTGATATGGGGGTGTTTTAAAGGTAAAAGACGGCGGTTTGTAAAAAAGCTGTCCGGCAAGAAAAGGACTAGATAAAATGCAAAGCAAGGGACAAAAGGATTATTTGGACATGCTTCGTTCTTCCTGTTTTTTGAATTTTTTAAGTTTTTCTTCATATTCAACCATATTATTCCAGCGTAGCATCAAATCCTGTAATTCGTAGTTTTTTTTCAGCCCTTTATAGATGGCCGCTAACTGCATCAAGATATCCTTATCAAGCTTCATACGAAATGCTTTTTCGAAGAACTCGATCGCCAAAAAGTAATTTTTCGATTTCTTATAGGAAAGAGCCTGTTGGATGTGGGATTGTCTTGTTTTTTCGTTTTCTTCCTGTCTTAATTGTTCCTGCAAATCTTCGAACTCCTTGGTGAAAGCCTCGACTTTTGCTTTAACATTCAATACTTTGTAGATGGCGATGATTTTCTTTAGGGTTTCAGGCGATCTTAAGACCAGTAACGCTTTTTCATATAACACAGCGGCGGGTTTGAATTTAGAATCGCGGTAATTTTCATCAGCTCGCTTGGCATAAATATCATGGATATGATGAAGGCCTTGCTTTGCGGGTTCGAAATTGGGATCAAAAGATAAGATGTCCTTGTAGATCTGGGTTGCTTCAGGGTATCTCTCGGATAAAAGATAGATTTCACCGGTTTTCATCCAGTAGGAAGTCTCCTTTGTTTCAGAGATGACAACCTTGTAGATGGCAAGAGCTTTTTTAAAACGACCCTCGTCAGCATGGCGGTCGGCGACTCGAACCATGTCCGATCGACGGTAAAACCCATCTGATCTTTCTAACAAAGCTGCCCCGCAGACAAGATATTTATAAGTCAAAAGTCGGTTCCCGGTTTTCTTATACATCAACCCGATATTGACGTTTAAAAAACGGTTCGAGGTGTCATTCCCCAAAAGCTGTTTAATATCCTCAATGGCCTCATCTTCTTTGCCGGTCGAGTATTTAGCCAGATCGATCAACATGTCGATATACTCAATTTGGGAGTTTTCCTGTTTTAGCTTACTGAATATTTCCAACGCTTTTGACCAATCATTATTGACGATGGAAAAAAGACCAACATCATATAGGGCTCCATGATATTTGTTTTTGGAATCCTGAAACAATAAGAAGCTGTCCAGATCACCGCCGGTATCCTCTTGGCTGACACTGTTGGAGCCTGAATTATCTTTTCTAAGGATCGTCGCCTCAATATCCCGGAAGGGTTTTTCGTTTTCAATGACTATCTCTTGGAGTCGATTACTAACTTGTTTGTAGGTAGGTGCCGTTGAGGACTTTTCCTCCTGTATGATCAGTTTTACGATATTTTCAACCTCAGAATCCTCTCCATATTTTAGCTTTTCGTTCTTTCTGGATACAAGGGCGTTAATGCGGTCCTCGCGTGACGATTCATTGGCATGGCTAATATCATCGCTTATCTTATCGATGATTTCCGGGTCCTGATAGTAATCCGGAAGGATGAAGCTTGGGATCTGCAACATTTTTTGCAGGGCTCGTTGAACCTGATCGTCATATTTTTCGACCCGTGACATACTCGCCGCCAAATTCCATAAAGCGACGCTGTATTTCTGATTGATTTTTAAGGCGTGACGATAAAGGTTGTTGGCTTGCTTAAAGTTTCTTTGATGCCGGGCGCAGTTACCCAGTTTATTGGCCAATTCATAATCGGTATTCTTTGCTTTGATTAAAACGAGACCAACCGCTAAAGACGCTTCGTAATCTGAAACCGAAAAATAATTGTTGAACGCCGTATCCAGCTTGGGAGCGATTGAAGAGGGATCGGCATCATAGGCATCTTGTAGTTCTATCGTCGCTCTGGCAAAGAGCTTGGAATGGATCAAATCGATACCCTTAGCAAAAAGCTCGCCCGCTTTTTGACGGTTTCTTGAATCTTTTTTGATGGATAATTGATCTAGCATATTAATTATTAATTCGTTAGCTCAAACTGACCTAACGCTATTCAAAAACCATACGCAAATTGAGCTTTACTGGTATTTAACTCTAAGATAAAACATTAGTTAATCTTAATCCAGTTACTTTTAAATTGGTACTCTTTTTATGATAAACCCCATGAACTAAGGGTTTATCATAGCCGAGGCTATTTTTAACTTTGAATAATTTAAAAATATGTAATAAGCTAATTTAATAATCAAGGTTGTTCAACCGAATTGTCTTTACGATTTCCGAACACGTAGCGTCAGCCCATGGGACGCAATGCTTTAAATAAGATAAAGGATCCAATCATGATAAATCCCAAGCCTGATATGATCCGTAGTATTCTCGGGTTGATCCAGTTATATAGTTGGGAACCGATTAATACCGCCAGAAAACTAGACAAAACAAGTGCCGAAGAAGCCGCAAGGAAAACATGAAGTTTATTGACCTGTTGGTCGGTTGAAAACAAAAGAGTCGCCAATTGAGTCTTATCACCCAATTCCGCTACAAATATGCTGATAAAAACAAACCAAATACTAGCCATATTAATTTCAACTCCAGAAAGAGGTTCGAATAGTTATAAATTTATATTAAAATACAAATATAAGCGGTTTAAAGTATCTGGGTCTATCAATTCATGAATAAATAATCGTATTAATGGCATGGAAGATGTAATATTCCAAGGTTAAGTGGAGTGAATATTAAAATCTGATTAAGAACATTACATTTTGATGAAAAACAAAACTTTAATACTTGACAAAAATGATCAACATAGTTATAAATAAAATATAAAAAAACAGACATCAATTAATAATGAATATTAAGGGAGGAACCGATGAATTATCCACTGAATCTAAAGAGTGTCAAAATTGATAAGGGAGTAGAGGTTGACTGTCCCGAATGCAAGAAATCATTAACCATTCAAATTACCGATTTCGAGTGTCCTTATTGCGGGAATCACGGCTCATGGAAAAAGATTTGGGATAATGGCGATAAAAAATGGGAGTTTAACTGGAACGCCTAAATTAAATTTCGATAAAGCACATCACAAATTTTTGCCCTTTCTATAGAAATTTGCGATCATTCGGATTTAATAAAGCTATTCGGGGAAAGCATTTAGAAAAAGGGGGCGGATGTTTCTGCTTTTCAATTTTATCAGCTCTTCGATTAAGAAACGAATCACCATCTGACAATTGCTTTGAGACCAGTCCTTGTCTGGTAAAAGATGAAGGATATGGTAAAGTGATTCGTAAAAATATACCGCATTGTTATTGGTCATGGATTCCTCATTGTAGAGTGCAAGACCATTTTGGTCTTGCACTTCCCGGCTGATGACCCTACCGTAAACTTTTTCATCACTTTTAGAAAATAAAATTACATAAGGGAAAAGATCCTTTTCCTGAATTGTACTGCTGGAGGTTTTCTGGTGGGTTATTCCAATGGCGATCAGTTTGTCTTGAAAACTAAACGCAGCATAGTATTCCTTGATGTTTCTCTGGGTCTGGAAGTGGATAGCTTTGACCAGTGGGTTGCTGGCCAAAGAAATAAAAAGTTTTTCAAAAGTGGTATGAAAACGAAAGATGGTCAGTTCTTCCTGATGAAACAGCCGGGCACTGTAGCCGATGTCTTTTTGGCTGGCTCCGTCATACTCTCCCCTAAATGAGATAATATCGGTTTCGACGACTTGATAGTTATCGTGAACGATGGAGATGCTGTCTTGATTTTTTGGTATGACGGGTAGCTTCTTTTTTCTTGATTTGTCTGATGCGTTGTTTTGGCTATACTCATCAAACTCATCGGCCTCCTTTAGGAACTGGGCGTAGGTGGTCTTGATC
>JAOUME010000181.1 GCA_029881655.1 Deltaproteobacteria bacterium | reverse complement strand
GATCTGTTCAAATGCGAATTTAACCGGTTTGACGACTGTCTCGATATTTTTGTCGATGAAGCGTACAAAACCGGACCAGATTTTCTTTAAGACCGTAATCACCGATAGGGAATTGACCTGATGGAATTCCTTAGCCATACTTTTCTTGGAAAATTCCTGCAAATGTAGTCGGATGTCCGTTATTAATTTATTGACCGTGGAAGGAGCAAGTTTATCGATAAACTGAATCCTTTGCTTTAAGAGGATGGGATTGTTAAAAAGTTCTGGGTCAAGCATCCCATCAATCAGGCTTTCCTCCGGCATCAGTTGCTTATTGGATACAAGACAGCCCGCGAAAATTCGGCTGATGTATAGAGGCTCGATACCTTTAAATCGGTCGGGATTGGTAACGCTCGCTAAAAAATGCTTGTAGTAACCGTTGCGCTTGAAAGCGTATGTTAAAAGCGCGTCATGAGACTGCATTTTAACGATAAATTCCAAAATAATTCGCCGGATTTTATTTTTATCGTCAAGCATCTCCAGGTAAACGGGCTTTTTTTGAGTCGGACTATGACAGGGTGAACCCGCCTGAATAACGGTCAGGAGTAATTCAATTGACGAACTTATATCGTTGAACTGGTTTAGAAACGAGGGTTTGAAAAGACGTAGAAGAACACTCGCGAGCTCGCCTGAGAATGAGTAAAGACTTCCCATGTCGATATGCATCGTTTTTGGAGAAAACAGTTTTGTAGTGGAAACCAGCGTTTCGATATTTTTGTTAATAGAAGTAAAAGAGGGCTTGATAAATTCGCAGACGGCTTTTTTGAGATCGTTTCCATCCAAAAGGAGCAAAGCGGGAATCAATTTACCAATGTTGACTTGACTTGAAAAAAGATCCATGGTCTCCAAAATGTAAAAGCGTTTTTTGGCTGGAAATCCGTTTAGTCGTTCCCTCATGAAGTTAAAACTTTTTTTAACTTCATCCAAATCCTGCTTGGAAAATTGCTTTTCCTGTTCTTTGTTGATGATGTTTTTTAAAATATCAGAAGAAACTAAAGGCGTGTTGGCGATGAGATCGTTGATGTAAAAATGGCCTCTCCGGCCTTCCTGGAGTAGCTGTTTTTGATTTTGTATCTGATTATAAACGAATTCATCTACCTGTCTTTGAAATGCTTCCAGCTCAGGCGTGAGTGAAACGGTCTCTTGCTTAGGCATAACACATTCTTGAATATAATTAAATTATTAATGTTTAATCTATCTTTACAAACTCAATCAAATTTATGCAAGAAGTTTGGGTCTGAGCGCGAATGCATATTGCCAGAAAGTCTGCTTTGGAGAATAAGGTCATACTTCCATGAAAGGAAAATAAACGGGAATCTAAAGCTGGTCGTCGAATTCCGCTTCGAAATAATGCTTGTGTTTGGCCTCTTCTGAAACTAAAAAATCGAAAATAATTTTAAGATCCGGATCATTGGTATTGTCGTAGAAATCCTGATAAAGAGTCAGAGTCGCTTTTTCGCGTTTCATCGCGATGATCATGATATCCTGGAAGTTAAGATTTTCTTTATTCTCGTCCACATCCACGACATAATCGGCAATCTTAAGGTCGGGATCGGGATAAAGCTTTTTACCATCTGGGAGTTGATGCTTTATTAAAATACCCTCTAGGGTGCTTTTATGACGCAGTTCCTCCTCTTTCATTTCCAAAAAAATCTTTTTTAATTCCGGTTTTTGGCTTTTTTGGCTCAATTTATCGTAAAATTCAACTGATTCCTGCTCGAGTTGGATCGCAAATTCGATAATCTCATCAAAACTGTGCATGAAACCCCTTAGCAAAATTAATTAAACAAAATGATCATGAAGAAATTTTAGCTTTGCTCATTTTATCATTGTAATAATTCTCAAAAGCAATCTCGCGACTGTCTCTCGCGATATTTCCCATCTCCGGTTTTAGAGTCGTTGGAATGATTCTATGCATGGAAGTGTTAAGGAGACCTTTGAATTCAGGTACGGCATTGACAAGTTCCATCCGGATATTTTCGATTTGCTCGAAATTTCCCAATTCCCCCAAATTGGAAAGTAAGTAGTAGCATGACTCGTTTGGCTGAACCGGAATCCCGGATCGCATAATCGCCAGATTTCCGTCCTCGTTCAAAAACGCGCCCTCCATCCTGAGTGGATCGACTAATGGCAGGTGGGACAAATTATTAGGGTAGTATTTAAAGTTGTTAATAGAAATAACCTTTGCGTCTGCCCGGTTCTCATCATCCAGGGTTGTTCCAATAAGGATCAGACAGTCATGGGCCTCTTTTTCCCAAGGAAGTGCTCCAAACAGCTTCAATAAAGCCAGGTTGGACACGCCATTTCGTTTGGTATTGGGAAATGTGCTTTGCTGTCTTTCATCTTCACTGAGCTGATAATAAAGTTTTGCGTTGTTTTTAACCGCGATTTGATGAGCTAGAAAGATTAACTCGACCGTCAGGTTCGGCGTAATGATAATACCGGTTTTTGTTGAAGCTTTCAATGCGACATGGGCCTTGTTGAGCTCGGTATTGAGGTCGCTGTTGTTGACTCCATAGTCGATATTAAGCATTTGATGCGAAAAGCGACCGACTGCGCAGATGACCGCTCCGTTGACACTGTCACCGTCAATGCTCTGGACTTTGGTGATGGCACCGTCACGGGTATGAACTCTCAGCCCACATCCTCTGGAGCAGGAAGAGCAACTCGTCAGGGTTTCGGTGGTTTCCCAAGGACCGTACTCCTTGCCGGTATTTTGCGACATCGCGCCTGTCGGGCAAAGATCAATGCACATCCCGCAAGAGTCGCAATGAGTGGTTTGCAGTGGGTCGCCAAAATTGGGAGTGATTTTAGTCGAGAAACCTCTTTTTTCCAGTGAAAGGGCCGAAATTTGCCTGACTTCATTACAAATACGGACGCAACTCCCACAGGTAATGCACTTATCGGCCTCAATCAAAATAAAGGGATGACGGGCATCGATTTCATGATCACGCCTGAGTCCTTTGAATTTTTTTTCGGTCGCGTCGTATTGAGTTGAATAGTTCCGCAAATCACAATCAAAGCGCGCCTTGCAGCCGCACTCGATGCACCGGGTCGCCTCGGCGAGAGCCTGTACCTCAGAGATGCCGACGTTGATGGCCTCATACCCGCCGTTGGCAAGTCTTTGTCTGGCATCGTGAGTGTTCTCCAGGGCTCTTTTCTTATGGACATAACGCGGTGAATAATCCGCCATATCCAATTCTTCAAGCCTACCTCTCGAAATGGCGTATTCGGTGACAAGTTTGACGGGGTTGCCCAGTAAAAAGAGGTTGATCGCCTTTGCGGCCTGCTTGCCTTCGCCGACAGCCCGGATCACCGTGTCGGGTCCAAAGGCGCAATCTCCAGCCGTAAAGACCCCCTCAATGGTTGTTGACATTGTATTGGTATCATAGGTAAAAGTATTCCATTTCGTGCCCTCTGGGCGATGTTTCTCACCATCAACGCAGGAAAGATCGGGTTCCTGACCGATTGCGCTAATAATCATGTCAAAAGCCAAGACTTCCTCGCTCCCCTCGATGGGTATCGGCCTTCTTCTGCCTGAAGCGTCAGGTTCTCCGAGTTCCATCTGGATGACTTCGAGTGCCTTTGCGGTTCCGTTCTCGGTGATGACCTTGGTCGGAGCGGATAAGAAACGGAACTCAATACCTTCTCCCATGGTTTCTTCCTGTTCGTGGGGTAAAGCCGGCATTTCTTCCTGGGAGCGGCGGTAAAGTAAGATGACATCGGCCCCTAGTCTTCTGGCGACTCGGGCGCAGTCCATAGCGGTATCCCCTCCTCCGATTACGGCCACCTTATTGCCGGTGTGGACTTCTTCTTTCAAGACCACTTTCCGAAGAAAATCGATACCCCCGATAACGCCTTTGCAGTCCTCGTTTTCGATTCTCATCGGCTTGGCCTTATGCGCTCCGGTCGCCAGCAATACAGCGTCGAATCCCTTTTTCTTTAGATCCTCTATCGTAAAGTCTCTGCCCAGCTTTTGATTGAAGTTAACATGAACCCCAAGCCCGATAATCGAGTTGATTTCACCGTCAAGCTTGTCCCAGGGAAGTCTGAAACGCGGTATGCCATACCTGACCATACCTCCCAATTCTGGTAAAGCTTCGAAAATATGCGCCTCGTGACCCATCTGTCTTAAGTAATAGGCTGCTGTTAGTCCAGCCGGTCCACCGCCGACAATCGCGACTTTTTTACCAGTACTGTCCCCAACTTCCGGCATGAAGGGGCCGAATTTCAACTCGTACTCAGCCGCAAAGCGTTTTAAGGGGTTAATCGCGACAGCCTCGTCCACCAGTCCTCTTCGGCATTGGGATTCGCAAGGATGCGGACAAATCCTGCCACAAACTACCGGCAAAGGGTTTCTTTCCTTGATCAGTTTGGTCGCTGCCTTGTAGTTTCCGTTGGAAACATGAGCGATATATCCCTGGATATCAACGTTAGAGGGACAAGTCGCTTCACAGGGAGCGATACAGTCGCCCGCATGATCCGATAACAAAAGATCAAGCGCCATCCGTCTGGTCTCAATAACTTTTTCGCTGTCAGTCTGAATCCGCATCCCCTCTACGACCTGGGTACTGCATGCGGGAACCATTCCCTTGGCGTTTTCGACCTCTACCACACATAAAAAGCAGCTGGTATAAGGTTTAAGACGGTCGTCATAGCAGAAAGTGGGGATGTGAAAGCCCTGTCCTTCTGAAGCCTGACGGATTGTCGTGCCGGATGGCACCTCAATTTCAATGCCGTTTAAATTTATCTTCACTTGCTGGGTCATTTAAAATTCCTAAAGTAATTTATCTGGTAGTTGATTATTCCACAAAGATCGCATCGGGCTTGCAAACCTCAACGCACATACCGCAGTTGATGCATTTTTCCGGATCGATTACATATGATCCCGCGACTTTTGGCTCACCGGTAATGGCGACGGTTGGGCAAACCTTGTCACAAAGGGTGCAGCCGGTACATTTGTCCTCGATGATCGTGTGGCTGATCAACTCTTTGCAGACTCCTGCCGGACACCGATGATCCTTGATATGAGCGACGTATTCCTCACGGAAATACCGTAAGGTAGTCGCGACCGGGTTGGGTGCGGT
>JAOUME010000219.1 GCA_029881655.1 Deltaproteobacteria bacterium | reverse complement strand
ATTTTCTTTTGTCGCTGGAAGCGGGTTTTAAACGTCCCGGCCCCTCTTTTGGTTTTTGAGCCTTGAGCGGTGATTTATTGAAACTCAGCTCAAATCCAAAACGGCTGCCATGACCAGGCGCGCTTTCAAGACTCATTTTCCCGCCCATCTGCGTCACCAGTTGCTTGGTGATGGCAAGGCCCAGCCCCGTTCCGCCGAACTGACGGGTAATGCTGGAGTCGGCCTGAATAAAACTGTCAAAGATCTTTGATTTGCTTTCGTCGTCGATGCCGATTCCGGTGTCTTGGACTTCAAAGCGAAGTTTAATTTTCTTTTGGGTCGTCTTCAGGATTTCGCACAATAACCGGACCTCGCCCTGATGGGTAAATTTGATCGCGTTGGCTAGCAGGTTCGAGAATACCTGCTTGAGGCGGGTCGGGTCTCCCCTGAGGAAAAGCTCGTCATTAAAACCTGAGAGATCGACCAGTTTCAGTCCCTTATTTTCGGCGGAAGCCTCAAAAAGCGTTATCAGTTCATCAATCAGACCTTTAATTCCGAAATCGATCGTTTCGAATTCGATTTTACCGGACTCGATTTTTGAAATCTCTAAAATATCGCAAAGGATTTTCGACAAGGCTTGTCCGGAACTGTAGACGACTTCAAGGTTGGATTTTTGTTCCTCATCTAAACCGCTCAAAAGGGTCAGTTCGACCAGACCTAAAATTCCATTTAAGGGGGTTCTCAGCTCGTGACTCATTTTCGCCAGGAAATCGCTCTTGGCTTCGTTGGCGCTTTCAGCCGTCAGCCTGGCCAGTTTCAATTCCCTCTCTTTTCTGGTCTGCTCGGTAATATCCTGGATAATCCCGTCCAGCTCAACGACCTCCCCAGCTGAGTCATAAACCGGATCAGCCTTTATCAAAATATCAAGCAGTTTGCCGTTTTCAAGGACAACGCGGTGTTTGATCATCAATTCATGCTTATTCCTGACAACTTTTTCAAACGCCTGATTAAAGGCCTCCCTGTCATCGGGATGGGCGTATTTTAAAAACGATTCCATGGTTCCGGCGTTTGTTTCCGGCTGGACTTCAAATATCACGTTTACGCCTTTGGACCAGGTCAATTTATCCGTCGAGACGATCCAGTTCCAGCTTCCCATGTTGGCGATAGCCTGCGCCTTGTTGAGTTTTGCTTCGCTTATAATAAGATTCTCTTTTGCTCTCCTGGATTCGGTGATGTCCCGGATGATCCCAAGATAACCCAGGTCACGTCCGTACTCGTCCCGCCACTGGGTGGCCGATATCTTACAGAAAATCGGGGCCTGATTCTTGTTAAGCATCCGTGTTTCATGATTGAAAACGGATTGGTTTTTCTCGATCTTCAGTTTCAGATTGTCCCATTCCTGGGGATTTTGAAAAAGGGAGTTGAAATTAATGGTCTTAAGATCGGTTTCTGAATCTGAGAAAAATCGGATGGCGGCTTTGTTCATATCAATGAAAAACCCCTTTTGATCGACGAGAAAAATCGCCTCTACTGTATCGTCAACCACCCTCTTGTATTTCTCCTCGCTCTGTTTAAGCCGTTTCTGATCCAGCATGATCTTCTCGGCCATTTCGTTGAAGGTTCGGCCCAGGATTGAAAATTCCCCCGGCAAAGGCTGGATTCTTTTGGAATAATCCCCGCCTGAAAAGGCGGTCATAGAGTTGGTCAGTCTTCTCAAAGGAGGTTGGACGACAAAACGGGAGACCAATAAAATCATCCCGAAAATGGAGATGAAAACGCTGAAGTGGATCAGGGTGGTTTGTTTGAAGTTGTGATCGATCCTTTTTTTATGCTCGCCATAAGGGATCTTGATACTCATGACTCCGCGCAAATCACCGACTTTATAGTCAAAACCGGTATCGTATAACTCCTGGATCGTCTTTGGAGCCTCGGTTTTTTTGCCGTGGCATTTTAGGCAGTAGGGCTCGACCCAGATGGGCCAGGCGAAAAGATAATAGGTGTCACCCTTCTCGTTTTCGTAGGTGCTGGCAAATTTTTCCTCCTGCTTGTTTTCGCGGAAATAATCCAAGGCCTCCATTTCAGCTTTATCGGCTTTCTGGTGGGGGTTTCTGGGTTGGTCTGAGACGTTGTTGAAGCTGATGCCGGTATCCTCCCAGTTCTGAAAATCCTTTGATATGCGGTTTAGAGCGTAGGCCGGCAGAAAGCCAAGGGTTTTTTCGGTCAAGGGAACGTCGCTTTTTAGAAACTGCTGATGGTAGACCCTCCGGGTCGCCATCAGAATGCCTCGGATGTTATCGGCTGTGTTGTTCAGCTCGCTGACGGCGTCCTGGCGCGTATGATCATAGGCGATATATTCGACCGTGACAAAACCTATGAGCATATTGATCCCGAGAACTAAAAAAAGGACAGTCTGCATCTTCACGTCGAAATCCCGTTAGCGGTGTTAATTCTGTCTGATGGGCATAAAATATCCTTACGCTGTTGATATAGCTTAAGCTGATTTTTAATCGTTTGCCAGTAAAAAACCTTTTATTATTCACCTTCAAGCGCAAAAGGAGCATTTCTGCTTGAAAAGGCAGTCGGGTTATTTTGGGATTTCGGGATTTTAAGGAGGAGGCGTTGATAATTTTTGGCATAAAAAATGATATCCCAATTAATAGAGTCTCTCTGGATTTATCAGGAAGACCAGGGAAAAGGCGATCCTTCGGGATCAGCTCAAGCATGAAAGCTTAATTATATCTTTAATTGATCAACAAGAGGCGGGTAAAATGAGCGCAAATCAGATCATCGGCGGTTCGATTAATCAAAATGCCCTTACGGGTTTTCAAAGAAACCAGAAAAACAGCCGGAATCTCGAAGACCAGCTCCTAAATCCGGGATCCAATGAGAAAATGAAGGCGGACCGTTCCGGTCAGGCCAAAAAAGCCAAGGAGGCCGCTTCTTCGAAAACCGACTTAACGGGCATCTTTGAAAAAAACGATAAAACGAAGAAGTCATCCGAGGTTAACGAATACCTGAAAATCATCTCCAGGCTGGAGAACCGCACAAAAAGAGGTGATTTGAGTCAGAAGGATTTCGATAAGGTTGCCGATTCCCTGGATAAGAAACTGAACGGCATGAAGGACCAACAAAAAAAACGGTTGATGAGCATGAAATTTTTCAAGGATCAAAAGATCTTTGATCTCAAGAACTTTAAAAACACGCTCAAACTGCTGTATAACGATGAAATGACCCGGGATAAGATCTTTGGATTCCTCAAGCTGCCCGAATTCATGTCCATCCTGATGGACGAGCCGGAAATCGCCACCACCTACGCCCCGCCGGTCATGGGGCAATACCCCAGATATAACGCCTAGCCCGAAGGCTCTCTCACATCTTGATGAAGTTCTTTAAAAAGGATGTGTCGATCTCGCCCTGCTGGTAACGGAGACTTAACAGAACCCGTCTGTGCAGAGGGATGTTCGTCTTGGGTCCTTCGATGTGAAATTCATCCAGAGCGCAGATCATTTTCCGGATCGCGCTGTTGCGGTCCTTGCCGTAGGTGATCAGCTTGCCGATCATGGAGTCGTAGTAGGGGGGGATATGCCAGCCCTGAAACGCGGCAGACTCGACCCGGACACCTAATCCGCCCGGCGCGTGATAAGAGGTGATCTCCCCGGGGCAGGGGGTGAAGTTCTCGGGGTCCTCGGCGTTGATGCGGCACTCGATGGCATGCCCGCTG
>JAOUME010000058.1 GCA_029881655.1 Deltaproteobacteria bacterium | reverse complement strand
AGTATTGGATAATCTCCATGAAATGACATATCGGCTATACCAGTCAATGATTGCGGTTAAGTAAACAAATCCGTGCTTTAAGCGAATATAAGTGATATCTGTACTCCAAACCTGGCTGTTCCCTATGGAATCGCCCTAAACGGACAGTCCAATATAACTTGATATATCAGCAAGTTGGAATCAACTCGAATTTCCACCTCTTGTCAGCTCTTAGCGTGAAACATTTTTCGGCTTTCATTTTTCACGCAAAAAAAAGCCTATAACACCTGTGATATCAGTCAGATATAAATATTTCACCCAAAAAAAGGGGTACTTTGCGGGTAGTTATGTTTCACTGACCAGGAAACCTGCCGGAGCTTGAGTCCCCTTTGCGCTTCATGAAGGCCCCTTAAGCCGGAGGTGAGCCTTATCCGCCTTCCCGGCCCGCACTATGGCCGGATCAAAGCCAGCCCTGGAATCCCGGGACTCATCAACTCAGTCTGACGGTTAGGCTGTCTTTTTCTGTTTGCTCATTTAAGATAAAAGGCTATCCTTAATCAAACCGACCACTTAATCACGGACCAATGCCAGCCTCATCGATAGGCCTTGACCTCGGAACCACTCAGATCAAGGCCTGCATTTTGGACGAAAATAACCGTAAAACCGCATTCGCCTCAGCGCCGGCTCCGGCCTTGAGTCATGACGGTCTCCGTGTGGAAAGCGACGCGTCTAAGTATCTTGAAACGACACTGAAGGTAATCGAACAGCTGGGAGACAGGGCAGGCGCTTTGCCTATGGGGATCAGTTCTCAGCGGTCCACTTTCCTGATTTGGGACAAATCGAATGGAAAGCCTCTGACACCGCTTATCTCTTGGCAAGACAGGCGCGCGGCAGGCTGGTGCGAACATAACCACTCCCTAGACCCGAAAATAAAGAAACTAACCGGCTTGGTGCTGTCGCCTCATTACTTGGCGCCGAAACTAAAGCGGCTTTTGGATGAACAGGAAAATCTCAAAACTGGCCTTCTAGCGGGTCAATACTTGATTGGAACGCTGGAGACTTTCTTTTTATGGAAGGTTAGCTTAGGCAAAATCTACTTGAGCGATCATACCATGGCCGCTCGAACTCTGTTAGTCGAGCTTGGGGAAAAGGAATGGTCTGGTGAACTGATCGGTGTTTTCGGACTTGAGGGTATCTCTTTACCGAAGCTTGAGCTTTCAGCAGGGCTGGATGTCAAAGCCGGTCCGTTCCAGGTCAAAGCGACATTAAGCGACCAGGCTTCAGCCGCTGTCGCATGCTTAGCTCGGCCAGATTGGGTTTTGGTAAATCTGGGAACCGGCGGGTTCGTACTGAGGTTATATAAAGATAAACCTGGGGGGCTTGATCGTTATCTTCTGGGGCCAGCCTTGGTTCGAGCTGAAGGAACCATGTTCGCCGCTGAAGGCACGATCAACGCGTTGGCTGAAGCCGTTAAGGCATATGGAAACCAAGGTGAGTCCGGTGAAAGCATCAATGAGGGATTATACTGTATACCCGATTCAAGCGGTATCGGCGCGCCGCATTGGAGGCCGGATATTTCCAAATTATTTTCCATTGATCCCAGGAATCTTTCAATTCGACGAAAACAGAGAGCTATTTTGGAAGGAATCTTGTTTCGGGTCAAGGAGATCGTCGATGATATGATTGTAAAACCCGAAAAAATCGTTTTGTCGGGAGGTCTTTCAAACTATTCCTTTTTAAAGGAAGGTATGGCCAGCCTGTTTGAGTGTCCGGTCGGGCTTTTTATGGAGACCGATGCCTCGCTATTGGGAGCCGCTAGACTAGCTGGTGGATTTACTTCTTTTATAGAACCCCATTTGTTACCCCTTAGTCCAAATCAAGAGTTGGACTACTTAAAGCAAAGATACCGCGATTGGAAGTCCTGGGTGATGAAAGAGATGGGTTCCTCTGATTAACAATACCCTTGGTATTGCCTGTTAAATTATTATTTTCAACCCGACCATCTCAAATCTGAACTGATTTAATCTCACGATTTAACAAACAGTCTTTTATTTTAAAATTATTCCTTGCTTAAAACAGCATTCAGCAAAGGTTTTTTTATAAGCGTTTTAAATTTAACAAAATAATTTAATTAGATATTTGCAATTGATTTTATAAAGGATTATAATTAATCAAAAAGTTTGAATTTTCCTTTATTAATGCTGTTTTACAGTAATATTTATAATTAAAACGGATTTTCATGCCCAACCGAAACAGAAAAAACCGAAACTACCTTGACCGGATGATCAGCGTATACCAGCAGGACACCGGAGAATTATATGGGTACCTTCATGATATCCATATCGAAGGTGCTTCCATTTTATCTGAGAGTTCCTTTAACAATGACGAGAAGTTTGCGTTTTTGTTGGAATACAAGGACGAAAAGAAAAACATTGACGGGATCCGTTTCGAAGCGACTTGTATCTGGAGCAAAGATAATAGCTACATGGGATTGAATAGGGCTGGATTCAAGTTCGATGACATATCTTTGGATTCTAAAAAGGGAATCAACCACCTAATCCGGTTTTTCGGTCTCTCGTCTCACTAAAGATCAATGATCAAGTTTTCCGTGCCTGAGAAAAGTTTAAGGTTGATTTTTAAATTATTCATCCTTTCTTCTGCTTTAGAAGCCAAATATCTTTTACAAAAGATAACAACCTATGGCTTCATGGAAGATCGGTATTCGGATTCTTCGCAAGCCTCAATATAATCCCCGCTGGTGGCATCCGTATTCGCGAACAAAGCCCGGCAGTACAACGATTCAGCCGGATTCTGGGCATGAGTGGTGATAATCGAAAGACTATCAATGGGATCGAAAGTTCCGATGATTTCATTGTCCCTAAAACTGGCAAGCTCCAACTTCGCCGCATCAACACTTGCGTCGTCGCTGACGATAATGGGAAGATCAATGTTCACGGGAGTATACTCCATATCGTTGATCTTGATACCGACGATCTCCACTCCGGCCGAGACGACCGGATTGTTCGTCAGGGTGTCGCTGAAAATAGCGCAACCTTTGGGGGGAACACTGAGAAGACAAGCCCTTTTTAGTGTCAGAGTAATCGGTGCCGCAACCGCTTCATCGGCTGTGATAAAATTATCGGAAAAACCGTAATAGGCTGGCGAATTTTTATGCCCATCGTTGGAAAGCTCACTAACTGTTAACGGTGCTGTACGAAGTCCAACCATAATAATCTGCCATTTCTCGGCAGATGGAGGCGGGATATCAAACTCGATGAAGTCCATGCTGGTCGGAAGTTGGACGATCTTTAAGAAATTAATGGAATTGGCGATATCGGCTGACGCGTCGTCCATGACCTGATCTGTGATGGTCATGTCGTTGGTGTAGGGGGTCGTTCTCTTTGTGACGACCATCGCTCCGACCATGAGAGACTTAATCTCACTAGTGGCAGGAGTATCCTCCGGCACATAGATATTTTTCGTAGAAACCGAGGCTTGACTAAAACCCAAAACCTTTTTCGCGTTTCCGATATCGACGGTCATGCGTCTCTTTGAAGGTGAGGGGTTGTCATTCAATTCACCACAACCAGTCAGCAAAGCGAAAACCAGCGAGATTCCAATTATCCCGGACGTTAGCTTTTTCATTGCTTTCATTATTTCAGTCATAGATTTTCCTTTGTTATTTAGAAAGTTCCATCGATTTTCAGGCCGCTGATGGTTCTGACATAGGGTGTTTTATTGGACAGGTTAAAGGTGTAGCGGTAATCAAAAAGAATCTTGACGCGTTTCATGACCATCCATCCCATTCCCGTCGATACTCTCATGGGCAAATCCACTCTTTTCTCACCAAGTGGTGTATCTGTGGCCAAAGGCAAGTCGTTTTTATAGAGCCGTCGCTGAACCCCAAATCCCAGATCCCAGAGTAGTCCCATTTCCCACTTGTTTTTCCAATCCCAATCAAAAGTGATGAAATCCATCTCGGACTTTGTGGTTCCCTCAGTACTGTTGCCGAAAGTGACCGATTGGCTGTAAGAATCGAGTTTTTCTTTATCAATCATGCTTAATGTCCATTTATAGGTATTGGATATACTTTCTTGCTTTTCTTTTTCTGAAAAACTCTTTTGGATATTGTCGATGGCAAATACATGAGTGGAAGTTGAGCCGCTTTTCTTTTTATTGACGAGCTTTAAGGCTGCCGTTAGGGTCTGGTTGACAGAATAGTCGTATCCTCCGATGTTAATATCCGTAAAAAGGACATCAAAAGCCAGCGCAAAAATCGGTCCCATTGGGAATTTATAACCAAGACTCGCAAAATTTACGTTGGTATTTAAAAAACCATTTATCTCCTTGCTGTAAAACGACTGGGTGTTTCCAAGTAGGCCTTTAAACTGGTCGTAGTTTATGATGGCGATAGTCTTAAAGGTCTGCTTGGTATCGGTTTGTTCACTGTCATCAACAACTCCCTTGAGTTCGATATCACCCAAATCGATTGGAGTACTCAGATCATTGGTGGGATTGCTGTCATTTTCCAAGGCAGTTCCGATAACCAAGTTCCATGATAATTTTGATTTATTTGCCTCTAATTTTTCTTCGGTATCCATAGTGATCCCATATCCCACCAAATAGCTTTTTTGCCGGGCATGTCCCTTCTCATCGGTCGCTTTGATCTTAATAATGGTTTTCCCGGGCTTAAAGCGGAACTTTTTGACGATCAACACGGTATCGGATGATTCGAATTTTTCAGCAACACCGTTTATTTCTATCTTTGTGATCAGATCGTCATCGATGATCACGAATTTGACTAGCTGAACAGGATTTTGCACGACCTGCTTTCTAATCAGGTCGGTTGTCATTATCTGGGGCGCGTCTGTACTTGAGGTTGACTGATCAGCTAGAGAATCATTGTTTATAGTCACAGCCTTTTTTAAGGGGACTGTATTACTATCGGGAACGGTTTCAGTTATTTTTTTATTTGCTTCTACGCGGAGTTCAACCTCCGGTATTTTATTAACATCCATTTCGCCACTGTCTTTTGGAGTATCAGCTTTTATAGGCTCGATGGATTTTGTCAAAACACTGTTAACTTCGACAGATTCTTTATTGATAAGCTCTGGCTTGGGGCTTGGAGTCGCTTTTTCGACGCTGGCTTTTTTATCTTTGGCTTCCGGGAGCTTTTCTGATTTTGGAGAATCCTTTTTGTTCTCTGACTGGGCTATCAAGATGTCCTCGGCTAAGATAACCCCGGTCATGGAAGATAAACCGATAAAATTCAACAAGAATATACCGATAAAAATGTATTTGATTTTCAAGCGAACCTCATAATTTTGTCATTATTTATAGTAAGCGGCCACGTCTATTATTTTTCAAATTGCATAATAATGTTGCCAAGGTTATCCTGTGAGCCGGTCAGGGCATCTTGCAGGTCGATCTGGGGTACTTCGACATCTATTGGATCAGTGACAACCGTATCCTCTATTATTGGCGATTCAGTGACTGTTTGGGTTGACTCTGTTTTGGACATCCTATCCGCCTCACTGCCGACAGCCGTGATGGAGAGATTCGTTGAATCAGGCTCAACGATTTCCTCGTCTATATTAAGATTCTCGATCAATTCTCCCTCAATCTCGGGATCAACGGCGATCTCTTTTTCCTCAATGGTCGTCTTAACCTGATCTTTATCGAAATTTTCCTCCAGGGTGATCGTTTCACCCTTACTTCGGATGATATCGCTCTGCTGGACAATGCCGGTCTCAACCAAGGCAACCTCGCCGGTCATCGTGCTGGCGCCGAGTGAGGTAGGTGGCATGGAATCCAAATTGGTTGACTGGATCTCCTGCTTGATTTTAGGCGGAACTACAATGGATTTGGAAGAGGCGGAGCCATTGACAACAGCTGACATTTGCCCCTGACTCACCGTTTGCTCGCCCCCCGACATTCCTAACACTCCGACCTCGCCCTCTTCGATCATGGTCAAAGTATTGCCGTCAGGAGTGGTTTCCTGCCACCACTTTGTCCCCTTGACTCCGATCACAGCCATGGCTGTTTTAACTCTGTATCTCCGTTTCTGTTGACCTTTGGCGGCGAATTGATATTTGGCTTTGCCAAACAGCATTCTTGTATATCCCGTCCTGTTCCTTGATTTCCAGGCACTAAAATGCATAATAGCGTTGCTTCCCAGTTCGATCGTTGTATCTTCAACCGTCTCAAGGGTTACCATGGATTGTGGCCCCACCCGGACAAGATCATTTTTCAGAATCTCAACCTTTTTTTGAGACGCGTCCACCATGAATGAACCGTTTTGGCGAACGATCTTCATCGTTCCTCTTAATATTTCAGCGTCACCGTATTTATTGCTGGCATAGCTATTGGCAACGAAGAGAAATAAGACGCTAAATGTTATTATTAGCTTTTTTTTCATTTGATCATTCCTGGTGCGATAGGTTTAATAAATCCTTGTTGCTTATTTTCCGCGTACGTTACCTTTGTTTGATCTAAAACATCAAATATTGAAAGATTTATCTAAAATATAAACAAGGTTGATCTGAGACGCAAGGTCAATTAGCCTAAAACTTCAATTCTGGGTTAAAACAAAGCTGTTCTAACTTGAAAGTATCTTAGTTTGACTTCATTTTCAAGATAAAATTCAATTTAAACCTTATTCTTTCACCAGACTACCCGCGAAGTACCCCTTTTATTGGTTACCCGTTTTTGCATCTTATTGAAATATTAATTCAAAAATGTTTTTTAGCCATGAAAAAGATCGTCCTGAAAAATGTTTCACGCTAAGGGCCGGTCATTTCCATTGATTCCAAATAACCGATATGATAAGGTTTTTTTAAGTTGACGGTTTAAGGGGATCTGGCCTTGTTTTGACGCTAAAAACAGCTTAAAAGGTTCCGCTGATGATTTGATAAATGAACTTCGATTATAGGTTTCAGATGGTTTTTCCCATCGGCTTTACGGGTGTCTCAACCGGCCCGAGCGTTACGCTTGTATCTTTCAACCTCAACCTTGGCTCAAAGAGCGGCTACCTTGGACCGCCGGGGCAAAAGACGGATGTTGAGCCTACAGAACTGGGTATCAACTGGCACCTACCCCAACCCAATGACTTGAAGCCTTCCACTCTGCTAAGATGGAACAGCCGCTATAATGAATTCGTGGGCCGAAAGCGGGAGATGGAAGCGTTAAAAAGCTGGTGCCTGAGTGAGGCTCCGGTCTCCGTGAAGTTCATCATCGGCGAAGGGGGGACCGGGAAAAGCCGGCTGGCTGCGGAGTTCGCCGAGGAGTTCAAGGGAAAACACAAATGGTCCGCCGGATTCGTCCATCTCAGAAGACCAACCCCTTTTAAATTCAAAAACGACGGAATCTTGTTCATCCTGGATTATCCGGAGGAACAGCGGGGTGAACTGGATAACCTTATGCGTGATCTGGCGGAGATCGATCAGACTGAACTGAAGCGGGCCGGGAAAAAAATCCGGGTTCTGTTTCTGACCCGGCAGCCTTATAAAGAATGGGAAGAGGTTTTTAACCGAACCAGATCGACGGCCCTGATCGCCCCTGATAACCTTCAACTCAGGGGTATCGATGTCTCTGAGGCGTCAAAACTGTTTAAAGCGGGTCGGAAAAAGACCGAACAGGCCAGCGAGCCCAATCAATATGTCCCCCCCACCCTTTCTTTGACGGAGATCAAGGATTGGACCGAAAAATCGGAAATCAACCGCAGACCGCTTTTTATCATCGCGGCCGCTCATTATTGCGCGCTTAATCCCGAAGAGAAGGCGATCAATTACAGCGGACCTGAAATCATCGACTTTATGGCTGGGCGTGAGATAAACCTTCTTAAAAACAGCTGTTCCAAGGAAGTCTTTAGAGACCCGAACCTGTTGGTGAATTTAAAACTGCTGGCCAACATCAGCGGTGTGGTCTCAAAGGAGAATCTCAGGGAACTTTTAAAGACCGCTTATTTCAAAGACGCGTTTTTCGATCCGGCTCAGGCTTTGGAATCTTTAAAAGAATATAAACTGCTGGTTGAGGATCAAATCCCGGCCCTTGAGACGGATATTCTGGCCGCGGCCTTTACCTCCCTGATAATCGGGAAATCCGAAATCGATCTTCCGGAGTTTATCTGGCTTGGCGTTGCCATGAACCCTGAAAGAGGAGTCGTAAGGCTCGCCAGACTCACCTATGATATCCACTACAACCTGGATAATAGGGAGGTCGATTTGGTGAAGCCCTTGATCCAAGCGGTCAAGGGTAACAAAGAAAGATGCGAGTCACTGGAACCCTCTGTTCAGAAAGAATTGCCGACCGGAATCCTTGACTTGGGGATCGCCGTCTACGAAACTTTGGTTGTGGAAAATAAGGATGCTCATACTACGGCAGTAAGATTGAACAATCTGGGGAATCTGTATTACCGAGCTGGCCGACCAAAGGAAGCTCTGGATGTCAGCTTAAAAGCCTTCGAACTCTACGAAAAACTGTCCAAAAATCAACCGGAAAAATACGAGCCCGATTTAGCCATGAGCTACAACAATCTGGGGAATTGTTACGCGGGTCTTGGCCGTTATCAAGAAGCCTTGGAGGCCAGCATAAAAGCCTACGAACTCTACGAAAAACTGGCCGAAACACAACCGGAAGCTTACGAGCCTGATTTGGCGATGAGTCTCATAAATCTTGGGAATTGTTATTCTAATCTTGGCCAGTATGATAAAGCCCTGGAGGCCAACTCAGAAGCTGTCGAACGCTACAAAAAACTGGCCGAAACACAACCCGATGCTTTCGAGTTTAATTTGGCGAAGAGCTACAACAATCTGAGGAATAGCTATGCGGGTCTTGGACAGCATGAAAAAGCCCTGGAAGCCATCTCAGAAGCCGTTAACCTCTTCGAAAAACTGGCTAAGACACAACCCGAAGCCATCATGCCCGATTTGGCGATGAGCTACAACAATCTGGGGATTTGTTATTCTGAATTAGGCCGTCATCAGGAAGCTCTGGATGTCAGCTTAAAAGCCTTCAAAATCAGAGAAAAGCTCGCAAAAGCGCAACCGGAAGCTTACGAGCCTGATTTGGCGATGAGCTACGGAACTTTAGGCCGTATTTATCTGGGTTTAGAGCAACCGAAAGAGGCCTCCGATCACTTTAAAAAGGGCATCCGATCCCTAAATAAATATTTCCTGAAAAATCCACCCGCTTTCGCTCCCCTGATGGTTGGGCTTCTAAATGGTTATTTAGAGACAAGCGAAAAAGCGGGTATTGAGCCCGATGAAAGTCTTCTGAAACCCATCAGGGATAGGTTTCAGGAACTGGATGGCCAATAAAGGGAAGAGCCTGCTACCCGGGTGTTAATATAACCGCGCGGGCATTTCATTTGATCCTTGGTAGTTTTTAATATAATATATACCTTGAACCTCGTTTCATGAGGATTAAAGCGTTCTCGATCCGCCAAAAAAGTCATTTTGGCGGCCAGAAGCTAAATACATTCAAATAAATTGACTATCTTTTCCGGATTATTTAGATTTCAGTCCTTGACGATCAGTCATTCATCTGAATCGCTATTGTTTTGTTTAATCTCAATTTGAGGAATCATTATGAATATCTGTTTTGTCATGTATCCCTGGGAAAAAGTGATGCCCGAAACCGACTCGACCCTGCGGTTAATACACCAGTCGGTCTTAAATGGTCATAATGTCGCTCTTATTTCATCAAACAATTTAACGATCAGGGATTGCAACGCCTTCGGTTTTTGTAAACTTTTCTTAAAAACGGAAAGCACTTCGTCGAGTATCATCAGTTTTTATAAGAAAGCGAAATTTAAGGACAAATTACTGCCCTTAGGCGGGTTTGACGTTATTTTTATACGAACGAACCCGCCTTTGGATAGCTGGCTGTTATCTTTTTTGGATTCGGTCCAGGATGATACCATCATCATCAACAGCGTGACTGGTCTGAGAAAAGCGAACAGCAAAATTTACACAGCCGGTTTCGATGAATCGATCATACCTGAGACTCATGTTTCTAAAAACAAGGATTATCTGAAGCGAATTATCGATGAATCCGATTCCGAACGAATGATTTTGAAGCCCCTGGATGGTTTCGGCGGACAAGGGGTTATTATCATAGAGAAATCGGCCACGGATAACATCAATTCTTTACTGGATTTTTATATCAACGCCAGAGGCACAAGTCACTATGTGATTTTACAGGAGTATTTAGATGACGCCAAAAACGGAGATGTCAGAGTTTTAATGTTAAACGGCGAACCGATCGGTGCTATGAGGCGCGTTCCGGGGCTAAATGAATTTCGCTCTAATATTCACGCGGGTGGAACCGAAATGAAACATACTCTGACTAAGACAGAAATCAAACTTTGCCGATCGATAGGCAAGAAACTAGTCCGGGATGGTCTTTATTTCGTAGGATTGGACATCATTGATAATAAATTACTTGAGGTCAATGTTTGCAGCCCAGGGGGGATTTCCAGAATCAATAAACTCAATAAGACTAATCTCCAGAAACTGGTCTTGCAATTCGCCGAAGACATCGTTGTCCAGAAAGAAAAAAATATCTCTCATAAAATATCCCTGAGAAAGAAGGTCGATAATGCTTGAACTTTCCCCCGCCGAAATGATTAAAAGGATCAGTAAGGGGACTCCTTTTACCGCGACCACGGTCTCTGGTTCCTTTTCGGTCTACATCCAGGACTATATCCCGTACGTTTGCACGGCTATACATAACGGCAACAACCTTAGAGATAGTCTGGATAAGGATTGTTTGTTGTCGGATATCGAAAGGAGGTATGAAGAAGACGCTTTTACGGGTGATATGTTGTTATCACTCCCAATGGTCATCATCTGCAATGATTCAAGGTATGAGTATGATTTAAATCGGAGTCCGGACGAATGCGTAAAGGAAACCGTTTTTGACAGAAAAATATGGGACAGGAAATTATCCCAAACTGAAATCAACAAGAGCAAACATAAACACAGCCAGTTTTATGAGGTACTGGAGGCTTTGTTAAACAAAATCGTAACAATCTTTGATAGCTGTTTGGTTTACGATATCCATTCATATAATCCGGATAAGATTAACCGGGAATCGCCACTGTTTAATATCGGAACTCATTGGATTGATAAATCAGTCAATGGTAAATATGTTGAACACTGGAAAAATCAGCTTTCTAAAATCAGATTGCCAAACATCACTCCCGGGGCCGCGGTCGATGACGTGTTTTTCGGGAAGGGCTACTTTGCGGAGTTTATTTCCAGGAAATTCAAAAGGGTCCTTGTTCTTCCTACCGAAATCAAGAAAGTTTATTGCGACCCGAAAACATCGACCATATACCCTTTGGTTTTTGATAGACTCAAAGTGAGTTGGAAGAAATCAATCGTTGAAAACGCGATGTTTTTCTGTAATAAGGAAACCAATCTAATAATTACCAAAAAAAACCAGCTGCTGTCGTTTGATTTGGATAAATCGATTATTAAACTTGATAAAGCGCTTTATAAGATCGTAAGGCGTTTTGACCTTCTTTCTAACATTACCCCTCAAAATGTAGAGCATGAAAAACAAAAATATTTTAAGTCCGGTTTTAAAAAAGCGCCTAATTTCAGGTATCGCCAATTAACGATCAACCCATTCGAAATTAAGGGGAAACTTTATCAGCTGCCTGTTCATTCCATCAATGATATCAATATCTATAATTTGTATAAAGACTCAATAAAATTGTTCGCGCTGCATTGTGATTTGCTATCCAGTATTGGCTCAAAGAAATTCTTTTACCATTCTTTACTGTGTTTTGGAGAACCTTCAGAGAATGACAAATCAAATGCCCGGTTTCTTCTGCATTGTCCTTCACAGCCGACTCAAGGCGATGAAAAAAAATTCGACGCGGAGCAAGCGGTTGATTATTTCAAGCAGCATATAAATCAATTCGGTTTTGAATGCAAAGTCGCGATTTCAAACAAAATGGTCGCCAGAGCTTTGGTGGTTCCCTCTCAAAGAAAACTATTAATCAGAAAATCGGCGATCTACACCGAAAAAGAACTCCAGGCTTTGCTTTATCATGAAATTGGCGTGCATATGATGACCACTATGAACGCTGAAAAACAACCTTTAAAACTTTTCAGGTCCGGTTTGCCAAATAACACTCAAACACAGGAAGGCTTGGCTATTTATTGCGAATATGTATCCGGCAATTTGACGATTGATCGATTAAAAGAGCTCGCGTTACGGGTAATCGCGGTGTCCCTTATGATCAAAGGTTATGATTTTAAACAAATATTTTCCTGTTTACATGAGGATTATGATCTGTCGCTTGATAAAGCCTTTTATTTAACGACTCGCGTCGTTAGGGGAGGTGGGTTGACAAAGGATTATTTGTACCTGAGGGGGTTGAGGGAAATATTAAGCAAGCTTAATAAATCTGAAGATATTAAAAATCTTTTTATCGGCAAAACTGACATTGGATATTTAGGAATAATTAATGAAATGGTCGAACGCGAAATGTTGTTGCCCCCCTACTATATTCCAAAACATATTGAGAACCCCGATACAAATGACGTTGTGCTGAATTATGTCACTGGCGGTCTCATTAAAACATAAGCGTTTTTAATCGAAACAATCGGCCGTGCCCTTTTGTTAACCTGTCATCCTTGAGATTAAGACGCGTCAGGCATCGCTTTCACCCGTGTCTCATATGCTTTTTTTGCGTTGTCTATTATTTTAAAGAGTTACCCTTAAAATTCCGATCATTAACCAAGGGATTTTAATCTGTGCGGCATCCAGACCGAGAAGGATCGCAAAGACCCTTGAGCCTGGCATCAAATCATTTTCCGCTCTTGCTAATTTACCCGCGATTCGGCTATATAAGAAAAACGCCATTGCCCGATCCAGGATGACCGGTCAAAAAGGTTCTTTTTATAGGTCATCGGCAAATCAACCTCACTTTGGAGAATTCAGATGAAGCTATACCAGACATACCGCTGCTCGGCCTGCGGTAACGAAACCGAGGTCCAAAAAGTCGGCGGGGGAACGCTGAGCTGCTGCGGCCAGCCGATGGA
Organism: Deltaproteobacteria bacterium; assembly: GCA_029881655.1. GTDB lineage: Bacteria > SAR324 > SAR324 > XYD2-FULL-50-16 > XYD2-FULL-50-16 > JAOUME01. The sequence goes on along the minus strand of JAOUME010000058.1, from coordinate 860 downwards.
GCTTACCACGAAGAACCTGACCCTGGTCAATCTGCTCAAGGCCTTCGCGGGAGAGTCCCAGGCCAGAAACAAGTACGATTATTTCGCCAAGGTCGCTAACAAAGAGGGCTATAGGGATATCGCCGGGCACTTTGAAAGGGCGGCCAAAAACGAGAAGAGCCACGCCAAGCTGGAACTCGCCCTTCATAACCGGATGCTGACCGCCAGCGACAACAGCTTCGGCGACACGGCCCACAACCTCCAGGAGGCCATCGAAGGCGAGAGGTATGAGCATCAGAGCATGTATCCTGAGTTCGCGGAAATAGCAAAGGAAGAAGGCCATGACGAGGCGGCCAGATTATTTAAAGCCATCGGTAAGATCGAGGTCGAGCATGAAATGATGTACAGCTCGCTCTTAAAAAGGCTTCAGGCCAATCAGGAATTCGAAAGCGACAATGAGACGGAAGAATGGATCTGCGAGGTTTGCGGGCATGTTCACCGAGGCAAAAAAGCCATCAAGCTCTGCCCTGTCTGCAAGCACCCTCAGGCTTTTATGTCCCGTCTAAATACCAGGAAATAACGGATTGTAATTGGGATTTCAATTGACGGTATCCCTATAATTATCCGATGTTAAAGAATAATATGTGCCCGTTATCCGTAGTTTAAGCATTCGTCCGGCTCACCTCTCTCAAATAAAGAGCATGACCGAATCTCGCCGTTTTCTCATATCCCTGCTGGTCGTGGCGGCCTTTTATATGGCTGACCTGTTCGGGCTTTTCGAGCAGTTGTTCACGCTTGACCGGGCTGAATCGATTTCACTCTCGATTTTACTGATCGCGGCCTTTTTGTGGATCACCGAGTGGGTTCCTCTTTTCATCACC
>JAOUME010000057.1 GCA_029881655.1 Deltaproteobacteria bacterium | reverse complement strand
ATCATATGGGGAAGTGTTGGTCAATTCAGGCTGTTCCTCAAGGTCTTTGTTCACATCAGTAATTTCGCCTGAAATGGGGCAATAAATTTCAGATACCGCTTTGACGGATTCGATATTACCGATGGCTTCACCAGTATCAACGATTGTTCCAACTTCTGGCATTTCGATATAAACGATATCTCCCAGACTGTTTTGAGCGAAATCAGTAATACCCATGACGACGGTATCACCATCAATTAAAACCCACTCATGATCTTCTGTATATTTTAACTCGTTCCTAACTTCCATTTTAACCCCGTTGAAATAGGATGAATGAAGGATTTAAATTCGGTTATTTTGTTAATTTCGTAAAAGGACCTTTAACAATTACGGCGTTGACGGTACTATTTCGGATCCTGATTCTTATTTTTGTGCCCGGTTTTTGATATTGTGTTTTGACGTATCCCATTCCGATCCCTTTTTCGAGCATAGGAGAATAATTACCGCTGGTGACCTCACCAATGGTATCCCCTGTTGTATAATCTAGTATCTGGTAATGAGCTCGGGGAATCCCCTTTTCTTCAAGCACAAATCTAATGAAAGTTTGAGAAATACCGCTGTTTTTTAAATTTTGCAATGCCTCTTTTCCAATAAAATCAAATTTATCAAAAGATATGAAATTCAGTAAATTAGCTTGAAGCGGATTATGCTGATCGTCGAGATCGTTTCCATAAAGAGGAAAGCCTGCCTCAAGCCTCAAAGTATCCCGCGCGCCTAAACCCGCGGGTTGGATTTCAAATTCTTTTCCTTTATCAAGCAAAGCGTCCCATATTTCAGGACATTGATTCCATTCACAGAAAATTTCAAAACCAATACCACCCGTATAGCCCATTCTGGCGATGACGCATGGATGGTTGAGCAAAGAGGTTTCATTAAAGTGATAATAGGCGATTTGATCGAGAGGGAAATCCACCAATTTTTGAAGTACATCCTGAGATTTTTTCCCCTGGATCGCGATTTGACCAGTCTCAGGGGATTTGTCGCTGAACTTGACATCGCCTTTAATATTAGCCTTAATCCAGTCAAAATCCTTTTGAGTATTGGAAGCGTTGACACAAAGCATATATCGCTCTTCAGCCATTTTGTAGACGGTTAAATCATCAACGAAGGTACCATTTTCATAAAGCAGGAAATTGTACTGAACCTGACCGATCTTGATCTTGCTGATATCATTTGGAAGGAGTCTTTGCAATTGCGCTTCTGCATCGGGACCCTCAACAAAAAATTCTCCCATGTGGCTAACATCAAAAAGTGAAACCATATTTCTGGTCTGCATATGCTCGGCAACGACACCTTTATATTGTACCGGAAGACTCCAGCCGCCAAAATCGATCATTCGAGCGTCAAGTTGAATATGTTTTTGGTATAAGGGTGTTTGTTTCAGCATTTTTTATTTTCAGGGGGTAATTAGACAGTGTATATCAGAAACTTGTCTTTGTTATTTATCAGGATGATTAATCAACAAAACCACTTGATTTAGTGAGAGGTTATTTTCCCTAAGAACTCCTGAGTGAAAATCAACGAATAAATTGGACCAGAGGACTTTAGCTCGCTATGATAAAGATCGACGGAATTGACGTTTGACTTTATTAAAATTTGGCTGGGTTCGATGATTTTTTCAAGGTTTATTTTTCTTTTTATTCTTCCTAAAGTGACATGGGGCTTAAAAACTTTTTTATTGATCGGTATTTTTAAGCTCGAAACCATGTTTGTGATTTGATCATGGAGGATTAAAAGCTCATCTGATTTTGAAATGATGGCGGAAATGGTAGTTGGTTTCTGGTGAAAAGGAAAACCGCAAACAATTTCCATCGAAATATCAAAGGGGTGATAGTTGAGTGTTAAATCAGTGAGTTTGAGTTGGAGATCATCCAACTTGTCTGATTGCAAATTCCCCAAAAAAGAAAGGGTCAGATGGTAGTTTTTAGGATATACCCAACTAATAGCCTTAAATTGATCGAGTATTTTTTTTCGTTCGGCAACGACTCTCAGGTTTTGAATTGCTGTCTCGCCTAGTGATATGGCTATGAAACTGCGGATTCCCATTGTTTGAGCCATCAGAAGATTGTTGTAAGTATAGTTAATCGGATTTATAAAACTCTTTGATCAACCTGTAGTAGTCATGGATATCTTTTTTACCGCAGATCTCCCTGATTGAATGCATCGCCAGCATCGGAGCGCCGACATCCAGGGTTTTTATTCCGATATTAGCGGCGGTCATGGGTCCGATGGTACTGCCACAACGCAAATCGTTTCGGTTGCAGAAGACCTGGTAGGGGATGTTGGTCTTTTTTAACAACAGCTTTAACCAGGAGCTAAAATCGCTGTCATTGGCGTATCTTTGATTGGCGTTGATTTTGATTACAGGACCTTTGTTCATGAGCGGAGCATGGTTTGAGTCATGTTTCTCGGGATAATTTGGATGGATCGCGTGAGAATTATCCGCTGACAAAAAACGGGAATTGGCGATGATTTGGTCTGGCAATACATCCTTATTCGTCAGCCGGCTCAGGACTGATTTTAAAAATGGTCCTCCAGCCCCAATATTTGAAGTGCTTCCGATCTCCTCATGATCATAAAGTACCATCAGGCTTGTTTTGTCTGAATCCGCTTCGACAAAGGCGGTCATGGCAGCATAACAACTTAAGAGATTATCGATCCTGCCGGAATTGATCCACTTGTTTTGAACTCCCATTTCACAAGGCGGCTGAGAATCGTAAAGAAACAGATCATAATCCAGAACTTCCTTTATATCAAGATCAGGGTAATCAATTTTGATCTGGTATAAAAGAATTTGATTGAAATCAGCCTGATCGTTTTTTGAAAGTTCAGAAAAAATCGGGATCAATTCTTTTTGAGGATCAATTTTTCTAGGATCGCCGGATTTGTTTTCCAGATGAATAGCCAAGCTGGGAATGGACGCGACCGGCTTTGAAAAATCAACCAGAACTTTACCCTGATTCATCTTAGAATCACAAAAGTTAACTTTCCCAGCGATGGATAAATCACGGTCAAACCAAGTGTGGATCAATGGGCTTCCATAAATCTCAACGCTGATGCTTAAAATATCCTTGAAACGCAGATCGGGATTGGGACGGATTTTTAGTGATGGACTGTCTGTGTGGGCACCGACCAGATGGAGGCCTTTTCCAAGGTCGTTAGCGGGGTTTCTAACTGCGATCAGGGAGGAGTCCCCATTGATGATAAAACACTTTTCCGATTTTCCGATTTGAAAATCGTCCTTCAGATCCCTCTGGCTAAAATGATTTTCCTTTAGATAATTAACTACCGTTTGAACGGCGTGAAAGGCGGTAGGTGAGGATTTAATAAAGCGGATAAAGCCATCGGTTAATTGTTGTTCTTTCATCGAACCAGGGGGTGATAATAAGGTTTTTTTAAAGGCTCAGGTAGTTTGTCGAAAAATGTATTCTGGAATTTCTCTTGTTTTTCTAAGTAACCTGGGAAACCGATGTTCATTAAACTCTGCAATTTATCAGCTTTGATGACGAGTTCTTCAATCGAGTATTCCGCTTTTGACTCGTTAAAAGCATGTATAATGCAGTTTGCTACATTTTCGATCGGATAGGCAACGACCTGTTTTTGGAAACTTTTCGAGATTTTAAGTACGATCTGATTAAAGTCGTTGATAGGTTTTCTCCAGAGATTGACTGTCAAAATCCCTTTTGCTGTCAGTGTTTTTCTGATCTGGGAATAAAAAAACTCATTTTTCAGATCTTCAGACATCCCATTTTGGTCGAAAATATCCAGAATGATCAAGTCGTATTGTCTCTGGTCGCAACAAACAAAGTATTCTACCGCGTCCATTGGGAAAAGCCGGATGCTTTCTCTTTCTGGAAGATGAAAATATTCAAAAGCCGTTTGGATGACACTGTCTCTTTTTTCTACAATATCGATTTCGCAATCAGGGTAAAACTTGTCAATAAATCTGACGATTGAGCCCCCACCCAAACCAATGATTAAGATTTTCTTTACATATTCTAAAAATATCAGACTTTTGATCATGGCTCTGGTGGACTTTAGAACCAATTTGTCCAAATCTTTTAAATCAAGAGAACTTTGGGTCGCGGATGAACCCAGATGGAGAGACCGAATGCCTTTCTTTTCGATGACTTCGATTGGTCCATCCAGATCCTGATCACTAAAAATCACCTTTCCTCCATACTTACGGTCGAAAAAAAGACTCAATTTCTTTCTCATAAAATCATCCTCAAAAATTGTCGAACGGTTTATCAAATACGGGTACAACAAAACCGTTTTAATACAATAAAATTGAAGAGGATAAAGTTATGTGGATAATCTTTTTACGAGTTTCTGTATTTATAGAAGAAACTTTTAATATACTTTATTAACTTCAGACTTTGTTTAATTAAATTTGTTTTGCTTATCTTCAATTTTCACAGCTATCAGGTATTTGCAATGTTTTTTTGTAAAAAATAAAATAATCCTGTTATAATTGTCCTTACTATTTTAATGAATCGAATGAATCACAATGTTTGAAAGGTCTTTTCTTTGAGCAATAAATGTTTTAGTTTTGGCTTGAAGGTTAAGAGGACTCAGTTTGAAACGTATTATTTGAAAGTTATGAGCTAAAAGATATGAAAAAATATCATTTTGAACTTGATTTAAGGGTTAGGGATTATGAACTCGATATGCTGGGCATGGTTAATAATTCGGTGTACTTGAATTATCTCGAACATACCAGGCATGAATTTCTAAAGACTGTGGGCATCCATTTTGACCAGATGTTTGAGATGGACTACAGGCTGGTTGTAACGAGATACGAAATCGATTATTTGCGTCTTTTAAAAAGTGGGGATCGTTTTTCGGTGAAACTGAGATTTGAAAGAAAATCAAGAGCTCAATTTTTATTTTTGCAGGATATTTATATTCTACCGGATCAAAAACCGGTTTTAAATGCAAAGGTAGTAGGGACTTGTCTTTCTAAAAATGGCCGCGTCAAAATCCCTGAGATTCTAAAGAAACTCTTTCTTGATTTCGAGACCAAAGGCTGACAGTTTAAGCCTTTTTGAAAAGTTTGTAATGTTCAAAATGAAGTCTGACCGGGTCTTGAAGTCTAATGTTTCCTCTTGTTTGAACTTGAACTCTGATGCTTTGGCCGGAACCTAGCTTAACAAAAAAGATCTCCCTGTTACCCAGAAACATACTGTTTTCGACTATGCCCTGTTCCTCGCCTTTATTTGCAGGCAAAATGGAGATATCCTCGGGTCTGATCATAATTTGATAATCCCCTGATGTTTCGCGCTGTTTATTCATTAAAATTCCGATAGGGGTTACAATGCGCTCTTCGTAGATTTTGGCTGGAATAAAATTGGCGGTACCGACAAAAGAAGCCACCCAGGTATTTTTCGGGTTTTGGTAACACTCCAAGGGGCTACCGTCCTGCATTACCTGTCCATCATGCATCATGACGATCCTTTCGGCGAAACTGAATGCCTCATACTGATCATGAGTCACCAGAATCACGGTAACGTCCAATTGGGTCAGAATTTTTTTGATGTCCTGCCTTAATTGCCTTCTCAGTTGAAAGTCCAGACTTGAGAATGGTTCGTCCAAAAGTAGGATTTCGGTTTTAGGAGCCAAGGCTCTCGCGATCGCCACTCTTTGCTGCTGCCCACCAGAGATCATGTGGGGTAGCTTTTTCCCCTGATTGACGAGTCCGATAAGTTCCAGCATTTCACCGACCCGCTGATTTTTATCAGACTTACTGCCCTTAAGTCCGAAAGCAATATTCTCAGATAAGCTCAAGTGAGGGAAAAGAGCTATATCCTGAAAAACCATGCCTATTTTTCTTTTTTCAGGAGGGATAAACCTTTTTTTGTCAAAAACGCATTTTCCCCTAATGCTCACCAAACCCGAATCAGGTCTCTCAAACCCGCCGATGATCCTCAAGGTGGTGGTTTTGCCGCATCCAGAAGGCCCCAAAAGAGCGACCATCTCATTGCGATGAATACTTAAATCAAGCCCCCTTAAAGCAGGGGTGTTTTGAAATTTTTTATCGATATTTTCAAGACCGATGATGACATCCTGTTGATTCATAGGTTTCCTAATCCTCTCCAAAGCTGGTTTTTTTATCTAGACCGATCAAAATGATGACAGGAAAAAGCCCCACCGCAACGATGATTAAAGCTGGAAGGGCTGCTTGTTTAGCCATGGCTTCGGAAGTTAACTGCCAGATCCAGGTCGCGAGCGTATCGAACCCGAAGGGTCTCATCAAAAGAGTAGCCGGCATTTCCTTCATAACGTCCACAAACACAAGGATAAAACCAGTCAAAAGGCCAGACCTGATCAGTTTGAAATGAATTTTCTTCATTATACCAAGTCTACTAAGGCCTAGACTTTGAGCGGCCATGTCCATGCTGGTCGTGATTTTGAGTAGGCTTGAATCCACCGAGTTAAAACCAACTGTCATAAAACGCACCGTATAGGCAAAAAGAATAGCGGCAATTGACCCCGTCAGGATTAACCCAGGTGAATAATCCCATAAATAAGAAGTGATGTCGTTAATGCGGTAATCTATCCAGGAGAGGGGGATCAAAACTCCCACCGCGATGACCGAACCTGGAATCGCATAGCCCAAAGTCGAAATCCGGGTGGTCAAAAAACTGATGATCCCAGGATTAAGTCTCTTACCATAAGCCAGAATCAACGCAATAGGAATAATAATCAAGCCAGAAAGCAGCCCCAGTAAAAGGCTGTTGAACGCATACTCGAAAAAACGGCTTTGGACCTGCATATCCCAGACATCCAAAGCCCAGTAGATCAAAACCGCGACCGGAAACACAAAGGAACAACACAAGATGATCGCAGGATATGAAAACAAGATGATTTTCTTTGGCAGAGATACCCTAAATGACTTTTGTTTTCTGGAAGCTCCGCTTGACTGGTAGTAAACGGCTTTGCCCCTTGTTCTATACTCCAGCCAAAAAAAGATAAAATTAAACATAAGGAGCATCGAAGCCAGTTGAGTCGCTGCTGAGCGCTCATACATTCCGAACCAGACTTCATAGATAGCTGTCGTGAAGGTATCAAAGGAAAAGATGGCCACAGTTCCAAAATCCGCCAGACTTTCCATTAGAGCCAATGACACTCCGGCGACAATGGAGGGGCGGGCCAAGGGGAGCGCGACTCTGATAAAAAGCATCTTTTGTGTGACACCCAGGCTCCGCGCCGCGTCAAGGTAGCTTTGGTTTTGGTCACGAAAAGCGGATCTGGCTAAAAGGTACACATATGGGTATAAAACCAGGCTCATAACGATGATCACACCTAGTCCAGAACGAATATCGGGATAAAAACCCTCGATGCCAAATAGATACTCAAGCGCCCCTGGAACGATACCGCCATACTCGAATGCAGTCAGAATCACGAAACCAATGACGTATGCCGGAACTGCCATCGGTAAAATCAAAGCCCAGTCGAAAACCTTTTTTAAGGGAAACTCGTACATGACCACGATCCAGGCCAGACTGGTTCCAAGTAAAAAAGATCCAACACCGACACCGATAGTCAAATAAAAGGTATTGATCAATAGCTCGATGAGTCGAGTCTCAAAGAGATAACTCCAAATTTCGATTTTTGGCGGAACGATCGATATGAAGATCGTAAATAGAGGGATGGACAGCAACAAACATAAAAACAGATTGATACCGCTCCAACTTCTAAAAAAATTCATGATTGAATATCGATCGGCCAATTATTTATAACCAACCCGGTTCATCAACATGACCGCCCTTTTTTGGTTTTTCCCAGCAGCACTTAAATTTGTTGAGTCCTTTTTGAAATTTTTTCCCCACCATTTAACCAAAAGAGGACTTGGTGGGATATTGGGGTTTGCTGGGTATTCCAGATTATCGTCTGAAAAAAGATTTTGGGCTTCAGTCCCGCTTAAAAACTCGATTAATTTTAAAGCGTTTTCTTTTCTTTTTGCGAATTTAATGACTCCTGCGCCGGAAATATTCACATGGACACCTGAACTGTCTTGATTAGCCCAAAACAGACTAACCGGAAAGTCGGGGTCTTCTTTTAAAATCCGTCCCAGATAATAAGTGTTAACGATTCCGACATCGCATTTCCCAGCGACAATAGCCTTTAATAGGCTGGTATCGTTAGAATATATCTCGGGTTGGTTGTCGATCCATGAACGAATGACTTTTTCGGTTTTCGGCTCGCCAAGAGACTCTATCATCATGGCGACAAGCGACTTGTTATAGACTTTTTTTGAGGTCCGAAGACAAAGCCTCCCCTTCCACTTAGCCTCGCCTAAAGCTTCATAGCTAGATAGCTCAGAGGGCTTAACCCTTTTATTATGATAGACGATCGTTCGAGCTCTGATAGAAAGACCAAACCAATGATTTTGCTTTTCTTTTAAAGAAAAAGGCACGTTATGGTCCAATAGTTTTGAGCTGACTGGCTGAAGAAGACCCTCATTTTGTGCGAGCCACAAGTTTCCCGCGTCAACGGTGATCAAAACGTCTGCCTGGGTGAACTTACCTTCGGCTTTGAGTCTCTCGATCAGTTCAGCTTCCTTTGCTGTCGTGTATTTAACCTTGATGCCGGTTTTAACCGTAAATGCATCGAAAACAGGTTTTATTAATTGGTCGATCCTGGATGAATAGACATGGACTGTTTCTTCCGCAAAAACACTGGGTGTAAGGATGAAAATAAAACAAGCCGCAATCGTCAGTGATTTTATAATAATAGTAGGCATTTTGAAGCTCCTTTGCAGCTGTTTAATTATAATATTAACTATATAAAACCTACTTCAATAAGCATAAGCTGTTTAATTTAGTTAGTATATGCGAAATAATAAAATGTCAAGTATGTTTAGCGAAAAAAAATTGGTCTTAAAAGCGAGCAATCATCTTAAATATTAATTGCAAATAAAGAAAGAATTTACTTATCAGAGAGTGGTAATGAAGATGCTATGGCTTTAAATAATCGTTCTGTAGTATCAGTGGTCAGTTTTTAAATTGAGAATCAAAATGGGCACAAAAGCCAGTGTGATGATGGCAATAATGCCGATTTGCTCCATTCCATGAAGCCTTGAAGAGTCAATTTTTAAAAGTGGAATACTCCAGATACCACCTAACCCCATGGTAAAGTTGCTGACGATCATGCTCATGGACATAAGCCTGCCTCTTATATCGATTGAGACAATCTCGGTTAAAATCATCTGTAGCGACGGTATGCGGATAGAGCCTCCAAACATGATACCCGCAAAGATCATTCCAATAAAATTAACTGGGAAAAACTCGAAGGTCGCGACCAGCAAAAAACATCCCATGATGACCGAACCGATGCTGATTAAGGATTCTCTATATCCGAGCCAGAGGAGTCTGCCAGCCAAAAAATTTCCGATTAACGCTCCGATGCCCCCTTGCATGTAACAAAGACCGATACTGGTCGGCGACAAGCCGAAGTTGGTCCCCAGCCAGACGCTGATATTTGGAACGAAACCAAAGAGACCGATCATCATAAAAAACTGGATAATGAACAGCCTTCTAATGTTGCTGATCTTCCAAAGAGATATTAATTCCAGATATTGTTTTAAAATATTTCCAGATTCCGCGCCTGTTTTGACACTTTTAAAAGATATGACCGCGAAGCTACAAAAAAGGGCTCCAATGGAAATTCCGAAAAAAGGAACCTGCCATGTGTATTGATCACCAATCCAAGAGCCAAGCGGGACTCCCATGATGGATGAGATCGAAAAAGAGAACATCACCAAGGTTACGACGGTTCCTCTCTGTTTGCCGGAAAAACTATCCCCAATAAAAGCCAACGCGTTGGGAAAAATCGGGCCTCCAAAAATACCTGATGTTATTCGGAATAAAAAAACATAGAACACACTGCTTGAGAGAGCGAAAAACAAGGTAGAGATGGCAAAACCACACCCCAGGATCATGAGCATGGTTTTTCTGCCTAACCGGTCTGAAAATGGAGCGAAAACAAAAGCGGAAATGGCCGCGGAGATGGGATAAATCGCGACCAAGAGACCGCTGTTGACGATTGGAAGACCGGTTGAACGGGAAATATCGGCACTTAAAGGGATAACGACAAGGTGATCTACGAAGACCAGAAAAACCAATAAAAAGGTTGGAATAACAAAAATCCAAAGCTCAAGTCCGCTTTTATTCCCTTTTTCCAACTCTCTTTCGTTCAAAGTACCTCACGAAAAGCTAAAATTAAGACACACCTGAACAAAGGCTGTGCGGTTAAAATAATATAAATATCCATATCTAACAGTTAAAATGTTTATCGAAAGAGATCATTATAATTTCATCAGGTATGGTATTTAAGTCTTATTTGAACTGTACATGGATCGCTCTGATAAGCTCGGTATTGTCAAAAGGTTTACGAAAGGTTTTGATCGCGCCGAACTGTTTCGCGTGGTACAGATAATCGGTATCTGAAAAAATCTCGCGCCCTCCAGAAATGGCATAAATATTTGCGGCAGGGTCCAATTTAATAAGTTCTCTGATTAAGGATAATCCGTCCATAACCGGCATAAAAAATCGATAATATAAAGATCGATTTGTTCCGCACGGACTATGTCTTAGCACAATTTACCGGTTAAGGCGGTAAAAACCTGAAAGCCTTCCTGCTCAAGCATCGATTCTAAGGATTTAAGAAAGGCCTCGTTTTAATCGATAATTAATATTTTAAGCATTATCAATTAAATACTGATGAAAATACGAAAGATTTGCATTCAACATAAACTTGAAGTCTCAAGTTTATTAATCTCATAATAGACACTGTATATGCAACAAAATTGATTAAAATCAAAGGTGATATTGAATTGAAAAACTTTTGACCTGTCGTCCGTTTGTAATTTTAGTATTTTAATGCAAAAAACCGATCAAACATATAATGCGATAAATACCTTGTTTTTAATCCGTATTCGCTTTATATACATATGAATATAAAGCTCCAATTATGTAATCAAATAGGTTCTATGAATATTGCCCTGGATCATTTTACCGACAAACAGAAACTCTGGTATGCCTATCTGGTCGCATCGGCTATCAAATCGGATAAGGAGATTGACGCTTCTGAAATCGATTTTATGATTTTGTCGTTGTATTTTCTGGACGAGGAAAATAAGAAAAAAATCCGTGCCTATCTAAACAGTCCGGGGATTCACCCAGGGATAAAGAAAATTCCGGAAGGTCTCGATAAAAAACAATTGGCCGCCATATATACCGAATTGATATTGATCATTGTTTCGGACGGTAAGTTGACTTCTCTTGAAAAAAATTTTTTAAAAGCCGTCTCTGATATTTTCCAGTTTTCCCCCGGCTATTACCACAGTTTGATTCAGTGGGCTGAAAGTATGTGGATCAACGAGCGCAAAAGAAGAGAGTTGATCGAACAAGCTTGCTGAATTGGGCCGAGTCAACGTTTTTTTCCTCCTACAGATTTATTGATGTCGTCTCTCTATTTTGATTGTTTTTCCGGAATCAGCGGTGATATGACTTTAGCGGCTTTGGTGGATCTCGGAGCGGATAAAACTTATATCCAGAGTGGCTTAAGCAGATTATCCCCGACGCAAAAACTGAATTTCAGTTGGAAAAAGGTGAATAAACTAGGTGTCTCGGCTCTTAAATTCAATCTTCTTCCACCCTTCCCAGAGTTTAGAAATTATTCCTATAAAAAAATCAGGGAGCTGATAGAAAAATCGAACCTGGACAATAAGATTGAGGCGAAAAGTATCGCCTTGTTCCATACGATTGCCGTAGCCGAGGCTAAAATTCATAACAAAAGCCTTGATCAGGTTCATTTTCATGAAATCGGAGCGATCGACTCGATCATCGATGTCGTCGGTGTATGCCTGGCGATGGAGAGTCTGGGAGTTCAAAAGGTTTTTTCTTCCAGGGTTTCACTTGGAAATGGATTTGTTAAGTGCCAACATGGGAATTATCCCGTTCCAGCGATGGCTACCCTGGAGATTCTTAAATCCGTCCCCGTTCGCAGCGGAAAGCCACAAAAAGAGCTGACGACTCCGACCGGCGCGGCGATACTGGTAAACTTCGCCGATGAATTCGTTGAAGGGATGCCTGATATGTCAGTTGAGAAAATCGGCTATGGCGCCGGGACGAGGGATTTAAAGGAACAACCCAACGTCTTACGGGTCTTGATGGGAAAGCAGTGATGGATGTCTAGTTTTCCTTAAGCCACTTCGCAGCCTCGGCGGTATGGTAAGACAGGATCATATCGGCTCCCGCGCGCTTAAAGGAAAGCAGGGTTTCCAAAACAACCTTCTGATAGTCGATCCAGCCGTTTAATCCGGCGGCTTTAGCCATGCTGTATTCGCCAGAAACGTTATAGACGGCGACAGGTACCAGACTGACCTCGCTGACGGCCCGTACGACATCCAGATATGGCAGTCCGGGTTTAACCATGATCATATCCGCACCTTCCTCGATATCTTCTTGTGTTTCCAACAAAGCTTCCCTCACATTTGCTGGGTCCATCTGGTAGGTTTTTTTGTCACCCTGCTTGGGCGCGCTTTCAAGGGCTTCACGGAAAGGGCCGTAGTAACTGGATGCGTATTTTGCGGTATAAGATAATATACCCACATTCTCAAAGCCATTTTGATCCAGAGCTTCTCTTAAATAAGCCACCCTGCCGTCCATCATGTCAGAAGGCGCGATAATATCGGCTCCAGCCTGCGCCTGAGAAAGCGACATCTTTGCCAAGATCTCCAATGTCCGGTCATTCTCGATTTCTCCCTTGTCATTGACATAGCCATCATGGCCATCTGAGCTATAAGGGTCCATCGCCACATCTGTCATCAGGGTCAATTCTGGTACCGCTTTTTTGATATCCTTAAGGGTCCTTTGATATAACCCAAGGTCGTTATAGGATTCCGTAGCGGTCTTGTCTTTTAAAGAATCGTTTAAGGCAGGAAAAAGAACCACGGCTGGAACTCCTAATTTGTAGAGTTTTTCGCACTCCCTGACGAGCAGATCCCGGCTGAAACGGAAAATGCCAGGCATTGAGGATATCTCCTGTTTTTTGTTTTCTCCCTCGATAACAAACAAAGGCATGATAAGATCGGAAACCCTAAGTTGGTTTTCAGATACGAGTGCCCGGACGCTTTTGTTGATTCTGTTGCGCCTTGGTCTTCTGATCAGGTTGAAGTTCATTTGGTTCTGCTTGAATTATACATTGTTTCTACAAAAAGCGATTATCGAAAATATTCTATTATGACAGGTGGCTGTGACCTTTAATTGCGGTATCGATCATTTTCGCCATATTTCTGCCACTGGCGATCGCTCTGACAACCAGGGATTGTCCTGTCGCCATATCTCCAGCAACATAGATATTCTTAACCGAAGTTCGATGACTTTGATGCCACACGTTGCCTCTTTCATCTAACTTTAAGCCAAGATCTTTTAACAGACCTTCATGAACCGGATGAACAAATCCCATTGACAAAAGTACCAAGTCGGCTTTGATGGTAAACTCGGAGCCTTTAATTTCCTTCATCTTGAAGCTACTGTCATCTTGTGATTGAGACCAGTCAACTTTAACGCATTTGATTTCGCTTACCTGAGTATCGCCTCTGAATTCCTTGGTTAAAACGGAAAAATCCCTCTTACATCCTTCTTCCTGAGATGAAGATGTCTTTAGGATATTGGGCCACTGTGGCCAAGGATTGTCAGCTGTCCTGTTTCGTGGTGGCTTGGGTAAAATTTCAATTTGAGTGACTGATTTGGCACCTTGTCTTATACTGGTACCCACACAATCAGAACCGGTATCCCCTCCGCCAATCACTACCACCTGTTTTCCCTTGGCGTTGATGATTTCTTCATTTAATTCCCGCCCACCATTGATTCTGTTTTGCTGAAAAAGAAAATCAAGAGCGAAATATACCCCCTTCAGATCCCTTCCTTTGACAGGTAGATCCCTTGGTGTTTCGGAACCTCCACAAAGACAGATAAAATCGTAACTATTTTTTATTTCATCGACGGAGATATCTTTGCCGATAAAGCTATTGGTTTTAAATTCAATGCCTTCTTGCGTTAAAAGG
>JAOUME010000056.1 GCA_029881655.1 Deltaproteobacteria bacterium | reverse complement strand
CCCTCATGGGTTTCAAGCTGGAAGATAAGGCCGCTCATTTTGCCGCCTACTGCGTCTTGAGTCTTTATCATCTTCAAGTTTATCCGAAAAAAACCATCTGGACAATCCTCTTTTTGAGTGGTTTTGGGGTCACGATGGAGCTTCTTCAGTCCTTAACCACATACCGTTCTTTTGAAGTTTGGGACATCGTAGCCAACATGACCGGAATATTCGGAGGCCTGGGTTTGGTTTTCACGCCGCTGGGACAGTCCTTAAAGTGGATCGAGAAAAGCTGGAATAGAAAAAATGAAGCTAAATAAAAGGCATCCCTATATAATTATCTAACAGTCTTGGCAATCGAAATCCCCGTCGAATGTTAAAATCATTGACACCTGAGGACAGCTATTACAGGCCGCCTCACCGACCACAAAAAATCAGCGGTGGTAAAGAGCGTCAGGACATCACCTGTAAATCTGCAAACGCATTTAAATCATTATCTTACGGCGTGGCACACTTAGAAACAGATTGATTTTTAGGGCTAAATAACTACCATCTATAGATGATACCCGCCTGAACCTCCATCTGAGCCGGATTTAAAAGATGATAAGAATCCCATCCAGGCTTAGATACGCTCGCCTGATCCGAACTGTCTCCGCTAAAGATCAGGATAGTCTCCCAAATCAAGCCAACCGTAAAAAGAGCTTCATATAAAACGGCCGTACTGTTATATGACCCTATTTTCGATTTATTGCTATTATAGAGCGCTTGAAGGCGTGACTTTTCAGTCTCATCCTCACTCGACAAATAATCCTGCTTTATCTTTTTGTTTTTATCGCTTAAATCAACAGCGGCACCAAGGTAATTCATCGCCGAGACCCCCGTCACCAGCGTGAAGGTAATAGCCGAAGCGTGACTTAAAAACCCGGGTCCTCTTCCATCGTTAGATTCGATTTTACTTTCCACCGGCATGGCCATCGGTTTTTTTCTCACTACCCTTTTGATCGCTTTTTCAGGTGGCGGTACAGGCTTTGGCTCCGGTTTTTTTATCTTAACGGGTTTGACTTCCATTCTTTTCACGACCGGTTTAGCTGTTTCCTGGGGTTTCTCGTTGCCACCGAGGTATTCTGGATGCTCTAAAAGCTGATCGGCTAGTTTTTTTAGAGCCTGATCAAGCGTTCCCAGGTCCCCGTTATGCTTTTCGGTAGCCGTCACCATCAGGGAACCATCCTCGATATTGACGATCTTGGCCGACAAAACAAACAGAGTATCGGTGATCTTGAACATGGAAGTTGAGATAACCCGGTCCACTCCCAGCTGCTCTCCGATGATGGCTGCGCACTCATCCCTGGTACAACCCAGTTGTTTTTGGATCGCCTCAGGTTTCATCTTGTCCACATCGGCGCTGTTGGACATCTCAAATAGTCGCTTGGAATTTAAAAAATCCCGAAACATCTCGCTGAAAGCCTTTTTTTGAATTTCGTTTAGAATTTCAGCATCCAGATCAAGAACGGCAATCAATGTCTTTTTAACCACTCTGGCTTCGGCGTACTTGATCTCGGTTTGCGCCAGGATCTCGCCCGACATGATCCCTTCGTAGGCCTGCAAAAGCAGAGTAACCGTATCGCCTTCCTTTTTGTAGGACCCCTTGATGAAAATCGACTTGCTCGATGAAATCCCTACGGTGTTTTCTGCCAGTTGAATCAGCTTGAAACCTGGGAAATGGGATTCCAAGGCCAGATAAAGTTGTGTTTCAAGGGCGTTAGAGGTCTGGTCTTTGGCTTTCGTGAGACTGTTGATGACTTGAATAACAATGCTTTTTTCCTGATGATGGTCTTTAAGGCTTTGGGTGAAATAGCTGGCCGCCTCGCCTAAGGCATTTTCCAGATCCGTATTCGCTAATAGGGCTGGGGGGGAAAATAATAAGACAAAGACAATCAAATAGAGTAATTTTTTCAGCATCGCTATTTTCTGGTTAATGTTTTCGATTGGAAAGAACGTTTTTAGATGTATCTACCTTACTTTCATGATCATAATTTTAAACAATCGACCCTAAATGTTTATTTAGTTTATATAATTATCATCCAAGAACAGATTAGTAAATAATTAAAATAAAAAATCCGCCCGAGAGCTCACCGAAAAACCAGTTTTGTTTTTAGTTAAATCGTTCCGCAACCCTCATTTTTTCTTTTCTGACTAAGAACCGTACCGTTCAACCAATCAGATAGAGAGTCAACCCACCAAGTAAAATCCGATACAGACCAAAAGGTGTTAGCTTGAGCTTTGTAAGAACCGACAAAAACCATTTGATCGATCCCCACGCGACAAAAAAAGCGACCACAAAACCCATGATAAAATAACCAAAATCTTCCAGTTCCAAAAAGTTCCAGGATTTCAAAAGATCGTAGCAGACCGCCGCGAACATCACGGGAACAGCAATGATAAAGGAAAAATCGGCCGCGGCCTTATGCCTGATTCCCAGAATCAAACCGGTGATCATGGTCGAGCCGGATCTGGACATCCCGGGCCAGAGGGCCAAACATTGACCCAGCCCAATGATCAGAGCCTGTTTCCAGGTGATCCGCTCTAAGGTCTCGGTTTTAGCTGAGAGAGGCAGGCGTTCCACCAGGACCATCAGCCCCCCCCCAATAATCAACCCCATGGCCACCGTCAAGGGACTGAAAAGATGGGTTTTAATGATTTTATGCAGCAGAAATCCCCCGATAAGAATCGGCAGGATCGCAAGCAGGATATGCGTCACGGTCGGTTTTGAGTCGCCAAACATAAACCCCTTGATAAATCCCTCCTTTGATCCTCCATGCGGAATCAAACCAATGAATTTATCCTTGTAAATAACCACTACCGCTAAAATCGCTCCCAGCTGAATAAAAATCTCAAATGCGGCCGCCTTTTCCCCCGTAAAGGCAATCACGTCGCCCAGCAAGATCATGTGTCCCGTCGAGGAAACGGGTATAAACTCAGTCAAGCCTTCGATCACCGCGATGATAAAAGCCTTGAAATAAACAACCAATCCGGATTCACTCATAATAAAGTTAATTGATTTTTAAACGCAATAAGAACTGGTGATCACCGATCCAAACGGAATGAGAAATCGTAATTTGAAAAGGCTAACCGATCGATGAATTTTTATCAACGGGAAATAAAAAGGAAAAGACCAGACGATGGTGAGTGACGTTTATGAAAACAGGCGCTGTAAAACCACCCGCGATTTAGTCTGCGGGTCTTTATTTTGATCCTTTCGGAATCAATCACCTTGTTTCTGACCTGCTCTTTGGCTTGGTACATAGCAAGCCATCCAATTTGACGCACTCCCAGAAGTGTTTAAAATGAGAAGGGTATTCGGCGCAACCGATACTAGCTGTCCCGTTTAACTCTTTCTCCATCCGGCCAAATCCCTTTTGCAACTGCTCTAAAATAACGGCGCAGGGTTTGGTAAAACAGATGACCACGAAAAAGATACCATCCAATAAGATCATTAATAACACTGAGAAGCCTTGAAATGCGCCAAGAATTAGCTGATCGTTGATGCCCAGCTTAAACTCGATAGCAAAAATCCCGATGTTTTCGCCGTTATTAACGAGGTGACAATCCAAACATTTGCCGTTATTATTGGTATTGGTACTTATCGGAGAAACCATCACAAAGACCGGGTTCATGATGAAATACAGTTAACGCTCACCTAAATTGCCGCTCTTTATGACCCGTTTTGTCAAACCGGTTATTGATTGACTCTTTCCGATTAGCTTATCCTGCAAAACACTGAAGCGATCGTTTTTTATGATTTGAATCCTTTTTACCAGGATATACTCTAAATAAGGAATTGGCCTTTTGAACGAAATGATGATTTTTTACCGCTGACATCAAACATCATGTTTTCAATCATCTCATCGCAAACCTGCACTTTCAGTTCTATAGGGCTTTGAGTCGCGGTGTTAATAGAAAAATATCGGATGCCGTATAAAGAACAATGAAATCAACAGGTATATTACAAGAAAAAACAGCGCGATCTTGGTGATCAAGACTTTACGGATTTTTTTCAAATGGCATATAGCCAGAGAATAACAATTTTATAGTCTATTAGATAATAATATTCGTCTTCTATTTATTATTCTTACCTAATTGGAACCAATTTTGCTTTTTTATTAATAAGGCGAAATTTTATATGAACTCGATTTTTGTTTTAATAATAACCGAACACTGCTAGAATTTTATAACAAGTATAAGGAACATCCAAAACGAGGAGAGGAAATGGTTGATGAAATCGATGAGGATCTATACGGCACTAAAAGTTCGCCGCAGTCCCTGAAACAGGCACTCCACAGCCAGGAAGAGCAAATCGAGGTTCCTGTAGGGGAAGTGGAATTCATCCATGATGTTCCTTTGAACATGATTGCGCAAATCGGCATCGTGCAGAAATCCATCCAGGAGGTCTTGGGTTTTAAGCCTGGAACCGTTGTCGAATTTAATAAAGTCGTGGGAGAGCCGATGGATGTTTATATCGGCGGAAGGCTGATGTGCCGCGGTGAAATTGTGGTCGTCAACGAACGTTATGGCATCAGAATCAGCGAAGTTGTGCGTTCAGATGACAGTTCGAAAAGCATGATGGAATAACCCCATTGAATTTTCTTCTTACAGTCCGGCTTGAAAAAATAAAAGGGAGCTTTTATGAAGGCTCCATTATTTTCTCTCACCAGTTTAACATCCCGAATTAATCAACCGCCGCGGATTATGGAACGTTGCGACCTGCCAATTTAGACCCGCTAGCTCTTTTATAACGATGATCAAGGCTCAGGGACTTCGTAAGGATTTTAAGATTTACCGGAAACAGCCCGGCTTTGTCGGTTCGCTAAAGAGCCTCTTTTATCGCAGCTACGAAACAAAAAACGCGGTGAAACCTTTTGATGTCGAGATTGAGAGGGGACAGATGGTCGGGCTTTTAGGGCCTAACGGCGCGGGCAAAACCACCTTGATGAAGATGTTTACCGGCATTATCGTGCCATCAGCAGGCAACCTTTTGGTTATGGGTCATACCCCTTTTAAGAGAGAGCGGATTTTCCAAAAAAGGATCGCCTTGGTCATGGGACAAAAATCCCAACTCTGGTGGGATCTGCCGGCAATGGATTCCTTTCAGCTATTAAGGCGTTATTACGAAATCGAAGAAAACCAGTTCAAAATAAGGGTCGCTGAGCTTTCTCATCTCTTGGAAGTGGAGGACATCCTAAAGGTCCATGTCAGAAAGCTTTCATTGGGCGAAAGGATGAAGGTTGAACTGATGAGCTGTCTTTTACATCAACCGGAAATGATCTTTTTGGACGAACCCACCATCGGACTTGATTTGATCGCGCAAAAAAACATCAGGGATTTTCTGATTTATTACCATCAACAAAACCATGCCACTATTATTTTGACATCCCATTACATGGCCGACATCGAAGCCTTATGCTCCAGACTGATTTTACTAATCGGTGGCAAAAAACGTTTTGATGACAGCATTAAAAAATTCGACGGTATCTTGGGTCATAATAAAATGGTCTCCTTCAGCTTCACGAATCCGGTATCCCAAAGCGTCCCTTTCATCTCGCCCTTCAACCCGAAGTGGAATCCAAAGAGAACCAAAGTCGAACTCAGCATACCTGAGGAGAAACTTAGAGAACTCAGCCAAAAGATCCTGCGGGAATTACCCGTCAGTGATTTCAACACCGAGAAAATGCCGATCGAAAGGGTGATGAAATCCCTGCTTGAAAACCCGCATCTATTAAAGGACTAAAAGTGGCGAACTGGTCATTAAAATGGTTTCAGACGATGAAGGTCTACTGGTCCAACCTCTTCGTCTACAGGACCAATTTCTTTCTTCAGACCATCGGTCCCCTCTTCGTTTTCCTGTTCATCAAATTGAGCCTATGGACCAGTATCTATCTGAGTAGCCAAAAATCAATCATCGGCGGCTATACGCTTGAAGAAATGCTGGCTTATCACCTGTGGATCATGGTCGCCAGCATGATAATCCTGACATCCTCCAGCCAAAACCTGTCAGAGGACATCCGACTCGGTAAGATATCAAGCTACCTGATCTACCCTTTTTCCTTCTGGGAGTTCCATGCGTCGAATTTTGCTGCTCGTCAAACCGTGCAGGTCTTTATCGCCCTGCTGACGGTTTTTATCCTGTTAATCCTTTTACCAACCTACTTCAGTAACATTTCGTTCCTGTTTTTTATCCAAGGCCTGATCTTATCACTGATGGCCGGTTTTTTTTGGTTCAGCCTCAATTACATTATCGGGCTTATGGCTTTCTGGCTGGAGGAGACTTGGACCCTAACCGTTTTGACCCAGGTGGTGACTTATTTTTGTTCAGGGGCGATTATCCCTCTAGAGCTTTATCCACTATGGTTGAAAGAGGCCTTGTTTTATACGCCCTTCCCCTATCTCGGTTTTGTTCCGGTGAGAACTTTCATGGGAGAGAGTCTCCTTTTCTGGCAATCGGTATTGGTTCTGCTGGGCTGGATTTTATTGATTAACCTGATCTCAAAGCTCATCTGGAAAAAAGGGATTCACCTCTATACCGCGGCGGGGATGTAAAGATGAGCGTTTCAATGATTAAAAATATCAGACATTATTTCAGTATCTATCAGAGCTTCATAGTGACCTGCTTTGCCGAATCCATGAATTTTCGTATGCATTTTTTACTTTTGATCATCATGGATCTCTTTTTTTACGTCAGCGCACTGGCTTCGGTCTATATCCTTTATGAGCATGTACCGCTGATTGGTTCCTGGAATAGGGAGCAGTTTCTGTTTTTTATTTCCATCATGCTGGCGGTCAACCAGTTGACGATGACCTTCGTCAGCGAAAGTTTCTGGCAGTTTCCTCTCTTAATTAGAACCGGCAATCTGGATTTCATCCTCTTAAAACCGGCCAACGCCATTTTCTCGACATTTTTCCGTTACGTCAGGCCGGGTAGCATGGTAAACGTCATTTTTACCTGGAGCGCGACCATCTATTTTGGAATCCAACTCGATCTGAATTGGTTTTCCTGGATGATACTGCCTTTTTTGGTTTTCATGGGGTTTTTCCTGCAAAACAGCATTGAACTGGTGATTTCATGCAGTATGTTCTGGATGCTGGAGGGAACGGGGATTAATTTTTTAAGGATCGAATTACAGCAACTTTCCCGTTGGCCCGATTTCATCTACCAGAGCTTCGTGCGAAGGATTTTGACGCTTATCCTGCCTATCCTACTCATTGGCAGTGCCCCAGCGAGATTTCTTTTTGATTTTAACGATATCTATCCTCTACTCGGCATGGGTCTCGCGATCATCTTTTTTTGGATTATCCTGAAATTCACTTGGGCCGCGGGGCTTAAAGCCTATGAATCAGCCTCCAGTTAAGTGAAACTTTCCGCGACTTTTTGGGTTTTTATGGACAAAACCACTAGGATAAATTTAATTTAAATTTTTAAAAACAACCAGCCATAAACAGATGAAACTCGGCATCGACTTTGGAACATCCCACACCGTTGTGGCGGAAATCGACAGCGGCAATTATCCCCTCGTCGCCTTTGGTAGCACAAATGGCGACTGGCTGGATTACTATCCCTCGCTGATCGCCGTTAAAAAGGACCAGGTCCTGTTCGGTTTTAATGCGCTAAAAAAAGCCGATGACCCCCACTGGTACATCATCCGGTCCATCAAAAGTCTGCTGAATGATGCCAACTACAATCAGAAAATCCAGCTCGGAGAGCTTCATTTTGACATCAAGGATCTTCTCAATCAGTTTTTAGTCCAGTTCAAACAGGATCTCATTTTCAACAGCAGCTTGAAAATCGATCCCGAAGAAAAGATCAACATTGCGGTCGCGGTCCCGGCCAATTCGAATAATACCCAGCGTTTCATCACGGTGGACAGTTTCCAAAAAGCCGGCTTTGAAGTCCTCAACATCATCAACGAGCCCTCGGCGGCCACCATGGAATATACCCGGGCTTTTTTTAAAAATATTGATAAGAGTGCCAAGAAATATCTTTTGGTCTACGATCTGGGGGGAGGCACTTTTGATGCGTCCATCGCCAAAATTCACGATAACAATAACCGCATCATCGCTACTCAAGGGCTCTTTAAGCTGGGAGGCGATCAATTTGACGAAGTGTTGGCGGATATCGTCAAGGAAAAACTCCCCGAGAATACTCTGCTGAGTTATAAAGACCAAGTCCGTCTCTTGCAGATTTGTAAAGAAGAAAAAGAAAAAATTTCTCCTCACTCAAAGAATATTTTATTAGAATGGGGATTAAATGGACAGGAATCCCATCTTTATAAAATAAGCGTTCAGGAGTATTATTCCCGTTGCGAATTTTTAATCGACCAGACAGTCAAGGTCATCAACCGTATCATCCACAGAGTCGCCAAAAAGGAAATATTCGATGATTTCTCTTCGATCTATCTCGTCGGGGGGATGTCGAACTTTCCCTTGATCAGCAGGCATCTCAGGAAAATCTACGGCAACCACAAAATCAGAAAGTCTTCAAATTGCGTCGGGGCCGTAGCCATCGGTCTGGCGATCCTGCTTAACCGGGATCATCAGTTTGTTCTGGAGGAATCCCTGACACAACACTTTGGTCTTTGGAGAGAAGAAGACCACGGCAGGCGGATGATTTTCGATCCGATTTTCAGAAAGGACCATCAACTACCCGTAAAGGGAAAGCTCCAGGTCGTCTACAGGAGAAAATACCGTCCAGCCCATAATATAGGCGTGTTCCGTTTTCAGGAATGCAGTCTCCTGCTTCAGGAGCAACCCGGCGGACTCGTCTCTTTATGGGATACGCTCTATTTCCCCTTCGACCCCTCACTGCAAGGTCGGGATATTAGGAATATAGCGGTCTGTCGCTTTAAAAAACCGCTTGCTTTTGAGATCGAGGAAATCTTTTACCGTAACAGCGTTGGCGATATAACAGTTCAAATCTCCAACAAATTTAACGGCTTTACTCAGGTTTACCGTTTGATCAGAAAGAAGTTTTCAGTTTGATCTTTTTTAAATTGCTCTACTTTTTTTTTCACGGTAGCCTTAAAATCAAATATGTAAATTATTATAACGAATTTAAAGTATGCAATATTTAATTTGGGCCGATCTGGAAATGACCGGACTTGATCCCGTCAAGGACAAGATATTGGAAATAGCTACCATTGTTACCGATAAAAACCTCGAAATCATCGAGATTGGACCGGAGCTGGTCATCCACCATGAAGATCAGGTCTTGGATAATATGAACGATTGGTGCGTTAAACAGCACGGCAAATCCGGATTGACCCATAAAGCGCGAAATTCGGATGTTACAGTAGAGCAGGCTCAGGAACAAACCTTGAGCTTTATCAAAAATTTCGTTAAGGAGCAAACCGCCCCCCTATGCGGCAATAGCATTCACCAAGATCGCCGCTTTTTGGAACAATATATGCCAGATATCAATAATTATCTTCACTACAGAAACATCGATGTAACCGCAATCAAGATCCTTTTTGAGATGTGGTATCCTCAACTCGATCCTTTCAAAAAGAAGGAAAACCATACGGCGATGGACGACATTATTGAATCGATCGAGGAATTAAAGTTTTATCGCAAGACGATCTTTAAAAACGGGCAGACAGCCCTTTAATTTCGTTTTTTTCATCCACAAAGACCGAATAGATAAAAAAATGTTGCCAAAGTTAACCCAGAAACAAACTGAAGTAAAAAGGCTCGGCATCCCTAAAATCGACTCGCCACTAAAGCTTTCCACCCAAATATCGCTACACAGTCACGTTCTTTACAATCCCTATTATCAAGAAAAAAACAAGGATCGCGTCAGTTTTGAAATCTCGATTCCAGAGAATAAAATCTATTTCGACCCCAAGAAAGTCACCGCTGGCATCGTCACCTGTGGGGGTATCTGCCCTGGGCTTAACAACGTGATCCGCGCGATCGTTCTTGGCATGCACTACAACTACGGCGTCAGCAACATTTACGGTATCCGCTACGGCCTGCAGGGTTTCATCGCCAAGTACGAATTGCCGATTATTAAATTAACCCCTGAGGCCGTCTCAAACATCCACGAGATCGGCGGGACGATCCTGGGGTCATCAAGGGGAGAGCAACCCATCGATGAGATCGTCGATTTTCTTGAACACCAAAACATGAACATCCTCTATGTGATCGGAGGTGACGGCACCCTTCGGGCCACAGAAAGGATCACCCAGGAGATTTACGCCAGAAATCTCAAGATCGCGGTCGTCGCAATCCCAAAGACCATCGATAACGATATCGCTTTCGTTCATCGATCCTTCGGTTTTGAAACCGCCGTGGATATCGCGACCCAGTCCATCCAGGGGGCGCATGCAGAGGCAACCTCTTTTCCAAACGGCATCGGTCTGGTTAAACTTATGGGCCGGCATTCTGGTTTTATCGCCGCATCGGCCGCCATTGCCCAGAGGGATGTCAATTATGTCTTTATTCCTGAAATCGATTTCGATCTTGACGGCCCCAAGGGGTTTTTAAGCGAGCTAAAAAAGAGAATGCTTTCAAAATCTCATGCGGTCATCGTGGTCGCCGAAGGTGCCGGCCAGAAATTCTTCGAAAAACAAAACCAGGAAAAAGACGCGTCCGGCAACATCAAGCTTATGGACATTGGCGTTTATCTCAAAGACCGCATCACTCGCTATTTTAAAGAAGAAAACATCCCTCTAAACCTGAAATACATCGACCCCAGCTACCTGATCCGCTCTGTCGCCGCCAATACCAACGATGGACTTTTTTGCGCTACACTAGGACAAAATGCGGTGCATGCCGCCATGGCGGGTAAAACCGAGGTCCTTGTTTCCAACTGGCATGGGGTCTACTGCAACCTGCCGATCTCGCTTGCTATCTCTCAGAAAAAAACCATCCATCCGGGCGAACGGCTTTGGTTGAACGTGCTGGAATCAACTGGCCAACCCTCTTTCCAAAACGATTGATTCCTTAATTTATCCTGATTAATCGCGATTAAAATCCGAACTCAAGTGACAACTTTATGTTATTTCAAGTTAGGTTGAATTCCATTAAGACCTCTGTATGGGAGAAAACACAGATAGTTGTTTTTTTTAAGGGGTATGATCCGCGCCTTTTTTAAATGAATAGATCAATCCCCCGAAATCCCAGTCTGATCTGATTTTATATTGATAATCCAAAATACGGCTTATCTCCTGTTGCGAAAGGTTATCAACCTCGACAAACATAACCTTTTGATTCAGGATAGCAAGGCTTTCGAATGGAGATAAAACTCCGTTTTCTGAAAAATTCCTCTTCGCGTCAGAGCATAATATCCAATAAGGCCTCTTCTTTAAAACCATGTAACCTACAATATGCATTTGGTTTTTAGAAACCGTTTCATAAAGCTTGGAAACAAAACTACACGGGGAATCTTCTTAAAAAGTCTATCCAGAGTCAAAGACATCCCCCTTGCAGGGGAAATAAAGGCAAGGCTTATTTCTGTAAATACACAGATGAATACGATAAATTTCATCTTAAACTGAATCTCTTCATTCCTCTCTCCAATGGACTGCCAATTTTATTTAAGACTTTTGATCAAATAGTACCATATTGGTTCACTTTATTCAATTTAAGACTGTCGCATGCGATAAAACGCATAAAATAGTCTTAAATTAATGATTTTAAAAGTCAAAACTCATAATATAAATCTGATAAGTTAATTTTTCAGACTGTTATTAATATTTTTATTGACCGACTGGTCGGTTTGTGTTTAGCATGAATTAAAGATCATCCAAATATATATGAGAGACAATGGTTGCCCAGCGACAAAAAACGAAACAAACCAAGGAACGCCTATTAAGCGCCGCCTTTGAGCTTCTCAAAAGCGAGTCCTGTAATGGTCTGACAGCCAGCAAAATAACGACTGCCGCGGGCATAAGCAAGGGAGGATTATTCCACCATTTTTCTACCATCGAAGATTTCTACCTCCACATGCTCGATTCCATCATCCAGTCCTTTGATGTGGAACTCAAGCATGAACAACCCGAGAGTCTGGAAGATTTCTTAAGCAAATCCCTTGAATTTACCTTTGATATGATGGATGCCAACCCTGAAATTATGGTTTTTATTTATTATTTTATAGATTTATCCCGGTTTAATCCCAGTTACGCGGCGAAAATCCGGGAGATTATGGAGGCGGGTTTCGATAGATGGAAAACAGACTTCGCCCGGTATTGGCCTCCCGGTATTTCTCAAGAACGCCAAGATGGAATGATCTATTTAATCGATATGTATTTTGCAGGACTCAGCACCCACTATATGATCTTTGGAAATAAGGACCGATACAAAGCAATCACGAGGGAATTCATCGCCATGCTTGGCAACTATTTAAAAGGAGACGTGTCATGAAAAACTTTATCAATCCCATACTGATTAAGCTTAATCAAGCCTTCACCGCCACTCCCAATGCCATTCGCCCTTACCGCTGGAGGATCATATCCTTATTTCTGATACTCTCCATCGTTAGTGGTTGGGGGTTGAGCAAATTCCAGATGGATATGTCCATGGAATCCTTTTTCACTGATGATGATCCTTTTTTGAAGGGTTACGATCAATTCAAACGAGATTTTGGGAGTGATGATAGTATCTACCTTGTCTTCGAGGCCAAGGACGGGGATATCTTCTCTGAGAAATCCATCCGTCTCACCCATGAGCTAACCGAAGACCTGGAGAATTGGCGTCAGATCCAAGGGATTGGTATCCAGCAGGACAGTATGCTCAAGCGGATGGTCAAGATCACCAGCCTGACTAACAGCCGCTACCAACTCACCCGCGGGGATGACCTTATCTCCGCCAAGATGGTAAGGGAAAGACCCCCAAAAACTCCTGCGGAGCTAAAGAGCTTTAAGGAATTGGCCCAAACTCAAGAAAGCTTCGAGGGTTTCCTCTACGCCAAGAGTATGGATTACGGTGGATTGAGTATCAAGACCGATTTTGGAATGACCTTAAAAGAGCCTATAGAAGCCGAAGAGACTGGGATAGCTGAGGATGCGGGCATGGAGGATGATTTTTCCATGGAAGTGGATTCGGAAGCCGCTGTCACAGATGTGGAGTTTGAAGACGAAAACTTTAATAACTACGTTCTTTTAATGGACGACTTTAATAAGATCATCAACCAGCCGAAATATCTGGAGCATTTTAACTTTCACGCGCTTGGGAACCCTCCCCTTTATCACTGGTCAATGAGTATGATGGGGGAGATGGGTATTCTCGGTATTCTTTTGTTGGTCATCATCATCGGGTTGCTTTGGTCCCTACTTCGGTCCTTTGCGGCCGTACTTTGGCCGATTCTGATCATCATCATGAGCAGCCTGATGATCACGGGTGGAACCGCCATCATCGGGGCGAAGCAGAGCTCAATGATCTCTCTCACCGTCATGTTAATTATCACCGTCGGCGTAGCGGCATCAGTCCATGTGATGAGCACGTATCTGCTGTATAGGCGTGAAGACAAGGATCATGAAGAAGCTTTGAGCCTCTCCTACCGCAAAACCGGGGTCCCCATCATGATCGCCAGTCTGACCACGATGGGCGGGATGCTGGCAATCGGCGGCACGGGACTTCCCTTCATGGTCGTCTTTGCGGTGCAATCAGCATTGGGGATCGCTCTTACAGGGCTGATGATCTGGACTCTGCTTCCGATCCTTTTGGACATCTGGCATCCGCTCAAAGGAAAAAATGGCCGTGAAAATACCGCGAAGATTGGGCTTTTGGGCCGTTTTTTCTCCGCCATCTGGCTACAACCCATGCTGGATAAGATCCCCGGTGTTGTAGACCGTAGACCCTACAAGGTATCAATCTTTTTTTTGGCCCTTGTCGCTCTTTTTACCTATGGAGCCATGGAAGTCAGGATCGATACCAATATGGTGGAACTCTCTGACAAGGAAAGTGACATCAATCGAGCCTACAAAATCGTGGACGAGAAAATGTCCGGCGGTCAAAATTTGCAGATTTTATTTGAATTTAACGAGACCGATTCCTTGAAGGATCTCAAGGTTTTGGCTGAGATAGATAAACTGGAGCGGCATCTGGTTAAAGCCTACCCCGAACTGGTGAGAAAAACATTCTCCTTGGCGAGAATGCTTAAGGATACCAACCGGGTCATGCA
>JAOUME010000055.1 GCA_029881655.1 Deltaproteobacteria bacterium | reverse complement strand
GACATATAATACAGAGTAACATTATGTTTTTTCAACAGTTATCAAAATTGATGGTGGCTTTGACCGAGCTCCATCAATTGATGCTCGATACCCTGCTTAAGGAGTCCGATTTACCCGCTTCTTGTTCTTTGGCGGATTTAAGGGACAACCACCGGCAGAGGGATCAGACCGCCCAAAAAATCTTGGACCTCGAAAAAGAGAGGCAGGAGTTGATGACCCGGTTTATTCTGGATCAACAGCTTAAGTGCGATGTTCGCCTTAAGAGCTTATTGCATCTGTGCGAGCCACCCTTAAAAAAAGGGTTGCTAAGCGCGAGGAAAAAGATATTGGAACTGGTTGAAAAAATAAAAACCTTAGCCCGCAAGAACGCGGAAAAAGCGATAACGAGAATCAATTGTCTGAACGAAGTCCAGGGCGCGGTCAACAAAGCGTTGAAGCGTCAAAGCCTCTATAATGTTAAGGGCCGGATGGATCAGCCGAAGGGTTCTTGTTTCGTCAGAAAATCGATTTAAACGTTTTGATTAAAGCCCGTTTCAAGGGTTTTTTTGTGTTTTTTTTTACTTTTCACAACAGTATATCTTGCCTCAGGGCAAGGTATAAATACTTTGGACTTTTTATAGAAATCCGATGTCATTATTTGGCAGTCTGGAGGTGGGCAAAAAATCCCTCTCCGCCGCGCAATTAGGACAGGGGACGGCTGGGCATAATATCGCCAACGTCGACACTGAGGGGTTCTCCAGGCAGGAGATCGTTCAGAACGCCGCCAAACCGACCTCAAACGGCAAAGGCCAAGGTACTGTTGTATCAGGTATTCGCAGAATTCATGATGCTTTTACGAAAGATAAGGTCCTTGAAGAACAAATGAAGGTCGGGACCTGGGAGACCAAGGAACATGTCCTGACCGAAGCGGAGGTCATTTTTACCGACCTGGAAGGTCAGCGCTTAAGGGGTTCCTTAAATGAATTTTGGGGTGCCTGGAATTCGGTGGCCAACGAACCCGAGAGCGTTCCCTTAAGAAAGGCCCTGGTCGCCAAATCTGAAAAGATGACTGAGCGGTTCGGAACCTTTTATAACAGACTCAGTGAGTTCCAGGAAACTCTCAATAAAAAAATAAACAATGAGATCAAAAGCATCAATCAGCTGACCCGCTCCATCGCCGAGGTGAACAAGCAGGTTCAGCAGTTGGAGACCCGCAACGTGCCCGCCAACGACGCCCGGGATAAAAGAGAGCAGTTGCTCCAGGAACTCTCGGCAAAAATCGAAATCCGTTATTTCGAAGGCCCCAGGGGAACTCTGGAAGTCCAGATTCCCAATGGTCAAAATCTGGTTTACGGCAGAGACAACTACAACCTCTCAGGTATCATCATGCCGGAAGACAAGGGTAACGTCCGTATCGGACTGACCAACGCGAACGGTCTCGTGCATGACATCTCCGATGAAATCCACAACGGAAGCCTAAAGGAATTCTTGAGCCAAAGGGACGTCAACATCAAAAACTATATGGAAAACCTCGATAAAATGGTCAACGAAGTCGCCTTCAGGGTCAATCAACTCCATAGCAGGGGAACGGGCATCAACTCGATCAGGCAGTATGAAAAAAGTGCCTATCGTATGGACCAGAAGTCGAGCGTCTATCCCCTTCCTGATCTGAAGTCGGGTTTCTTTAGCATCCTTCTGGTGGATCAGGACAAAGAAATCGAAGAGGAAATATTCGTCGAGGTGGAAGCCGGGGTGGACAGCGTTCAAACCATCATCGAAAAAATCAACAACGCGGCCGATGCCTACGAGTTGAATTTGGATGGAGAGCCAAAGCTAAAAGAAAGCACCGAGTTTAAGGCATACATGAACAAGGATGGAACCGTCACTTTTCAGTCGGGCCGCGGCAAGAGCTTCATCTACGGTGGAGACGAAACGAATGTGATGGCTGTTTTGGGACTTAACTGTTTTTTCCATACGACAGAAGGGGCCAAGGACATCCGGGTTAATCCTGACTTGGTGGCCGATGAGATGAAGATCGTCACGGGATCGAAAATGGTGCCCAGCGATAACCGTATTGCTCTAGAGATCGCCGAATTGCAGATGCGCTCCACCATGAACGACGAGACGATTTCGTTTGATGAGTTTTACAACAGCCAGATAACCGATATCGGGCTGAAGGTTCAAGACGCTCAGAGGGGCAACGAAAGCCACACTCAGATGCTGGAGCAGTACAAGGCCTTGAGGGATTCGGTTTCATCGGTCAATCTGGATGAGGAGATGGCCAATATGGTGAAATACCAGAGAGCTTATGAGTCATCGGCAAAATTTTTAAGTACGATCGATGAAATGACCCAGACCATGATCAATATCTAACTTCGATTGCCAAGGGTGCAAACGTTATGCGTGTAACGGATACCACAAAACATAATACGGTTCGTCAAAACATCAACAAGACGACCGAAACGTTGCAAAAACTGATGGGACAGATGTCCAGCGGCAAGAAAGTCCTCAAGCCTTCGGACGATCCGGTCGGATCCGCGATGGTGCAGGATTTTATGACCTCGATCGATCATGGAAAAACCTTGGTCCGCAACATTGGCGCAGATAAGATATGGTTGAACAATATGGAATTGGCCATCACGCAGATTTCAGACATACTGGTCAACGTCAAGCAACTGGCGCTACAGGGCGGTGACGCCGCGGCAACCAAGGAATTTCGCGCGAGCATCGCCAAAGAATTCGAGACCATCTCTCATGAGTTGGTGAGACTGGCCAATAAGAAGATCGGTAAGCTCTTTATGTTCTCGGGGACCAAGACCTTTACCCAGCCTCTGAAAATGAACGAACTCCAGACAGAGCCGATGATTTCCTTCGAGCGGACACGTCTCAAGAGTCAGACGGAAATCATCCCACTGCATCAGGACAAACCGCTTCCAGGTTTAAGGCCGGGTACTTTCCAGATCATTCTGGATGACGAAAGCGAAAAACCGCCCTTTTTAGATATCACCCTGAACGGGACCGAATCGATCATGGATATCGTCGAGAACATCAACAACAAAGCCATCGAAGCTTATGGCTGGCAACCATCGGAACATACCGTCAGTGGTTACGAGTCCGATGTCCATGCCGAGGTCGGACAAGACAATGCCCTTTATTTAGATCCGGTGTTCGGCTCAAAAATCCGTTTCGGCGAAATCGACCCCACTGGTTTTTTACAGATGATGAAGTTTGGCGTGATCGGTGATCCCGCAGAAATCAACCCGGAACTGCCGCTTCTTTTTCAGGCGCATGTCGCGGTTCCCAATGATTTTGATGGTTCCTTTTTAGGCTATTCAAAAAACAACTATCAAATCAAAATCATCAAGGGTGGAACTTACAGCACCGCTCAATATGTCGTCAGCGATGACGAAGGCGAAACCTGGTCAAGGCCCCAGACGCTCACACGGAAAAACGAAATATTTAATCCAGAGGGCAAGGCCAGTGACAAGGTTTACCTGGAGTTTTTGGCAGTGGGAAAACCTTTCTTTAAAGAGGGGCTGGAATTTAGTTTCGAGGGCAATGAGTTCGTTGAATACAGGGGTAATCATCAATTAAAAGATGTACTTATCGATAATGGTATTAAAGTTGCTTTGAATGTAACAGCACATGAGCTTTTCTTCGAAAAAGAGGATGAAGAAAACAGTGTTAATGTTTTTGAGGTCATTAACCGGCTGGTCCAATCGATGAGGGAGGATGAGCCCCTGGCGGCTTTAAAAAGCCTAGATGAAATCAACAAAGCGATCAATCAGGTCCTGGACAAACGAAGCCGGATCGGGACCATCTATAAAGAGTTAGAAGCGAGTGAAGAACGCATTGAAGCGGATTTGGACTTTAAGACAAACGAGCTTTCCAATATTGAGGATTTGGACATTGCCAAAGCCTCAATGGATTTAAACAGCGCGGAACTAAAGAACAAGGTTGCGTTGGATTCGGCCGCGAGACTGATACAACCGACTTTGATCAACTTCTTGAAGTAGTTTTTCATTCTATCTTCGCCATGGAGGGTGAATATGTTGATTTTAACGAGGAAACTTGGTGAGAGTATAACCATTGGGGACGATATTAAAATCCAGGTGCTTGAGATAAAAGGCAAGCAAGTCAGGATTGGTATCCAGGCCCCTAAGAAATACAGCATTCACCGAGAGGAGATTTACCAGCGGATACAGGAGGAAAACAAATTGGCGGCTCAGCAGAGTCCCTTGAGTTTAAAGTCCATATCCGACATTTGGAAGAAAAAGAAAAAATAGTTTTTTTTCTTCATAGTTGCAAGTATTTCACTTGTGTATTTCGCCCTGAAATTAGGGAATAACAATTTATTTAGTGAGGCGTAAGATGAAATTTGATACGACTAGATTCGGACAAATTGAAGTAAAATCTGATAATATCGTCATCTTCCCGGAAGGTCCGTTGGGTTTTCCAGAATGTACCCGCTTTACTTTAATGGATGAAGATAAAGCGGCGCCCTTTAGGATGCTCCAGTCCCTGGATTCTCCATCCCTGGCGTTTGTCGTGATTGATCCATTGCTGGTTAGGCCGGATTACCATTTCAACGTTACCCGAGAAGACCTGGCTCAAATCAAAGCCGAGGCACCCGATGATCTGATCATTTATACCATCGTTACCATGTCAAGAGACATTCGGGAAGTTACGGTCAATTTGCAGGGACCGCTTGTGATTAATCCTGAATGCCGACTTGGTCACCAGTTTGTCCTGGTCGACAGCGAGTACACAACACGGGAAAAACTGATCCAGAATCAGGATGAATTGGTTCAGACTCCATCAGTACCCGAAGGCGATTCCGCTTCCAAAACGGAACAACGGCATAAAAAGGCGGTCTAGCCACTTTTATTAATAAAGTGGCTTAACGCCTGGTCTCAGATAAGGTTCGGTTTTGTTCAGTCGATATCGCCGAAGTAAAATTGAGATTATAAAGACGATTTCCTTTAATTCGTTGTCAATTAATTTGACAAGGGTTGATCAGATGCTTAAGTTGAGACAAAAGTCAATTTATCAACATCATCAGGTAAGGAAATTCACATGGGGAAGATATACCAAAACATGGCCGAGACGATCGGAAGGACCCCCCTGGTCCGCCTGAACAGAATAACCGAAGATGTCTCAGCAACTGTTTTATGTAAACTGGAGATGTTCAATCCCGGTGGTAGCGTTAAGGACCGGATTGGAATCGCTATGATCGAGGCTGCTGAAAAAGCGAACTTGATCAATAAAGACACCATCATTGTAGAGCCCACTTCGGGCAATACGGGGATTGCGCTGGCATTGGTCGCTGCCGCGAAAGGTTTAAAGCTGATACTGACCATGCCTGACACAATGAGTCTGGAAAGAAAAAAATTCCTTTTGGCGCTGGGAGTGAAGCTGGTTTTGACCGATGGGGTAAAGGGAATGAAAGGAGCCATCGACAAAGCCAATGAAATTGTAAGTCAAAATAAAAACTCCTTTATGCCGCAACAATTCGACAACCCCGCCAACCCTGAGATTCACAGGAAAACCACTGCGGAAGAGATATGGGATGATACCGACGGCAAGGTCGATATCTTAGTGTCGGGAGTTGGAACCGGCGGAACCATCACCGGGGTTTCCGAGGTCATCAAAAAACGCAACCCCGACTTTAAGGCTGTCGCGGTCGAACCCTCCAAATCACCCGTTTTGTCGGGTGGACAACCAGGAATGCACAAAATACAGGGTATCGGAGCGGGATTTATCTCAAAAGTCACCAACATGGACATCATCGATGAGGTCTTTTTGGTCACCGAGGACGAATCCATCCAGATGAGCCGGTTACTGGCGCATAAAGAGGGTATCTTTTGCGGAATCTCATCGGGAGCCGCCGCGCACGCCGCGACCGAAATCGCCAAACGTCCGGAAAACAAAAACAAAACCATCGTCGCGATTTTGCCCGATACGGGCGAACGCTATCTCAGCACGACCCTTTTCAAGGCAATATAAACTTTCAGTTATAATAAAAGCAGCAACATACTTTTTGTACTACTCAATGATCAAAAATGGTTGTTTCCTCTTGGAAATAGCTGTTTCTCCTAAAAAAAGTTGCGCTGCTTTTGTTTTACGATCCTCAGACTTTCCCCTGTTTTAAAATCCCTGATTCAAGCAATCAATAAAGCGCAAAGGACGGATTTCGCTATATCGACGATAATCTTATTTTAACTTCTCAGACTTCGTGCAGAAACTGGTGGGTGATTTGTTTGGAGATGGTATCGGTCCCTTTTCCGAAGGTCGATTTAACGCAGGCCTCATAGATGGATTCGCGATTATTAAAGGTTTCCACATCGTCGATATTAATAAAGACATTGCTGAGTATGGCCTTATGATAACTCGATAGAGTATCCGTATTTGAACGGATTTTCTCGTAATCGAACTGGTTGATATAGACCAGGACGATGCTATTGACCGATCTCTGGGATTGAGGCGACTCTCTAATAAGCTGATGCTTGTACTCGCAGATGTCCAGGGCTTCATGGATTTTTACAAATGAAGGCAGGTAGAGAACTCTCTCGGGCGATTTATTGTTCCAGATATAAGCGATGCGGGATTTAACCCCCTCGATACCCTGGACATCGATCTTTTTCAGGCCGATCTGGCTGACGTATTTTTGGGCGTGCAGACAGCCGGCCTTGTATTTCTCAATGAGCAGCGTATAGGCGGCATTGATGTTTTTCTCCGTGTGATTTTTTGTACTTTGGGTGCTGTCGATCAGGCTGTTACCGCAGACGAACTGGGAAAAACCGTGCCTCTTGTCAAAAAAAGCCGAGACCAACTCCTCCTTGATCTTGTTTTCCTTGGAGATAACCTCCGCCAAAAAGTCATTGGCCTGCTGAAGCATTTTTTCCTCCCTTTCGATGACCGGGATATACTGGGTTTTAATCAAGGTGGTGGTTGAAGGAAGTGCCTTGGACATCACGACCTTGTCGAGTTGGCTTTCCTGGGAAATCAGGTAATCGAGATCCTTTTTTTCGCCATCGATTTCCCAATTGAGGGCCGGGATAGCCTGAGTAAAGTTAACCAGTTCCTTCGCGGTAAAATTGATCTGATCGCGTTTGGCCGATTCTGCCAAAATCGATTGAAAATCGGTCATTTGCTCCAACACCTGCTTGTTGACGCTCTGGTTGAACTCCTTAAAGGACTGATTCATCTGAGTGCGCAAACTGGCCAGTTCCTTTTTGATCTCTACGGGGATATCCTCCTTAAATTCGAGGAGACGGTTGATTTCATCGGCGCAGGTTGGATCATCGAAGATCATTTTCGTGATCTTCAACAGAAGATCGCTGCGGTAGCCCTGAACCTTGATCCCGACTAATTCTTCCTGCTTTAAAAACAGGAGATTTTCGGTATGGCGGATTTGGTCGTAGAGTTTGCTTAGTTTTTCAATAAACTCCATCAGCTTGCCGGATTCGTCTTTGAAGTAGTTGAGATATTCATCCAGGATGCCCTTGTCTTTGCCTTTTTGCTGAAAGAGATTTTTAATCGACAGTTGCCTCAAATCAGCGGTTAAATTTTTGAGTTTCTCCGAATTTTCATTGATCGCCTTTTGGATCTCGTTGATTTGTGTTTGAGTGGGCGGTTTCTGCGAGTAGTCGATCATTTTCTTTTCCAACGCGTCGGGCGGCATGGAGAAAAGTTCCTTTGCGATATCCTTTGTCTGCTCTATGAGCTGTTGACGGCGAATAATCAAGATCGTCTTATAAAATTCCTTGGTGTAGCCGAGCACTCTCTTGAAATAAACGACATTGGCGTTGTATAGCTTGTTATAGGCGCTATAGACCGAAGAAATCTTGTTTTTCTTGGGCGTGAACCGCTCCAGCAATTCAAGCCTTGTTTTTTCCAGCCGATCAGGCATGCCTTCGAGCACTTCTTCCAACTCCCCATCCGCGATGGTTATCGCGAGTTGTTTTTCAAGCTGTTGACG
This sequence comes from Deltaproteobacteria bacterium, assembly GCA_029881655.1. Taxonomy (GTDB): domain Bacteria; phylum SAR324; class SAR324; order XYD2-FULL-50-16; family XYD2-FULL-50-16; genus JAOUME01. The sequence goes on along the minus strand of JAOUME010000055.1, from coordinate 6,314 downwards.
ATATTCCCCTTTTTTCTGATTTACTTCCTCAAGCTCTTTCTCCAGATTTCGGATGCTTTGTTTCTTGGCTTCCAGTTGCTGATTGTAAATGCCCTTCACTTTTTCGAAAAGCCGGTTGAAGATTTCTTCCCTGTTTTTGGGATTCTCAAGAAACTCAAGTTCCTTGGCGAGTTTATCCTTCTGCTCTGATAGATGAAAGCCCAACTCGGCCAGAGAGTGCTTGTACTGGTGATGAAAGCTTTGTCCCAATTGCGAGGCCTTTTGATGAACCTTTTTAGTGAAATTCCTCATGAACTGGACAAAATAAAGTTCTTTTTCCTCGTTTTCGAACTTGATGGTTCCCGGATTGATGGCCGCGCTTAAGGCCATGGATGGATAGGAGGCCATCTGATAATTTTTGACGAGCATATTTTTATCCCGGTAAACAATCAAGGCCGGCTCGAAATTCACGTCTTCGGCGAAGTTTTTTACATGCTTGGCATAAAAGAGCATTCTTTCGGTCTTTAACAACGCCTCCTGAATCAGATCTCTTTTTTTAAAAAAGCTGAAGTTCTCGCTGATAAAATCTTTTGTTTTATTGTCGATGGCGAATTTGGAACTATCGAGTTCCTCCGGATTTTCCGTTTCTTCTTCATCGGGTGTCGCCTGGCTCGGGGCATCGTCGCTTTCCAGGTCGCTCTGGTATTTGTTATAGATATCCAACTGGAAAAAGGTGTCCATATAGGTTGTCAGTTTGCCTAGATCATCGATCGATTTTTCCAGATTCTCGGTAGTGATGGAATCGATGTCCTTAATCGCGGCAAAACTCCTCATGTTTTTCGATAGGCGGGTAAAGTTGAAATCAGTAAAATAGGGTGTCTGGGATACGTTAAGGATTCTCTTAAAAAGATCGCTGATTTCCTGATACCATTTCTCCCATTGGGACTTCATCTTTTTTGGATTTTTAACATCATCGGGCGAAAAACCGATACAGTGCGGTTCGATCGGCAGCAGTCCCAGAAGTTTCAAGCTGGCGATGGTGAGTTGGGAGGTCAAATCGCCACTCATCACCAGTTGAGAACTTAAATAATCCAGCTCGGAATTTGATTTCCTGATTTTTTTGACTTTTTCAAGCTCTGTATAGCGGGAAGCGAAATAATGCTGGATCGTCTCGAAATTGAATTCGCCACGGTTAAAAGGGATGACGCGGTTTATTTGAATGGGACGGTTGCCTTTATAAAGCAGTAGCCGCCTATAGCGGTCGATATGATTGTCATTGCGGGTCAATCCCCTCAGCATGACGACCTGCTGATTATCCAGGTTGATTTCGAAGCGGGTGATTTCATTGGGGATGACTTCAATCGATCGTCCTCCGATCCGGCATTTAAAATAATCGACATCCTCCTTTTTAATCAGGTTCCGGCCGATATTCTTGTTGATGAACTGCTGGGTCGATATATACTCGCCCTTAATCGAAATTCCCTGGAAGTATTTTGATTGGGAAGAAGACACTTTAAACCCGGCGATGTTTTCCCATTTCAGGTAAATCGTGTTTGGCGATTTGACTAATTGTCCCGTAGGATTTTTGGATTTGTTAAAGATATTAATAACCGATCTGAGCTTTCCGTAAGGGTAGTTCACGACTTTCGTTTGAAAGCCCTGAGTGGTTTTAAGATGGATATCCGAAAAAAAAGGCCGGTCAAGGATCGCGGGTTTTCTCTCTCCCTTATCCAGAAGCAGTAACTCGTTGGGGTTAAAAACCGTCGTCCAGGGAACATCCCTTGTATCGTCGAAGACCTCTATCTTTTTTGGGCCTTTATCCTCTGGTTTGGGGGTTAAAAATGATCTCAGGTAGTCTATAAGATCCTCGTCAGAGAAATGAGTGGCGATAAGGGGGGGATAATCATAATCCATATCCAGGTCGAAAATCAGATCGAAATAGTTATGAATGTTTTTGGTTTGGATATTGCCTAAGATAATCCCGATCACATTGCTGGAAAATTCCTTGATTTGCTTTTCCAGGTTTATGATATGATTCCGATTGACGACGCTTTCGACAACGAAATTTCTGGGCGTGATCAGGCTGCTGAGCCCCTTGGGAACGAAATCGTTGACCGAGCCTGCGTTAAAACAGACCAGAGCGGCCTTGGAAACCATCTCGCTAAAGGCCATGGGCGCGGCCTTTAGCTCCTGCCTGGCTATATCCAGCAGTTTAGACAGTCTCGTATCGCTGATTTTCGATTCCTGTTCGAAAAAATGCTTCATTTCTTGTCCAAAATTCCAGCCGAAACTTTTCCAGGATGAGGCCTGTGATTAATCTTTGGCTTATTTAAGGTTGTGGGATATTCGAGTAACGCTTGTGATATAAGCTGACGAAGGTTAAGAAAATCGAGATAATCAAAGGTCCGTAAAAAATTCCCGGTATGCCAAAAACGCTCATCCCACCAATAATGCTTAAGAAAACGAAGGTCGAATTGATCTTGACTCTGTTTCCGACAAATTTCGGTTTAAACCAGTTCTCAACCAACACCGCAATGACCGTGCAGTAGATGAACAAAACGACGCTGCCAATGGTTTGATCGGCGATGAACAGATAAATGCAGGCAGGAATATAGATGACCGAAATACCGACCATAGGGATAAACGCCAAAATAACCATCGCGGTCGTCCATAAAAACACCGACTCGATGCCCACGACCCAAAAGCCGATTCCAGCCAAAACTCCTTGAATAACGCCGCCTATACCATTTCCGACCAGGGTGACGTAATTCATCTGGTTGAATTTTTCCAAAACCAGTTCCTCTTCGTCATCAGGCAGGGGAGACAGGTCCAAAACGAATTTCTTGATTTTTTCGCCATCGACCAAAAAAGCGAAAATTACCACGACCATGATGATGAACTGAATAATAAATGCGATAATGTTGCTGAGCCAGTCATTCACGATATTAATCATGACGGTACTGGCATTTTTCAGGCTGTCTAAAATCAGGTTTTTTAAGGATATGGCGTTATAATCCAGGCTCATCAACTGAAAGATTTTCCTGAGCGTCTTTTGCATCCAGCCTTCCTGAAACATCATCGAGTTAAGAGTTTCCTCGTTCACATAGGCCGACGTGGTCAAATAGAGATGGTATGCCTCCTCTCCCAATCGTATCGCCAAAAAAACAGCCGGCACAAAGACCGAAGCGATGATGATCAGGCAGACGATGAGGGCGGATAAGTTTTGGGAAATCTTAAATTTTTTAATGAAAATCCGGTTGAGAGGTAAAAAAGTTCCCGCCAAAATCCCGGCAAAGATGATGGAAGACAAATACTCCCAGAACATCAAGCCTAACAGGTAGAATAAAATCAAATACCCTACCAGAAACGCGATATTTGAATGACGGTTCGGATCGATCATTTTAAAATAAATAAAAGGGAGTTAATAATCCACGCTCAAAACCAACAGGGAACGTTCGTCTGATTAATACTGCGATAAACATCAAAGCTCATGCCTCTTCATTATCATTCATGCGATGTTTAAAACAGATTAAATTTTTCTTTAAGTATCTCGATAATTTCATATTTTAAGCTGGTTAGCAACTCTTTTTCAACCGATTTAATCTAAGATCAAAGTTCAAGCTCTAAAAGTCCCGGCTTTACGCAGGTTCGACTCCTTCAACCATTTCCTTTAGTTTTATGAGGTTTTCTCCCGTCGCCACCATGATAATCTTGTCGCCCTCCTCGATTTTTGTATCTCCCGAAGGGATAATCACCTTATTCGAATTTTTGATGATAGCGCCAAAAAGCGAATTCGTCGGCAGTTTGATCTCCTTTAAGGGGGTATTTAAAACCGCTGAATTAGAAGTGGCAACCATCTCGATGACCTCCATGTTGGTTTCTGAAATGGTCGTGTAATGAAGAGCGCTTTTGCCTCCCCGGATGATTTTTTTAATCCTTCTTGCCGCCGCCAGACGTGGCGAGATAACCACATCGAAATTTAGCTCTTCGATGGACTGAATCAAATCCTGGCGATTGATGAGACAGACGGTTTTTTCAGCGCCGAGGTACTGAGCGATAAGGCAGGCTAATATATTGTCGTGATCGTCACTGGAAACGGCGATAAAAACCGATGAAGTGGAAACATCCAGCTTGAGTTGAAGTTTAACCTCATTGAAATTGCCCGTTTTAATCTGAAAATTTTTATTCCCGGAAAATTTCTTTTGAACCTCATGGGTATAAAACGCGTCATTGCTGATCATGGTGACCTTGTAGTGGCTTCTTAGAAGGCTCACCGCGATCCTCTCGGCAATCTTATTGCCTCCGGCGATAATGGCCTTTCGGGTTCTCGACAAGGTTACGCCCAGGATTTCATTGAGCCTTTCGGCGTAGTGACTGGGGGTTAACAGGTAGACATAATCCCCTTGTTGGATCTGGTGTTGGCCACTGGGGATAAAAGAACGACCATCCCTGACGATGGAGGCGATGAGAAACTGGTTCTCGGTGGTATCCTGCCTGATATCCTTAAGCATCATGTTATTCCAGGGGGAATTCTCCTTGATCCGGTAACCCGCCAAAATAACGTTTTTTTTCCCGAAGGCGGAGACCTCGGAGGCCGAAGCCATACTCGTGGTTGCGATAATTTCCTGGGCGGTGATCAAGGGGGTGTTGATGATCTGGGTAATGCCCGACCTTAAGTAATTGGTGATCACGCTCCGCTTTAAGAACAGGTCGGTCTTGGCCAGCGCAATCTTCTCTTTCACCCCGTAATGATCAGCCAGGAGGCAGCTGATCAGATTGGTCTCGTCGTGGTCGGTGCAGGATATCAGCAGATCGGTATCCTTGATGCCCGCCGACTCCAAAACCGACAGCGAGGTTCCGTCACCTAATATCCCGACGATGTTTAAGCTTCTCTGGATGTTTTGAAGATGACCCGGATCATCATCGATGACCGTGACGTTATTGTGATCCTCAGAGAACTCGGACGCGATGTAATAGCCGGTCTCTCCGGCCCCAACGATCAAGATATTCATTCCGTGGAACTCTGTATGAGTTGAGAAATTTCTTCTTCTGACAAGACAGCAATACCAAGGTTTTTCGCCTTTGTCAGCTTCGATCCGGGTTTTTCGCCGACCAAAAGGTAATCGGTATTCTTTGAGATCGACGAGCTGATGGAAAACCCGTTTTCCTCCAAAACCTCTTTCCACTCCTCTCTGGGTTTAGATAACGAGCCGGTCAAAACGATCCGTTTACCCTCAAAGGGTCTTATATGAGTCGTTTTGGGTGTCTGAGGAGAAAGTCCGAGCCTTGAAAGCTCCTGGATCGTCTGGCGGTTTTTCTCATCAGATAACCACTCATGAAGGCTTTTTTGCATGACCGGACCAAAGTCCTTCATTTCCTCCCATTCTTTTAGGGGAATTTCCAGAAGGGTTTCAACCGTCTTAAACCTGCGCGCCAGGGCTTTCGAGGCCTTTTCTCCTATGTGGCGGATACCGAGGCCGTAGATAAACTGATTCAAAGGCGCATTTTTGCTCTTTTGGATCGCGGAAAAGAGTTTCTCGACGGATTTTTCCCCAAAGCCCTCAAGTTTCAAAAGAGCCTCTTTTTTCTGGTGAAGCCGGTAAAGATCGGGCAGACAATCGATCAATCCCTCATGGATGAAGCTCTTAAGAATAGAACTGCCCAGAGAGCGGATATCCATGGCCTTTTTAGAGACAAAATGCTCGATTTGGCCCTGAACGACGGCCGGGCAGTTGGTTTTTGGACATCTCAGGTCAACTTCGGCCGGCAACTTCACCAAAACCGTCCCGCAAGACGGACATCTATCAGGGGGCTTGACCGGCGATGACTTGTCCGGTCTTTGGGTATAATCCACCCCGACGATCTTGGGGATGATCTCGCCGCCTTTCTCCACAAAAAGCAGATCACCTTCGTGGATGCCCAGTCTCTCAATCTGCGCGTAATTGTGCAAGGTCGCTCTTTTGACTTCGGTTCCCAAAAGCTCAACCGGCGTTAAGAGAGCCACCGGGGTCAGGATTCCGGTTCTGCCGATCGAGTTCTCGATACCCCTGAGACGCGATTTCACCTTCTCCGACTTGAATTTCCAGGCCACCGCCCACCTGGGACTCTTAAGGGTCACTCCCAGCTTTTTTCTCTGGGACAATGAATCGATTTTAATGACGACACCATCGATCTCAAAGGGGAGGCTTTCCTTTTTTCCTTCCCATCTCGAGCAAAACGCCATCACCCCTTCGATTTCAGAGTATCTTTCAAAATGGGGCGTCACCTGAAGGCCAAGTTCCCGTAGCCTCAGGAGGTTTTTAAAATGAGACTCCCCCAAAGGCCCCTCCACCAGA
>JAOUME010000054.1 GCA_029881655.1 Deltaproteobacteria bacterium | reverse complement strand
TTAAAAGTTTTTCGGGCAGCTGACAGAAAAGAGGTATTTTCCTGATCATTCCAATGAATTCATCTTTTTTATCCGGGGCGATGTTTTTAAGATAATTTGTTCTGGGGGACCCAGTCGCCGCTGGACTGTTTAGGTCAGTGATGGGTGTGTCGGGGTGGATTGTGTTTCCAGAAAGAGTTGGGGACTCAATCGCGTCAGGGGCAGGTGTGCTTTCTGGTTGGACTTCTTCGTCTCCCTGAGTCGGCATAGTTTCCTGATCCACTTCCGTTGCATCCGGCAAATCTTCCGCCTCAGTAAGGTCATCCTCCATTGAATTTTCATCAGGGCCGCCTTCCTCTATTTGACTTTGACCCTTATGTTTATTTTCATCAATAAGATATGAAGCGTTTAATTTATCTGGGAAGCCTTTTTTTTTCTTTGGTTGTCTGTTTGCCATATCGTTTTCTTTTGTTTCGATGAATTTACCATCCTTTGATCTCTGTAATTCTGCTTCAGCTAAACAGCTCTCATAGTTGGTCTCGAAATCCTTGTCGCCTGAAGAAGTATTAAGGTGAACTGACGCAGTACCAACTTTATTTTTGGCCGATCCGATTTCAGCTAATTCAACTGAGGTTGATTGATGGTCTGTTCGGTCTGATACGTCATTAGAATTGTTGCTTCTCGCTTCTTGATTCCGATTAAAGAATGTGACCAGGACCGATGATCCCTTGTGGAAATTGATTTCCTCGTTCAAGAAAATCTTTTTATCGCGAAACTTTCCCTTGACCGACAACATGTTGGATAATCGCTTTATAATATTAATTTTATTAATTTAATTACAACAAGTTACCGCTCAAAAAGCTTTAGTTTTATATTTTGTTATGATTATTATCTGAATTCTTCTTAAAAATCAACTCAAACAGGGTAAAAAAGACCAAGAGTGGAATTAATTATAAATATATTGATAAAATGGTGTAAATGGTTTAATAGTCAATAACTTAAAATATGCGTTGAGCAGGTGATCAGTAAGGTACTTACGCCGGACCAGTTTTATAGATCTTTAACAGCATACAAATTCATCAACGTAATTTTTTTGTAAATATTTGATTAAAAGAAATCTTTATCCACTTTAGGGGGGGATATCCATGATTATCAGTCACAAACTCATTATCAATAATCTGATCAATGTTGCTGTTATAAGCCTGTTGATTGTTTTCATCTTATTATCCGTCAAGGACACGCGTCACAAAGCCACTTTAACCAAGGATGAATCAAGCGTTTTTTTAATCAAATCGCTTGAAGCCAAACTCGATGTCGTACAGGTACAGCAATGGCTTACGGACATATCGGCGACCCGCGCCAAAGATGGTTTCGATGACGGCTTTGTGGAAGCCGAAAAAAGCGCCAAGGGTTTTAAAAAGAAACTTGGCGAAATCAGGGTGATGTTCGTCAATGAAAACGACAAAGAAAAAGTCCAGTTAATCGACCATATCCTTCTTGATTTCGACGTATACTACAAAACCGGCCGCAAGATGGCTCAGGCCTATATCGATCAGGGATCTGAAGGCGGGAACAAGTTGATGCCGGTTTTCGATGAGACTGCGATGAAACTCCAAGGCAATGTCAATATCCTGCTTGATGATCAGTATCAGGAGCTGGATACCAATATGAACGGTATCCTCAATAGCATCAACAACCTTCAGACGCAGGTTTTGATTACCTCTCTGATCGGCATCATCATCATCATTATTTTCGCGTTCGCGATCATCCGCAATATCACGACCTTGCTTCATAATATGATCGGCAACCTTTCCACCTCATCCCAGCAGGTGACCTCAGCGGCCAATGAAATCTCAAAAAGTTCCATCAGTCTATCAGAAGGCGCGACTGAACAGGCGGCGAACCTTGAGGAAACCTCCAGCACCATGGAGGAGATCGCCGGTCAGGCCAGAGATAGCTTCGATGCTTCGGAAATAACCGCGACCAAAATGTCAGAAGTCTCCAAGATGGTCAAAACTTCCGCGGAACAATCCAAGCAGGCCGCCTTTTTCTCCAACGACACCCAGAAATCAGCCGAACAGGGTGCCGAATCGATGAAGGAAATCGTGCTAGCAATGAAAGAAATATTAATCAGTAGCGGCAAGGTCGAAGAAATTATTGAGGTCATCAATGAAATCGCCCATCAAACAAAAATGCTCGCCACCAACGCCGCGATCGAGGCCGCCAGAGCAGGAGAAATGGGTAAAGGTTTTGCCGTTGTGGCGGATGAGGTTTCCAAACTGGCTGAAAACTCTAAAGCCGCCTCAAAGGAAATCAACAGCCTGATCAAGGAAAGCTCGAAAAAGGCCGAAAAAGGTAATCAACTGGCCGAAAAAGGTATGAGCGTCCTTGAGGATATCTTGAACAAATCAAAAAGTGTCTCAGAGATCATGAAGGATATCTTATTCAATTCCAGTGAACAGACGCTTCGTGTCACCGAAGTTGAAGGTTATATCACCAAGATCAACAATTACTCCGGTGACCAGGCCCGAGGTGTCGCCGAAATCAGCAATGCCATTATCCAGCTTGATCAGGTGACTCAGGGCAATGCGGCCAACGCGGAGGAAACGGCCAGTGCGTCCGAAGAGCTTTCAACACAAGCTGAGATGATGAGCGAACTGGTTCAGAACTGCTCAAAGTATGTCAGCAGCAAGTCCCAAAAACAGAGTACATACCAGCATCCGCCTGAATATGATTACCAGGAACCCAAAAATATCAAGCGAAACGAACTCGACCTCCGCCATTTCAATAAATTCGCCAAATCCGAATATGAACCTCAAATCCAGGAAAGATCTCCAAAACCCGTAAAGGTTCTCTCAGCCTCTAAAGCGGACATACCCCATAAAAATTTTATGGAGTGGACAGACAGTATGAGCGTTAAGATCCCTTCCATTGATCAGCAGCATTTTAAATTGTTCGAGATGGCAAACAAACTATACGATTTCGTCAACAAAGGTGAGTCCAGCGACAAATTGAAAGGGATTTTCGATGACATCATCAAACTGACGGTCGATCACTTCAACTACGAGGAACGACTTTTTAAAGAACACGGCTACGATGAAGCAGAAGATCATATGAAAGAGCATGAAAGTCTGCTTAAACAAATCAGGGATGTTCAATCAAGATTCCAATCGGACCAGCAATACAGCATCGGCATGGATACCATGAATTTTCTGAAAAAATGGCTTATCGTTCATTTCCAAGGGACTGATATAAGATATTCCGAATTTTTAAGCTCAAAAGGGGTCCATTAATCTGTAAAGCGGCTTTACCGTATCCGTATCGCCAAATAATATTAATGCTGGATCAAAAAATAATGTTCTTTTGCTGTTTTTTCTACTTAAATGGTTTGATTTTAGCATAGTTTCAGACACCAATTCAAATTGACGTTAAGATAGTATTATCATAAATGATATTTAAAAAGAGAACCTTGGGGATTTTTTAAAAACAATCTCAAATCACATGAATGGAGTAACCATGATCAAATTTCACACCGTGATTGCCGTTTTGATTTCTATTTTTATGCTTTCTGTGGCAGCTCAGGCATTCGAAGATGAAGACCTTCAGAAATTAAAAAGTGAAAAAGCATGCAATGATTGCGATTTAAAGAATGTAGAGCTTTCAAAAATGAGTTTTACGAATGCCGACCTGGAGGAAACCAATTTCAAGGAAGCGGTTCTCAGTGACCTCGACTTATCAGGCTCGAATCTGGAGGATGCCGATTTTTCAGGCGCGAAGCTGACCAACGTTAATTTTACGGGTGCGAAACTTAAAAGCGCCAACTTCGAAAACAGCATTTTATTATGGGTAAATTTTAACGGGGCCAATCTGGACTCCGCTAAATTCGAAGAGTCCACGATGAAAGGAGTCAGTTTTAAAGACGCCAACCTGGATGACGCGGAATTTGACGATGCCAACAAATCGCTGGCTGATTTTACGGGTGGTTTGGAAATGAAAGACGAGCCTTGCGGCCCAGGGTCCTTTGGCGAGTGTAAACAACCCGAAGAAAATTAGTCATATTCGTTTATCTTGATCTGTTTTTAAAACCTGAAAAAAACTAGATACCATCCTCTCGTTTAAGTCCTGATTTGATATTAAACTGTACGCATTGGTTTAATCGGGGTATCCTTGACGTATCAATGGGTTCATTTAAAATTAAAATGATATCCGTTTAATCCATACGCTGAAAACGGGCTGTCGTTTCGGGTTCTTTCTTATCACCTACCTCTTCGTTAAACCTTTTAAACAAAACCTATCAGGCTCAGGGCCATGATCAGCATCCCCATGATCAGTCCCAACAACGACAAATGATGATTGCCATATTCTTCAGCCGCCGGCAGAAGCTCATCAAATGAAATATAAATCATCAATCCGCTCACCAAAGACAGGGTCATCCCAAAAAGAGCCGGTGTTAAAAAGCTAAAAAGGAAAAAATAGGCGAAAAATGCGCCTACGACTTCTGAGACACCCGATAAAGAGGAATAGTAAAACGCCTTTTTTCTGCTTCCGGTCGCGTAAAAGATCGGAATTGATACCGAAATTCCCTCGGGAATATTATGGATCGCGACCGCAAACGCGATCGCCATACCCAGTTTTAAATCCTGAATACTTGTGATAAATGTCGAGATTCCTTCCGGAAAGTTATGAATGCCGATAGAAATCGCCATCAGGATACCTGTTCTCTGAACTCGTTTACTGTTGATTTCGACAGTTTTTCCTCCAACCCCGTTGTAATCACGCAGTTCATGAGGATTCTCTTCCGAGGGGACCAGCCAGTCGATCAACCCCATAATCAACATTCCCAAGAACAGCATGAGAACCGAATATCCAATCCCTAGATGCTTACCGAATTCCTTGATCAGGATTATTTTGGCTTCAGGCAGAATTTCGGCCATTGAAATATATATCATCACACCAGCCGAAAAACCCAGAGAGATAGATAAAAACTTCTTGTTGGATTTATTGACGAAAAACGCGATCGATGCCCCGATCATGGTTGACATACCCGCCAACAACGTCAATAAAAATGGAATCCAGATATTACCCACGACTTTAACCTTTTTAATTTTCGACTTTCATCCTCATTTTACCTTCCTGAAGATCAATGTGGAATATTTATGAGAACTCGATCAAGGCAAAACAACCTGATATCAAGCATTATTCCCTGACCGCATTTTGGATAATGGTCAGGTGACACTTGTAACAATTAATCAGCAAGGTTAATATAACAATAAATTACTTGATATCCGTTGTATCAGATCCCATAAAATCGGCCTGTAGCTGAAAATCAAAATGATCCTGTTATTTAAAACATTCACTTCTTATTTAATATGTCTATTTCTGATAGGGTTGTTCCCTTTTTCGTCATTTGCCAATCAAGATCAGCTAGAAGCAAAAATCAAACAGGAAATCCAAAACGGCTGTGTGTTCCTTCAGGACGAAAACGAAAAAACTCTTTTATCTGTCAACCCCGATCAGGTCTTCATCCCAGCGTCGATCATCAAGGTCCTGACCAGTCAAGCCGCCCTTGACCTTTTGGGAGAAAACTACCGCTTCAAAACCGAGTTTTACCAGGACAATAATGAAAATATTATGATCAAGGGTTATGGTGATCCTTATCTGATTTCAGAAGAAATCCATTTAATCGCGCTTGAGTTTAAGAAGCTGGGGATCACTGAAATCAACCGGCTTTACCTGGATTCCAGTTCCTTTGAAGGTCCCATGGACATTCACGGTACCAACGGCACCTTAAATCCGTACGATGCCATCAATGGCGCCTTGGTCGTAAATTTTAACACTCTCAATCTTTACAAGGATAAGTTCGGTGAAATCATCTCCGGCGAGGAAGCGACCCCCCTGACCCCACTGGCCACTGAAAAAGGTCTGGTCTTAAAACCAGGCACTAAAGACAGGCTGAATCTGACGGATAATCCGGCGGAAAGCCTTAGGTATGTTGGCGAGTTATTCGCCGAGATTTTTATCTTAAACGGAATTAAAATCCAAAATCCCAATGCACTGGAACTCAAGGTCGGGCCTAAATGGGAAAAAATACTGACCTATGAAAACAGTCATGAACTGAAGGTGATGCTCACGGGGCTTCTTAAATACTCCAACAATTTCATCGCCAATCAACTCTATTTAACATTGGGCGCGCAGAAAAAGGGTTATCCGGCGACCCTTGGCAAATCCAAATCAGTTTTTAATGATTACTCCAATCAACTAATCAAACCCTCTCCCGTCAGTTTTCAGCTTGAAGAGGCCTCTGGCATCTCGAGAAAGGACCGCGCAAACTGTTCACTGATGATGAAAGTGTTAAATATTTTTAAAAACAACAAACAATTGCTGGATCATAAAAAAGGGGTATACTTAAAATCGGGGACGTTGGATGGCGTTTATAATTACGCGGGATACATTAACTCCCAAAAAGGGCTAAGATCTTTCGTGATCATTTTGAACCAACCCTCCAACCGTCGGGACCGGATTTTAAACTATCTAATAAAATACAGTCAAAAATATCCCTAATCCAAGTCATTGGAGGTTGACCGGCTAACCGGGTAGCATAAGCCCAATCTGCTTGCTAAGACCAATGGCAAACAGGAAAAAGAAAAACAACATCGACAAGATCGTGAAAAATAGCTGGGCCTCTCCGCTTCTGAAACTTAAAAAAACCGTTTTCATTGAAAACTGATCGGACTTCGTCGCCATCCCGGGCTGAATCTCGTTTGATCTGTTTTTACCTATAAACTGTAATAAACCCCATCCAATAGCGCTGATAAAAAGCCACAAATACCAATATTCCTGAATTAATTCCATGATATGTCTTTTGGATGTTATCGCGTAAAAAAATGAAAAAAGGAACTAAAGGTAAAACCCAATGTCGACCAAAAATGGATCTCGGACCAGGGAGATATCACTTTTGATCCATACAAATATATCACAAAACCGGTTATTAAGACAACCGCTCCCAAGGATAACTGCAAAGTTCCTATCACGCTTCTGTTAGATAGGGTTAAGAGCTTGTCTTTATTGGCCATGACATGATCAAAGCTAAAAAGCAAAAACAAAACCGTGTATCCAAATCCCAACAGAATGTGAATCCACACCAAAAGGTCTTGGTCCCTTAAAAAAGCAAAGCTAAGAACATAGCCTGAAGCCAGCAGAACCAAGCTAGAGTATTTAACAAGTGTTTTCACTTTTACAATTTCGTCTTCATTAATTGTTTCAAACTGTTTTGCATCAATTGGTTTTCATGTTTCATCAGCTGTAGCTTTCTGTTGAGAGCCTGATTGGAATCTTCCAAATTCTTTTTCTCGCTTTGGAGCTCTAAAAACCTTTCATCATCCAATGCGATTTGTCTTTGGATGGATTCTTCAATAAACTTCTCCTTTTCTTTCGCGATCCAGCCTTGAACCGCGTTTTTCAAAAGACCCGACATCTTGGAAAGTTCCTGGCCTATTACGTTCCTAAGATGTATCCTGATCCGTTCTTGCATAGTCTCATCATGAAAAATATCCATGATGAATTGTTCGATCTGCTCAGGGTTGGACTTCTGTGGATCAATTTTTCGGGCCAAATCAACTCTGAAATCGTTTTGACCATTTAGATTGTCCTGGTTCTGATTTTCCCCGTTTTCCGTCACTAAAATCCTTTTATTATTGCTATTATAAACCTCTTTTAACGGCAATTAATGCAATTTCATTTCCAGATTCCGCCCATAACAAATATTCTCTGAAAGCGTCTTTTCTCCTCTTTTCAAGTGCTTAAAACCAGATAGAAAACGCCGATAAAAACCATCCTTGTTAATGGGGAACTCTCGGAACCACGACAATATCCACTCGGCGGTTCAAAGCTTTATTCTGGGGTGTCGTATTAGGTACGATCGGGCTATGTTCTCCGTAACCGGCAGCCATAAAACGGGATTTATCCAGTTTCTTGTTTTCCAAAAGATACCTCAACACCGATAAGGCCCGCTCAGTCGAAAGCTGCCAATTATCCTTAAAACGGCCTCCGGTGATCTTATCATCATCGGTGTGGCCCTCGATCATGATTCTGTTCTCTGGGAAATCGACTAAAATCTGAGCGATTTTATCAAAAGCCTTTAAAATCTCATCTTTGAGCTCCGCCTTGCCAGAGTCAAAGGAAATTCGGTTATCGATATTAATAATCAGCTTGTTGTGAAACTTTTTTAGGCGAATCTGGCCAAGCTGGATTTCGTTTTGAAGTTGCTTTTCAAGCTCCTTTTCCTGCGATTTCAGACGCTCCAGCTCCATCCGCTGATCTTTGGTGAGTTTTTTTAACTGAGAAAGCTCATCCTTAAGATTGTTTTCTGATTTCTGCAGTTGGGCGATCCTGTCCTCGTAATCCTTCTTAAGAGCCTCAAGCTCCTTGATATTCCGGTTGACTTCCTCCTGCAGGGCATCTCTGGCCTTTTTGATTTCGTCAGTAAATCGCTGCTGCAGCCTTTTGTTTTCAGCAAGCAGTTCCTTTTCCCGGTTGCCGCTGTCTTTCTGCAGGATGTCAATGGTTCCCTGCAATTCCTTGATTTTTTCATCTGACAGTTTTTTGTCTTCTTCCCGCTGCAGCTTGAGGTTTGCGAGTTCTTTGTCTAAAGAGGCGATCTGATTATTTTTTGAGGTGATCAGCTCCTCAAGGTTTTCCTTTTCATTTTTAAACTGCGTTTTCAGCGTGGACAACTCGGTTTCGGCCGCGACCTTGTCCCTGTAGCAGTACTTGTATTTAAGTCCAGCCGCGACTCTCTCATTGGCGCATTCGTCCAGATCCGACGAAGAGAAAATGTTGGCTTCAAGCTTAAAAACACCCGTTGACAAAACAAATACCATCACCAGGAAAAATAATGACTTACTGAACTGGTTTAGGGTTTTCACCTTGCTCCTCCTTTAATTTTTCATTGGTTGTATCAGATTCGCTAACCGCTGCCGACTCACCTTCCTTTTGGGTTTCATTCATTTCAGCCTGAGTTGCCGGCGCTTTGACATCAGGTTTGGCTTCCTCCTTGCTCTCTTCTTTCACATCCTCCTGAAGCGCTTTGGTCTCTTCTTTAACATCCTCCTGAAGCGCTTTGGTCTCTTCTTTTACATCCTCCTGAAGCGCTTTGTCGGCACTTTCTTGGGGTTTGATTTTTACTTGGACTGTTTGTCTTTGCAGGAGATCTTGAAAAGAAGTATCGGCTTTTCGATAAAGAGCCTCGGCTTCCTTTTTATTTTTTTGGACCTCAATCAATTGTTGGCTTCTATTTTTGAAATATTCGTCATATAGCTTGATATCGATACGGTCTCCAGCGTTTGAACCTTTTGGAACGGCTCCAAGAAGGTCATCCTGGTTTCTTCTTCCGATACGGGCATGGATTAGTCTTTGCTCAGCGACCAGAGTCGCCAATTCGGCGCTGATCAGATCGACTTGGGCTTTTTGAAATTGATTGAGGCTTATGAAATAATTCAAATTGATATTCTCATCGACTATCATTTGTTGAATTTCATTTAACAAGTGTGCCTGTTTTTTAAGACCTTCCGCATCCTTTTTTTCCTTAAATTGCTTCAACAAGGACTCAGCTTCCTTTTTTTGTGTTTCTAACTGCTGAATCTTTGACTTACTCTGATTGATCTTGAGGTTGCTTAAACGAGCGTCCTTTAAAACCATCACTTTCTCATCGGGCTTTGAGATGATCTGAAGTTCCACTTCCTCAAGTTTTTGAATCTCCGCTGGTGTCCTGTGTTCGAGAAACTCCTCAGGTATAGGCCCGGGTAGTTTAGAAGAAGAACACCCCAGCATTAAAAAAGCGGTGGCGAAAATCCATACAAATTTGCTCATTTTACCTCCTTAAGATCACTATAATCGATTATCAAAATTTGATTTTACTATACAGATTAATTACAAATTAGACAATTGCGATTCTTAATCGAGATCTAATTATTTTGAAATAGCATTTCGACTGATTTTAAAGGAACGGACGAACACAAAACCTTAATCATTGATATAGACCTCAATATTCGAAAGCCAGACCTCTCCTGGTGAAATCTCGATAACAAATGGCGTACCAGAGGTGGGGACTCCCTTGAGTTTAAAGTAGTAGGTCCCGGGCCTTAAGTTCTCTATGATAAAAAAACCATCTTCTTCGACTGGAACCTCACCGGTCAACACCTGATTCTCAAGAGAGTAGATCTCAATGCGGTCTTCGGGACTGAATTTTTGTCTCCATTTTACTATACCGTCCAGCCCAACTGTTTTTTGTAACTGAGGATTGTATTCGATCGAGGTACCGGGCCTGAAAAAAACGATTTCGCTTTCCTTTTTGGAGGCCATTCCGATATCCAGCGAACCCGAATCCAGTTTGACTTCCAAACGCTGGTCCACCGGCAGGCCAGTGATGCGGTAGTTCCCTTTACTGTCAGAAACCCCTTTATGCGAGCCAGCCATAACCACCACACCCTCAACAGGCATCTGCAGTCCATCTTTATCCTCAGGAAGAAGGACGCGGCCTCTTAAGGTTCCCATCGCGAAATCCTCCCATCGGTCAGGACCATTTGCGCCCGAGATAAGCCCGTTGTAAGACGCGCCGGCCATAACGCCGTCATCCCTTACAGTGGACAGGGCGGATAGTCCATCATAAGGCCGCCAGGTACAGGTGACTTCAAAACTGACCTCGTTCTTATCCGGTTTTATCAAGCTGAAGGAAACGTCAAAGGGGATCTTTTTTTTGCCTGAGAAACGGTAGCGAAAAGATGAACTGCTCAGGTTAGAATTTAATGTACGGCTCACTCTCATGCTATGCAGGTTGCTGTTGTATTCAAAGCCCGTTATGTTTTGCGTCGTTTGGACTCCGAACGCGTCCTTTGTGATTCTGGGATTGGTATAAACCGACCAGTAGGAACCAAATTGTTTTCTCAGGTTGACGTCCATCGAATCGCTATATTCGTCCTTCTTCAAGTCCGACAGCAAAAGCCAAGAGCCCAGACTCAGGTTATAGCGTACCTGTAGACTGTCAGTGCCTTTTTGGTCCGGGTTTTGGATGCGGTTGAGAAGGCTGGTTTCGGATTGCTTTATCATCTTTAGGGTAATCATGTGCGGCTGGAAGTAGGTCAACTCAGCCATCAACCCGAAATTCCTTCCCTCATCCGAGGAGAAACCTTCACTGAGTAAATGAAGCCCGTAAAAAGGTCTAAAGGCAACGTAAAATCCATTGAGATCGGAGCCTCGATTATTCTCGTTGATATGGTATCCCATAATTCCGGCTGAAATATTGTCACTCAATCCGTAGCTTAATCCAAGTTTGGTAAAATCCCCAAAATTCGCGGTCCCGTGAAACAAGATACTGTCCCAATTACTCTCCGCCAGGATATACCCACTGTCAGGCGCGATTAAGACCGCTTCGTCCTTACTGGAACCATCAGGGAAAAAGAACCGGATCCTGACCATCTCACCGCCGGAAGAGAATATTTCTCTAAACTGATAGACGCCGTCCGGTCCGGCGATGACGCTTTCCATAAAAAAACCGCTTCGATACAATTCCACCTCTGTCCCTGGAATCGTGGTTCCCTTAAACGCCATCTTATCGGCGCCCTGCTTATTGATCAGCCTTTGAAGGCGTAGACCCCCTGTAACACTGACGCTCGGGAAAAGTAGAGAGGATTCCAAAAACAGGTCTCCAACTTCGATTAATTTTATATAGGGCTGGTTTTTTCTTTTATAACTCCAGGTGGTGTGTATATCAACATCGCTTTTCGCCTGCTGAACGAACTGATATGCGCTGCCGGAGACCTGTAAAGTTCCCCCATAAATATCCGAATTCAGATCAAAGCTGATTCCTGTATTACGCTGTTTTTTATCGAGGTATTGCTCATTATAAACTCGATAACGCAACTCATTGCTAAAATCGGAGGTCGGTTCAATCGCTTTCAAGGCGGCCAGACCTTTTTTCCGATGCTGCTCTTGAATCGTAAATTGTCTGATCTGTTTTCTTACCTTTGTGATTTCTGATACCAGATTGAAATTCGGGGTCATGTTCAGTCGGTATTCTTCAACATTCCAGGTGCTACTCAAAGGAAGCCATCTAGACCAGATATCGTATCGCAACCAAAGCTTGTCATCTTTAAGAATCAATCCACCCAAATCCAGGGATTGGATTGCCTCGTCATGATCATTGCCCATCCGTTGTTTTCTTCCATCGATCCAAAAAGCCCGCTCCTTGGCATGAATCGTAACCTGGCAGAAATTCCTAAACACTTCGCATTGAGGAGACAACTCCAGCCAGGACTTTAAAAAATCCTCCAAGTCAAGATAAGGCCTTTCCTCCTTGTCGATCATCACGCGGTAAAACTGGTTTCCCGATTCCTTTTTCACCCGAAGCTGAATGAAGGCTTCCTGAAGCTCACCTGCCGAATACACTCCGCCACTTCCGACAGTGATGGTGATCGTTCCGATCTGTCCCTGCCCTGATTTATCCAATCCTTTAAAGGTAAAGCGGTCCACCCCGTTATAGCCGGGCTCAGGTGTATAGGTCAGGTTCGGTGGTGTTCCCTTGATTTTCCCGTGAGCGGGTTGGTCAACGATAATAAATTCCAATTTCTCGTCATTATCAGAATATGAAACCAAGACAATGTAAATCGACTTGCTTTCTTCCGTCACATAATAGGCACTCTGGGATATTGATTTAGCGAAGATTTCATGCGATCCAAACACAGCCATAAAAACAAACGGGACAATCCATAGGAATAAAATCCAACGTTGCTTAAAATAACACCTTGCTCTGTCAGGTCCTGCAGGCATAGTAAATTAATTCTTATATATTTGATTTTATTTCTTATTTTAGCCGGCGGTAGCCACATTGAATTACAAAAAACGACGATGAGGCTTCGGGGATTACAAATGCAACTGCTGTGCAATAAAAGCATCTGATTTACTTAATTATTTTATATTGTTTACTTGAAGATAATAGACGGTTTGAATATTAGCCAGAGCAGGAACTGGAACCATCGTTTAAACGGTCTTTATCGGCTCCCCAGTGAATAGAAAGCAGGTTTGGGTAGGGTTTTTTAATCATAAAGTATCGCTCACTTTCCCGAAAAGAGATTACCCTTGTAAAAATAAAGGGCTTACCCCTTTTCTCTTTGGTCTCATCATAAACCGCCAACCAGCCGTAATACCTCCAGGGACTTTTATTTTCAGCCCTTAAAAGAAGATCGCCGTCCTTATTTTTACGGCAATCCCACTCTAAAATCGTATCAGGCATGCCGATGCGGCCATAAACGGCCACCGCCGTCTCAATGTTGAGTTCCAGTTTAATGCTCAAACCTTCCTTCTTATCCTTTTTCTCCTCAAACGAGCTCTCCTGCGGTTTTTTTAATAACGATTTGATAAGAATATGAGCCCGGTAATCGCCCATTGGGAGTTTTTCTTTCATCCTCACGGCGATACGAACCGTCCGCTTTTGTCCAGGACTCAAGGAAATCACTTTTGGACTGACGAGGATCAACTCGGAAATATCGTCCTTAGGCGGATTCTCGGGATTAAGGTTTGACCCTGCCGCCAAATATTTGGATTGAATCTCAAAGTAAATTGGCCGGATAACCAAACGGATCCTCTCGTCTCCACTGTTGGTGATAACGAAACTCTGGGTCCTGTTTTTACTGAGGTCAAATTCGATAACTCCGGGCGCTACCCTGAAATTCGACTTGGCAAAAATCAGAGTAGGAACAAAACAGGCTAAAAAAACCAACAATATTTGTCTGTGATATCGATTCATTGATTACAAATCAAATTTTAATAGCTTATATTGACACGGATGTTTTATTTTATTTATTTTCAGCTAAGTAGACTGATTATAAAATATAGATACCAATACTTTTATTTGTAAGTCTTTTCAAATCAAAGTTCAAGGTGTTTATAGGCGCTAATAAATTACCCTTAATGCGATCGAGGTCAAATAATACCCGGCAGCAGTACTCGTGAGGACATTCGCTGTAGCGCCCAATCTAAGATTGGACAAGTTTCCAGTCGCGTCCAGTGTCGCGGTAATGGGACTAAGCTGAGTCGGCACCGAACCGCCGAAAGTAAAATCGATGATTTTTATTTTTTTACTGCCGCCGGAGAGTACCATGTTGACGTTATTGCTTGGTACGATGGAAATGGTGACCGGGGTATTGGGCGTTCCGGTAATCGTAAAAACCGCGGCGTTCGCGTCGGTTGGCAGCACAGTGACAGCCTGGCCCGCGCTGAGATCCTCGGTCGTCGGGAAGGTTAGGTTGTTGATGAGAGTTACGACTTGAGCCTGCAGTGAGGAAGCCGATAAGGCAAACAAGATCACTCCGATAAAAATCATCCGCAGGAT
>JAOUME010000053.1 GCA_029881655.1 Deltaproteobacteria bacterium | reverse complement strand
AAATTTTTGACGAACTTTTAAAAATTGATTTAGCCCTGCCTAAAATAGTTGAAAAACATAATTACGAGTATTTTACTCCGAGATCACCATAAAAGAAAGTTTTATTTAGGTTTTCGCCTTCTTTCTTTGTACCCCATCGGCTAAAACCGCTTCCTTGCTGATTAAATCGGCGAAACTGGTATTAATAAGTTTCTTCTTAATATCGACTTGAACTTCAATCCATACCGGATGAATCGAACAATAATGAATCCGGTCACAGAATTTATTGTCGATCACGCACTTGTTAACCTCGATTCCTCCCTGGACCACCTTATATATCTCATAAATACTGATCTCAGCCGGTTGTCTCGTCAGTTTAAATCCTCCGTGGCTACCCTGATGTGACTCCACTATCCCCGCTTTCGTCAGTTTCTGAAGGATTTTCGCCAGAAAGGTCCGGGGAATATTCTTCTGTTGGGATATCTCCAGAACGTTAATGTACTCGTCCTGATGCTGTGCCAGGTGAAGAACGCATTTTAATGCATGATCTGTTTCGCGTTTTATTTTCATATAAGACTAATTTCATCCTGGTTGAAGTTAGTCAAGGACTAAATTAGTCCTATATGAAATAAAATGCTATTTTAGTAAATTAAATTACATTATTAATTATTAATATAGTTTGTATAGGTTTTTTTTCGCTGTATTAGCTTCAAATGATCCGTTTGGGCATGTTTGATATCCTCCTTCGTTAATGAGCGATTACAGGACTTCCCATCCGTTGGGGGCGGGAAACATAATGGATTTCATCATACCGCGAAATGACTTCAAATGACCGCATGATTTTGGCTGTAGGCCATAGCCGATCAGATTGAATTAAATTTTTCTCGCTTCGGTGGAAGATCGGTAAGCGCGACTGACGATTTTAGTTTAATATTTAAGAAGGCAGGGAGTTAGCGCTGCATCCTGAATTTGACAAATAATTTGAAAAATTAAACTGTTTACCTGGAAATAAATTCAAGGTTGGACCTTACCGAACCTGCCTGATTTTTTAAGCTACTCCTGTAACCCGTCAAATTCTGATTGCGGATATATGGCAAGGCGTGATAAAGTTCTATGATAATTCAGGGGGCGTAAGTTTAATAGGCGCGCACCCTGTTTAAAAACTGAGAGTTTTTATTTATTCATCCTTTGATTGATCCGATGTTTTGCGATAAGATGATCATAAGTTGCTTGAAGAAACTGGGTTTATGGGGGGTCTTTATCTTTATCTTTTTGGATTTGTTGCCCGTAAACGCTTCGATGGTTTCCCATCCAGAGCCTTCTTTAAGAAATAGAGTCCCTTATAGGCCTTTACCCATCACTTCACCGGAGAAAAGATCCGCGGCCAAGCTGGATATCAAAATCGGTCTTTACGTGAATTCGCCTGAATTTCGAGTCAAGAAGTCTTTAGAAAAAGCAACCTTTGGTTTTCATATCGAAGGGGTCGCGCTTAAAGGCCGCTTTTATGCGAGCAACGACCCTTTCGCAGGTGTCGAGCCAACAGATGAAACAGCCGAAGACGCGGGGCAGACCGAAGAGGAGGAAGCTTTTGGCGGCGAGGAGGACATGGGGGACGGATTCGAAGATGAATTCGGTGAGGTTTCCGAACATCAGGTTTATGATCCTTTGAGCGGTTATAACCGTTTTATGACGACCGTGAATGATCGGCTTTATTTTTGGATTTTAAAGCCCGTCGCTACCGGTTACAACTACGTGATGCCCGAATTTGCCAGAATCGGCATCGACCATTTTTTCGACAACCTGTTCATACCTTTTAGTTTCATTAATAACCTGATGCAATTGAAATTCAAATACGCCACGACCGAATTTTTACGTTTTGGCATCAACTCCACCATTGGCATCTTGGGACTGATGGACCCGGCGAAAGCCTGGTTTGGTTTGGAGGAACACACGGAGGATTTTGGTCAAACGCTTGGCCATTACGGAGTCGGCAGCGGAATCTATATCGTATTGCCGGTTCTGGGGCCATCCAACCTGAGAGACATGTTCGGTCTCGTACCCGAGTACAGGTATGACCCCGTAGCCCTGACTAAGGACACCTATACCGCTTTGGGATTGGCCGCTTTCGATAAACTCAACTATGTTTCGTTGCATCTTGGCGAATACGAAAACATCAAAGAAGACGCGGTTGATTTCTACCCCTTTTTAAGGGATGTGTACGAACAAAACAGAAACCAGGAAATAAGGGAGTGATTATGAGAATGATTATAGCTTTGGCCAGCTTTTTGGTTTTCGGATTTCAGCCTCTGATGGCTGACGACGTTCAGGATATCACCAAGATGACGAGAGATAAGATTCAGGTCGTCATTCAGATATTAAGGGATAAAAAAATCGGTAAAGAAACCCGCGACAAGAGAATCATCGAAGCCGCCAATCCCTTTTTCGACTTCAAGAAAATGGCTTCGATCAGTCTTGGCAAAAAGTACTGGACGGAAATGAATAAAGCCCAGAAACAGGAATTTTCGGATTTGTTCGTAACCCGCCTTCAGGAATCCTATCTGGAAAAACTGGATCTCTACACCGACGAGGAGGTGACGGTCGCTGACGCCAAAAAGGTCAAAAACAGAATTCATATCCTGACTCAACTGGTTTCCAAGGACGATAAAAAAGACATGCTTTATAAATTCTACAAAACCAAAAAAGGCTGGAAGGTCTATGACGTTGTTATCTTGGGTGTCAGTGTCGTTCAGACCTACCGTTCCCAGTTCGACGGCATCCTTAGAAAAGGCAGTATTGAGGATCTTCTGACCAAGATGCGCCTTAAAGGACAATTCAAAGTTCCCACAGGCGGCAAATAACCCAATATAAAAAGTCTTTCTACATGCTGAGAGTTATCTATAAAAGTTACATCCTGAAATACCCAAAGGCAGTCATTTTGATCCTTATTGGGATGACCCTGTTTTTGGGATATGAAGCGACCAAGCTGGAAGTGGACGCTTCGGCCGAGACACTCGTGTTGGAAGACGACAAGGATTTAAAGCTTTCCAGGCTCATCGACAAGCGTTATTCCGGCTCGGACTTCCTGGTGATCACCTTCACCCCCAAGGAAGAACTTCTCTCAGACAGAACTCTCAATACCTTAAAGCGCCTCAAAAAAGATCTTTTGGCGTTAAAAGGTGTCAAATCAGTGGTCTCGCTGCTGGATGTGCCGCTGTTGGAATCCCCCCCCATGCCGATCAAGGAACTCTTAAAGGACGTACCCTCGCTGGAAACACCCAGTATTGATAAAAAACTGGCCAAGATCGAGTTCATCAACAGCCCCATCTACCGGGAACTTTTGGTCAGCGCGGATTTCAAGACGACTGCGCTCCAGGTCAACCTTCACGAAGACGAAGCCTACAGGGGAATGATCAATCGGCGCTACGAACTCCGCCAGCTCGAAAAGGAAGAAAAGATCGCCGACAGCGAACGGACCGAACTTGATAAAATTCAGGTCGATCTCAAGACGCTTAGGGACAAAATGCGGATCATCCAGCATGAAAACATTCTCGAAGTCAGGACTGTGATGGATCAGTACCGCGAGGAAGGCGAACTGTTTCTGGGCGGTGTCAGCATGATCGCCGATGATCTGGTCACCTTCATCAAAAACGATCTGAGCATTTTCGGGATTGGTGTTTTGATATTCCTGATCATCACTTTATGGGTGATTTTTCGTCAGATACGCTGGGTTGTTTTGCCGATTATATGCTGTGGTTTTTCGGTGGTCGCCACTTGCGGTATTTTAGGGATGTTCGGTTGGGAGGTTACGGTTATCTCCTCCAACTTCATCTCCCTTCAGATCATCATCACCATGGCCCTCACCATCCATTTGACCGTCCGCTACAGAGAACTTATCGGGATCAATCCCGACTGGCCTCAGGAGGAACTGGTCTTGGAGGCGGCTCTCTTCATGGCCAAACCCTGCTTCTTCGCGATCGTTACCACTATGGCGGGGTTTTGTTCCCTGATCCTAAGCGGGATTTTGCCGGTAATCGATTTCGGCTGGATGATGACCGCCGGAATTGGCGTCTCGCTAATCCTGACTTTTTTGCTTTTCCCGACCATTTTGATCCTGCTGGAAAAAATACCGCCAAATATTACCTTTGAATCCCATTTTACATTCACCTCAAAGCTGGCCGACCTCACCGCCAAATTTGGAAATCCGATCCTGATCATCAGCGGTGTCATCTTAATCCTAAGCATCGTCGGTGCGTCCAGACTGATGGTCGAGAACAGCTTTATCGATTACTTCAAGGAATCCACCGAGATATACCAGGGTATGGAGATTATCGACCAGCAACTGGGAGGGACCACCCCGCTTGAAGTGGTCTTGAACTTTCCGGAGGGCGACCAGGAAAGCCCCGTGCCCGAGAATGGTTCCGGTGATGGAAACGATGAATTCGACGATTTCGAAGAAGAGTTCGAGGCCGAAAAAAACCAGGCACAGTACTGGTTTACCTCAGATAAGATGCGGCAGGTCGAAAAACTGCATGACTATCTGGACTCCCTGCCTGAGACGGGAAAGGTCCTCTCGCTTGGTACCATGCTTAAGATCGGCGAAAAGCTCAATGATGGTGAGCCGCTGGATAATTTCAAGCTGGCCCTGATTTATAACGAACTGCCCGAGGATTACAGAAAGATCATCTTGGACCCCTATGTTTCCATCGAACATAATCAGGCTAGGGTCTCCATCAGAATCCGGGACTCTGATCCCAACTTAAGGCGCAACGAGTTGTTGAAAAAAATCCGCTCTGATCTGACCGACAAACTTAATTTTACGGATAAGGAGGTTCAAGTCACAGGGATCATGGTTCTTTACAACAATATGCTCCAGAGCCTTTTTAACTCTCAGATCCTGACCTTGGGAGCGGTAATCGCCGCCTTGCTGCTGATGTTTTTATTGTTGTTTCGCGATATCCGCATCGCCTTTATCGCCATTTTTCCCAACATCTTATCGGTGGGTGTCGTCTTGGGTTTTATGGGCTGGGCAAAGATTCCACTGGATTTGATGACCATCACGATCGCCGCCATCAGCGTTGGAATCGCCGTGGATGATACGATCCACTACATTCACCGTTTCAAAGAGGAATTCGTAATTGATAAAAACTATATCGCTTCCATGCACCGGTGTCACGAAAGTATCGGTTACGCGATGTATTATACCTCCATCACGATCATCATCGGTTTTTCGATTCTGGTCCTTTCCAACTTCATTCCCAGCATCTACTTCGGCCTTCTTACCGGACTCGCCATGGTCATCGCGCTTATTGCGGCTTTGACATTACTGCCCCAGCTCATCATCTTTATCAAACCCTTTGGTCCTGAAGTTCCCGTACAAACCTGATCATCCACCATCAGACAACCTCAGCGGTCCTTCTTTTGTGAAATATTTAACTTGGATTAACCAGGGTGAGGCAAAGAAATTTTATCGCCCCTATTTTGATACCGGAAGATTTCAACTTTATCGTCCAAAGTTGAAAATTTAGCTTTTTATTTACTGTTGAAACAGATAAGATATTCCAATATAAATCAACAAAGAAAGTTATTTTAAAAGATCGGGCTTAATACCCCATCGTCTATAATTTATGAACCATCTTAAAGAAAAAGAGGAAAATATTTCTAAACCCAATCTCACAGAAAAATACAAGGGACTGCTTTACAACTCCTTAAACGCTTTTGCCTACCACAAACTGGTGACCGACGAGAAAGGGAAACCCATCGACTATATAATCCTTGAGGTCAACGAGCGTTTTGAGCAATACACCGGTCTAAGTAAAGAAAATATCCTCGGGAAAAAAATCACCGAGATCATCCCAGAGATTAAAGCATCTAAACCGAACCTGATTGAGCTCTACGGCGAAATCGCTATCAGCGGTCAGTCAAGGCAGTTCGATATGTATTTTGAACCGCTACGAAAACACTACCAGATTCAGGCCTTCAGCATTCAAAAAGGTTACTTCGCTGTTTTTTTCAATGACATCACCGAGCGGAAGAATCGGGAAGAAAAACTAAAAAAAGAGATCGCTCAAGGTTATGAGATCCAAAAAGAGCTTAGACTGACTCAGGAGAATTTTCAGTCGGTTCTGAGCAATCTGCCGGATGTCTTTTACCGTACCGACATGGATGGGACCATCACCGACGTGACACCAGAAAGCTTTAATACCATCGGGTTTGAACCTCACGAAATGATTGGCAAACCCATGGCCGACTTCTATCACCATCCGGACGAAAGAGCGAAAGTCGTCCAGGCGATTATAGACGGCAAAGGCCGAGCAACCCACGTCGAAGCCGCGATGAGACATAAGAACGGCGATGTCATCTGGGTTTCTACCAACGCCACGGTCCGGGTCAATTCCCAGGGCGAGCCATACTGCATCGAAGGTATCGCGCGCAATATTTCCGATAAAAAGAGATATGAACTGGCCTTGATCCGTGAAAATGTAAAAACGCAGAGGTACCTGGATATCGCGGGTGTGATCCTGGTTGTGCTTGATGAATTTGGCAAAGTGACCTTAATCAACAAAAAAGGCTGCGAGGTTTTAGGGTATAAGGAAGAAGATATCATCGGCAAAGGCTGGGTGGAAAATTTTGTTCCTGAGCGTTTTCATGATAAGCTTAAGCATGTCGCACAAAAAGTTTTAAGGGACGAAAAGCATGTGGATATGTATGGGGACAATCCTGTCTTGACAAAATCAGGGGAAGAAAGATGGATTGCGTGGGTCAACACCACCGTGCATAATGATATGGGCGAAATCGTCGGTACTTTAAGCTCTGGCGAGGATATCACAGAGCGCAGAAAGATGCTCAAAGCCCTTGAGCAGTCTAGAGACAATCTGGAACAGGAAGTCGAAAGGCGGACCCATGAGCTAAAAAAAGCCAAGGAGGAAGCCGAGTCGGCCAATCAGGCGAAAAACGATTTCCTGTCCAATATCAGCCACGAAATCCGAACGCCCATGCATGGTATCCTGGGGATGACCGAAGGGCTTTTGAACTCGACACTATCCGAGGATCAAAAAACCAAGTGCGAAATTATCCTCAATTCCGGTCAAAGGCTCGTGGGTATTTTGTCAAACATCCTGGAAATCACCAAGATCGAAGCTGGGAAAATCAAGGTGAAACAGCGGCCCTTTTCCATCTGGGATTTGCTTAAAACAAACGTGGATCTTTTTCAGGGCTCGGTGGAATCTAAAGGACTTAAGCTCACCTATGAGATTGACCCTGAGGTGAGAAACGACGTTATCGGCGATTATGACCTGATGGAAACGGTTTTGACCAATCTGATCGCGAACGCCGTTAAATTCACTGAATCGGGTTTTATCAAGATTCATGTCACCCGGGTCTTTTCCCAGGACAAATCACCAAGAACCCGCTTTGAAGTCCTGGATACGGGAATCGGAGTTGCTAAACAATATCAAAAATCGATTTTTAACGCCTTTTCGCAGGAAGACAATTCACCAACCAGAAAATACAGCGGGACTGGACTCGGCTTAAGTATCTCTTATAAACTGGTTCAACTGATGGGGGGAGTGATTAGTCTTGCAAGCGAAAAAGGCAAGGGTTCAAGGTTCTGGTTCGATCTGGTTTTGCCTGATTACGAAAGTAGCCTAAAAGACAATGACGCATCGGATCAAAAGGAGATCATTATGGGGGAGGGTGTGGGAGGTATTAATATTTTGCTGGTCGAGGACGATTACGTCAACCAGCGGGTTGTCTTATCGATGCTCGAGGATTTTGATTATAAAATCGATGTCGCCAGCAACGGCAAAGAGGCGCTTGAGCTTTTCTCAGGAAATAACTACGATATCATTTTGATGGACTGCCTGATGCCTCAGATGGACGGCTTTGAGACCACCTTGAAGATCCGAGAAAAAGAAAAAGAGAACACCATTACCCCCATCATCGCTTTGACCGCAAAATCCACCAAACAAATCCGTAATCAGTGTATCCAGGTCGGCATTCAGGATTTTTTATCCAAACCATTTAGCCGCAACCAACTGCTTGAACTCATCTCCAAATGGATCGCCTAGAACCTTTTGGTGCGACCGTGGTTTGAAACAGACCGGCTATAAGCGTTACCGCGAATAAATCTTTAGAAAGAATTGTTTGAAGTCCGCTTTCTTTCGAGCATCAAGGCCCGAGTACCGAACAGTGAGCCCTTGTCTTTTCCGCCCGGTAAATCAGGTCCGGGGTTCCGGTCCGCTTTGGATTGCTATATTCCCGCGTGACGCTCAAAACAAGATCATTGTTGCCGTCATAGCTCATATCCGTCTCACCGAAGCTCCTGGGCAACGAACCGTTTTTATCCCAGTTCTCTTTGATCCAGACCACGTTTGTCAGGTATGTATAGAAGTAGCTGTTGGTATTGGTAATAAAATAACGCGGGCTGCCATTATAGTTGTAGCGTTTGGTCAGGATTTTTCCGTTGACATCATAAGTCATCAGATAATCCTGAGTGGCGATGGTCCCGTTGTCATCTATCTCAAGCATATTGCTGACGCGGTTTCCCAGAACATCATAGGTCGCGTCGTACATCAAGATTTTGTTCACATCCGGGCTGTTCGGGACACTGATGGTTCTGCCTTCCTCTCTGTGATAGACTTTCTGGTTGATATCATAGCTATAGGCGTAAACCGAACTTTCGGTCAGGTCGATGGTGTTGTCCGAGCTCAGATCGGTCTCGACGACCTTTATTTCATAATCGCCAAACTCGTTAAACTGAGAGTAGCTCGTCGCGACCCGGTCATCGATATTATCAAGGTTGACATCCATTATCTGAATACGACCGATCCGGTTTTGAGTGATATCATAATAATTCGAGATTACTTCGGTCTGATCGATCACGCCGTCACCACTTATATCCCAGGAACGAGTCTCTGAAATCGTGTGGAAACAAGACGGCTTAATCCAGGGCTGGGTATCTGGCGACTCGTTGATCACGAGATCATAGCTTCCGGCGACAGGTGCCGAAACCTCGAAGATCATTAAGTCCTGCTCGTTTCCGGGGGTGATCTGACAGCTCTCCAATCCCGAGTCGGGGTTGTCGCTTTCGTCAATCAAACTCAGCTCAGTTAAAAAAGTCCCCTGAAGATAGCATTTCAAAGACGCGTCAGCCCCCCCCGCGTCAAGCGAGACATCATAGGTGATGTGCGCCTGTCCCTTTAGGGATGAGAACTGTGAACATAAATCCCCTTTGGTCGCTCCCTTATTGGTTGAGGGAATCGGGTTTAGAGACAGCGGATTCTCTTTTGTTCCCTCCAGTCGGTTTAAACAGCTATCGGCCGTCGCGCTTTGATCTTCGCCGGACGCGCAGGAAACCGCTCCCAGAAGCATAATCCCCACGAGCAGCGTCAGTATTTTTTTCATTTTAACCTCAAATTTGATCGTCTTTTCCAAATGGTTTATTCTCATCTTTATCATTCCTTAATTGATTTTCCGGATTCTTGTTCAGTGAAAGTTTATCATAGACAAGCACCCCTCTAAGGACCTGATATTTTGCATTGACTGCGCGTCTTTATCCGGTAATAGGTCGATAAAAGCGTTGTCATGCCTAGATCCGAGTATTGTCTCGTCGTCTCGCTGATGGCGTAATCCCGCACGTCGTAACTCACGTCCACCTGAGCGTAAACTCGCCCCAAATTCGCGCCGGTCTTGTCCCAGGACTCGGTTTCTGAGACAACCTGAGTAAGGAGCAATTTCGCATCATAGGTATTGTCAAAATGACTGACGTAGCGGAGAGCCCCATCGTATGAGTAGCTCTTGGCCAAAAGCGTCCCCAGGCCGTCATAGGTCATATCGTAGGACTGAACCGCGTCGGCGTAACCATCCAGATCGCTGTCGATCGAGACTGAATTGGCGATCTTGTCTCCGGTCTGGTCGTATACTGTGATGGACGCGAGATTTTTTCTCGTCTCAGGGGCGGTGATATCTATAATCCTTCTGTACTCGATTCTCTTGATAACCTTCTGATTCAAGTTATAAACATAATCAAAAGTCGAGTCCTGGGTCTGATCGATGATCTTATCAAACCCGATATCCGTCTCAACCACCAGCCTTTTGTAATCGCCAAACTGGTTATAGTCGCTGAAAGTGCTGGTGATAAAATCATCGGTCACGTCATCGGCGTTGTAATCCCATTCCTCGGTCCCTCTGACGACTTGATTGAACTGATCGTCATAGTAACTAGACAGAGTTACCATCTGATCATTTGCGCCGTCCCCGTTTAAATCCCAATACCTTACTTCCTTGATGGTATGATAACAGTTGGGGTCAGAAAGCGGCTCTTCCACCATGCTCCCTTTATTGCAACCAAAAAAGGGAATCATCAGCAGTAAAAACAAAAGCTTTGCTGTTCTCATAATCCTCGTTTGTTATGTCGTTTATCCTGGTTTAAATTAAAATCCCTTCACATACCCCAGGGTCAACTCCTGGTGAGCGTAACTGTAGTAGGAATCTACATCTTTTTGAGAGTATGAATCCAGGCCAAAGTAAGCCTTGGTTTTCTTATCATATTGATACTCCCAGTTGATCTCAAAATCGGTACTCACCCTGGAGCGAATCTCTCCCAGCACGTTGGTCTCGTGGGAGTACTGTCGGTTCGCGCGGTTTGTATCCAGGGAGACTACCTGTTTTTTGCCGATTTTATACTTCACCTCGGCTCCTATTTCGCTTTCCTTGTAGCTCCAGTAAGCCTGATAGGTATCGACGCTTTTAAACTGACTCATATAGGGAATAATTTCGAAATTTTTATAATCGTAGTAAAGCTTTAAAGAATTAGTCGTATCAAC
Source organism: Deltaproteobacteria bacterium (assembly GCA_029881655.1). GTDB lineage: Bacteria > SAR324 > SAR324 > XYD2-FULL-50-16 > XYD2-FULL-50-16 > JAOUME01. The sequence goes on along the minus strand of JAOUME010000053.1, from coordinate 3,788 downwards.
GAGGTTTTGTAAGGTACCTGGAACCCGCAAGCCAAAAACATCATCGGCGTTGTGGGTTAGGTAGTCGAAAGTCTCTTTTTTAAGAGAGACCCTGAATTTAAAATCCTGACCTAAATTCTGAACCACGCTTAACTTCAGATAGGTTTCCTTTCGATCCAGACTCTGGAAAATAACGACCTCGTCGTAATCCTTGTTCGTGTTTTTCAGGTCGAAATGAATTCTGGTGTCACTTTGAAGCTTGAGATCATAAGACAGTAAAGTTCCGGTATATCTATATTTGTATCTTTGCCCTTCGGGGAGTTTAGCCAGCTTGGTCCGACGGATCTCACCGGTTCCCTTGTGGAGATAATTATAATCATAGCTCCCTTTCATATAACCCAGGCCGAGTTTATGGTTTGTAAAGGCTACCTCATATTTCATCTCCAGATCCGTGCTATTTCCGTTGGCCGATTGAAGGCTTTTATCACCTAAAAACTGAACGGCCTCGATATCCAAACCCGCGATAAACTTCTGGTACTGAACGAATTCATACTCCCACCCCAGTTTGGTTGTCGGGTTAAAGAAAATCCCGCTGGTATTCGTAGCGCTCGCCCAGTTTCCGGTCTCGGGATTGATGAACCTCTCAGACGGGGTGCTAAAAACATTGCTGCTATAAACAAAAGGCAGATCGAACTCGGCTGAAAGACCCAAATTCAGAAGTTTTGGACCAGGTTGGTCGACACCACCTTGTTCTTTCTCTTTCTTGGCTTTCTTATCGTTTTCCAACCCGTAGGCCTGAGCCAGTCCCAGCCAGCCGCAAAACATTAAAATCAATATCCGGGTCGTTATTTTTTGCCACATCGCGCACTCCATTTTTCGCTGTAACCTTCAAGTTTCTGTTTTTTTGCAAGCTTTAATCCCTTGCAGCTATTCGGCCTTAAACTCAAAGCCATGATCAGTTCCTTTTTCCCCTGTTCCTTTCTGCTTTTTAGCCTCAAAAGCAAAGCGGCGTAATCCAGCCTGGCCGCGAAATATTCGCTTCGAAGCTCCAAAACCTCCCTATAAGTGTTTATCGCCGGCGTGAACTGCTTCAATTTGACATAGACATTCGCGAGTTTCCTTTTTACCAGAGCCTGGAAATTATGGTCCTCCTGATCGGAAAATCTTAGTGACGACCTGAAGGCTTCCATCGCCTTTTCATAATCCTTAAGCTTATAGAGCACCGAACCATAATGATACCAGTCCAGATCATCTTTCGGCTCCAGTTTCAGGGCTTCCTCGAAGTACTGGCTGGCCTTCTTGTAATCTTTAAAATCATCGTAGGCTTTACCGAGGTATTTATAAGACCTGTAAGGGTTGCTGACGTTTTTTAAGGATTCTTCCAGGTAGCCGATGGCTAATTTTATCTTTTTTTGTCCAAGCAGAGCGATTCCCAAACGCCTGAGATAAAGTCCGTTATCCGGGTTGATCTTTAGAGCTCTCTGGTAATACTCAACTTCCTTATCATAATTCTTCATGCGTGAATAATACTTCGCCAATCTCCCGAGCGCGCTTTGATTTTTCGGTTCCAGCCGCAAAGCGCTTTGATAGGCTTTTAAGGCTAAGGCGTCCTCGGAGGTGATGAGGTAGGCATCGCCCAATTCCAGCCAGGCGTCAGGAAAGTTCCCTCCCTTTTTCTCAATCGCATACTTCATCAATTTGATGGCTTCAACGTAATTATCCAATTTCAGTTCGATCCTGGCAACCATCAGGATATAATCCCAGTTTCCAGGTGACTCCTTCATCAGCCAGCGGTAATGACGCAGGGACTTGGGATAAAGCTTGTTGGCAAACAGGATTGAAGCGAGCTTTTCTCTGAGTTCATTATGCTTGAGGTTTAAGGAAAGCGCCTTCTCGAAGCTACGAATGGAATCCTGGATTCGCCCGACTTTCTCAAGCAACAGCCCGTAGTTATATATTCCTTTAAAATAGCTGGGTCGCTCGGTCAACAGTTCCGCGTAGACCCGCTCGGCGTCCTTATAGCGCTTCATCTTCTTTAAGGTTACAGCCTTGTTAAGTTTGGCCTGGTAAAGAGTGGCGTCTAAAGACAAGGTTTTGTCGAATTCGTCCAGGGCTTTTTGGTATTCATTCAGGCGGTCATAAAGATTTCCCAGTTTAAAGTGGATGAGAGGCAAGCTCTTTTTAGGAATCTGTTCTAAGACTCCAGCCAAAAGGGGGTCGGCCTCCTTTTGCTTTTTAAGGTTCAACAGAGCCAAAGCGGTCGCCAGGTCCTTAAGGTACGGGGTTTCAAGGGCCTGAATCTTTCCTAGATACTCGATTGATTTTAGGTAGTCGTCCTGGATTAAGGCTAAAATCCCTAGATTATAATAAACCGTGGAGTTGACCTGGGGCGAGCCCGGATCTTTATTGATTGTTTTTAGAATAACCGCCGCGGTTTTTTCGGCGTCCTTGTAGCTGTTTTGAGACAGCAGCCGCGCCAGGATGTCGTTTTGCTCCTGAAGGCTATAAGGCGCACTGCCCGAATAAAATCCCTTGAGTTGCTCCGCGAACATCTTTTGCCCCGCGCTCGATGGATCGGTTTTACCCTTATCAAGCAGATAAAGCGGATACAAGACCCGGATACCCTCGCCGTCCTGCTGAGCCGTTTGGGTCGCCTGGGCAGAGCGTGGAATTTCAATCAGCAGCGACCGGTTCGACTTATCCTCTATGGAGAAATGACTCCATACCAAAAAAAAGCTGACAACGATAAAACCCGTCAACAGCGGAACAAAAGAGTTGAATATTTTATTAATCATAAGATATCCTTGAGTCCGGCAAGGTTCGCGTTTTGAATCTCCAGTCCCGGTCTGGCGTTAAATTCAATGACCAGCGGTCCCTGGTCTCTGTCGATGATCAAATCCACTCCGATATATTTCATCGGGCAATTTTTGGCGATCATCACCGATAATTCAAGCATCCTTTCCCAGTGTGGTATTTGAAACCCGGTTAATTCCTTTTGGGTGTCGGGATGTTTGGTGATCCATCTATCCTTATAGATGGCCCGCGTGGTGATTCCGCTCGCGAGATCCACACCCACGCCGATGCCGCCCTGGTGAAGATTCGCCTTACCGTCTGAGCCGCTGGTCGGTAGCCGCAGCATGGCCTGAATCAATTTTTCCCCGGCGATTAAAACCCGGATGTCCGCCAGACCACCGAAACTGATTTCATTAAGCGATTGATCGGCTGTCAACTTTTTTTCGATCAGGACCCGGTCCTGCTGTCCCATGCTGAATTTCCCGAAGATAATCGAAGCGATAAAATAGCGCAGATCCTTTAAGGGGTATACCCGGCCGGATGTGGATCGATATTTTCCTTTCTCCGGCTGATAAAGGATCAGGATGCCGTTGCCTCGGCTTCCGTTGGAAGGTTTAATCACGAAACTGGGATAACCACTCAGATCATCGGTTAAATCGTCCAGTTCGAAAAGAGCGCTATAGGTTCGGTATGTTTCTGCCGTTGGGACTCCGATCTCCTTTAGGAATTCCTTGGACTCGATCTTGTCATCCGCCATCGGGTAGTGTTGACGTTCGTTCAGCTTATAGATCAGCTCGAAGTTCCTATAATTCAGCCCGACCACCTTTTCGGACGCGCTTAAGACCGATTTTATCAAACCAAACCCCATCATGGCCCCTGAAAAATAATTTTTCTGAAACGGATAAACTCAGACAGCCTTAGCCCGACCCAGCGTCCAAGCCAAAGATTCATACCAATGATCAACAGGGACAACTCGGGAAAGGCCAAAAAGGATACCTGTAAAAAGAGATTGCTCA
>JAOUME010000218.1 GCA_029881655.1 Deltaproteobacteria bacterium | reverse complement strand
TACTAGCTGTAATCTTAAAATAAAAATTATAAATCAGTCGACTGGATAAACCCTGTTAATTCAGCAAACGATCTTTCTTTGACGATGGGCTTATCCTACAGACTCGTTGGGCCTCAATTAACTATAGGCTGAAAATATTGAGAATAATCATCTCTATTTTATTATTTCTTGTTTGCATAAGCGGCTGTGCATCGTCTGCCGAGGACTATGAGACAGCACGAAAAGTAGGAAAATATTTACGTGAAACAGGTGTCATACCTTACGACACGAGGGAGGCGGATCGCACACATGTTGGTAAAATCGTATATGTTGGTCCAGGCATTAATAACAGTCCTCATTTCACATTTTATGAAGTTACGTCTCCCAACGACTGGCAAAAATTGAAAAAAGCGGCTGAAGTAGCTTTGGAAAATATCCCAGAGGCAAATAAAATCACTCTCCATTTCAAAGAAAAGCAAGTGTTCCATCAGTCCAAAGGCGGTGGTGGTATGAGGGGTAGAGAAAAAGAAATTAAAACCATAGTTGTAAAAAAATAAGGGTTATGGCCCAACCAGTCACTTAAGCGGACTGGAAAAAGCGCGGCGGCCTTCGGGTATTTTTGGGCCAGCCGCTTAGTTCAAACGTTGGGCGCCAATATTGATCCGCTCACACTTGAGAACTTAATAGGTACAAGCATGGATTTATGGTCCCAGATTGTTCCTGCACTGGTCATACTTGTTGCAAACTTGCTGAGCGGAAAACATTCGTCGCTCCGCTGGGAATATCTCACGGCCATATTCGGCTGGGGTGCAGCTCTAGGTCTTGGAGCATTTCTTGTCGTGGCTATTGTTTTTCCAGGCAGTTCAGCCAAATTCTACTTGGGCCAGCTAGCTGCATTTTGCCTAATAACTGCACTGTCTAGAGATTATGAAAAGCTGTTGAAGCCATTGTTCCCATGGAATCGGTAACGCAAGCCACTTATGGGCCTCCTGAAAAAATGAAAAAGACAACACAACATATAGGCGCTGCCGGTGAATTGCTTGTTCAGTACAAATTGATAAAATTTGGAATTGACTCAGCTGCAATGACAACTGATTCAGGCATTGACTTAGTTGCTTACTCACCCAAAAGTAATCGCTCGTTCACGATACAAGTTAAAGCAAAAGAAAAACCTTCTCCAGATGGTGGGAATGGTAAGTCATCACTTAGTTGGGATTTGCGAGATAACTCTCCAGCAGAATTGGTTGCAATCACAGATTTATCAACTGATAGTGTATGGCTATTCACGCATTCAGAATTTGCAAAATTAGCGCAACAACATTCGGCTAAAGGAATTTTTAAATTATATATGTATGTCGATGAAACTGTAAAAACAAAGAAGGAAATGGCTTTGTTGTCCCAGTTTGAACAATATAAAATTGAAAATAGAATTCTTACATTTTTTTAGGAGTAAAAACTGGCCGGTCAGCAGATTGCATAAAATTCGCATCGGAGACTCGGCCCAACAAAGTGTTTCACTCGGAAAACTAGGCCTGCGGCCTATTTTCCGGTGAACTTAGTCGTTCGGCTGAAATACTTTCAGTAAATATTTTCAGTCGTGTTACTCCGGCGCATTTTAATCTTAGATGCAATTAATAAAAAAACTAACATGTTTATGTTATCGAAAACCATACTAGAGAAATTGGAAAAGTTTAATAGGCCAGTCGCTTTTATGCGGATGACAAGAATATGTTCAAAGAACTGTATTATTTTGACCCTGAAGATTATTAGGTGGTTTTTATGGGATTTTTCTGGGGTTCATGCAATTTGGCTTAAAGTTGCTCCCCCTCCAAAGAGAAAAACTGATCACAGCGACTATGCTCCTCCGGCAACCATAGGGATATGGTTGATTAGTATATACTTTGCCATTTTCAGTTTTTCCATAACGCGATATGGTGTTTATTTTGATCGTGCTGAAAACAAGTTCAACACGATGACAACTCTATTGGTTGCAGGAATTCCATTTGATTCTAAAAAAATTAAAGACGTTGCAGGATTCAAACTACCTGTTAAGCCTGAAATTAAATGGGAGGATGGTAAGTTTTTACTCTCTGTTCTGGATTCATTTTTTAAAAATTCATCATTTGCACAAGAATATTACGGTCAAAATTTGAACCACAAAGGAAATATTGATGGCAAATCCGAAAGCGATTTGTTTCTATTATTAACTGCGGAGCAATGGAAGCATACTCTTGAAAATGCAAATCTTTCTTCCGCAGACTTTTCATATGCAAATTTTTCAAAGGCAAACCTTGCGTCAGCAGATCTTTCTAATGCAAATCTTGAGTCGGCAAATCTTGCAGGTGCAAATCTTTCAAAAGCAAACCTTGCGTCAGCAGATCTTTCTAATGCAAATCTTGCAGGTGTAAATTTTTCGGCAGCAAATTTTGCAGGCGCAATGCTTACGAATACAGACCTGGAGGGTGCATGCCTTGTAGGTGCAAATTTTTCTGGGGCAGACCTCGGGTGTGTAAACCTTAAAGCAGCAAATCTCAGCCACGCAAATTTTGGCAGCGCAAATCTAAATCATGCATTTCTTAATTTTGCAAACTTATCAGGGGTAGACTTTTCACGCGCAACACTAACAAATGCTAACCTAACAAGTTCAAACCTAACAAATGCAAATCTTAAACATGCAGATCTTTTTAATTCACGTATTGAAAGCGCAAATCTTACAGGTGCAAAACTTTTTGCTGCTGGGCTAGAAGGTGCTTATCTGAACCATGCAAATCTTACAGATGCAGACTTTTCGTATGCCGAACTTTTTAATACCGATCTTAAAGAAGCAAACCTTGAAGGAGCAGTCTTTGAGGGGGCCTGTTATACAGGGAGAAAATTATCAAATGAGGAAAAGGAATACTTAGTTAATCGAGGCAATGGTGAGGTATTGAATATATCGAATGTCGGGCCTGGTAGGAAGAAAGGAGATGATCTTTAGTAATTAAATATCTTCCGAAAACAGAAAAGGGCTGGCATATTTGTTTAATTCATTGCCATCCATGCATTAAGCGGCAAAATTGCCGAACCAGGCGGTTCACTTGACGCCGAGAAGCAGTGATGCGCTGTCGCGGAAAAGTTCTTGGCGGCGCAAGTGACCTTGATCGTTATACACAGAGTGACACTGATGAATCAATCGTTAAGGAAAACAAGTACAGGTATTTCAGTTGAATACTCCAACAAAGGCTTTTCGCACAACCTTACTGGAACTAATTTCTCTTTGGAGGAGTCGAAAGATCACATTTGTTTAACGATAGACCTCTCAGCGAATCTCCGAAGTAGAAATAAAGCTTCTACCGACTATGTAGATGCCTGCGAACTGGTCAAAAACAATACATTTTTAAAATCAGTCCAACTATTTGAAAAAAGTATAATTAAGGGTCTGCTTGATGCCAACAAAAGAACTCCAAATGCCAGTTGGGAACTAAAAATTCTTCTGGGGGAAAAAGGCACATTTAAATATACCGTCAAGCCTAGTATGGTGAATGGCAGTGTCTTTCTTAATGTTTATTAGAGTTCTTGAAGAGTTTTTAATGGAATAAAGTCGTATAACAATATAATCAAGCGGACTGTAATAAGCGCTGCCATGTTTCCTGCTAGCCTTTCGGCCAGCCGCTTATATAGTCGTTGGGCTCTTAGAATAGATCGCTCGCTGGTTACTTTAGGCTGTTTTTGCAAATGAGACAAAAAAATAATGTAAGTGAAATGCATTTTCCTTAATAGCTGGTGGCGTGAACTCTTTCAGACCCTATAAATATTACATCTTACACAAAGAAATAGCCTGCCGTTTAGGTATAGCCTGCACAAATACCTATACCGTCGAGATTTACGAGGATTAATAATATGGTAGTTGAACAAGTTATCCCATTTGCTCTTGCAAAGAATTGGTTGTCAATGTTGCACGGGGAATTACTCAAGGTT
>JAOUME010000217.1 GCA_029881655.1 Deltaproteobacteria bacterium | reverse complement strand
GGTTATCGAAAAATATCACGCCAAATTTGGCGTTCGGCTATCGACAAATCAGGTTCTGACTTCCAGCGGTAGCTCGCCTTTGCTTTTTCTAGCGATCAGGATGCTGGTAGAGCAAGATATGGAGTTGATCATCACGGATCCTTGTTATTCCTGTTACGAAAATCTGGCGAAAATCGCTGGCGTAAAGACTATAAGGATTCCTTTGCGGCTTGAGGACGGATTTCAACTTGATATAGACTGCCTAAAAAAACACATCACCAAAAAAACACGGGCCATATTGATTAACTCACCTATGAATCCTACAGGGATAACACTTTCGGATGAGTCTTTCAGAAATCTCGCTGCATTAGGTATTCCCATTATTTCCGATGAGATTTACGGGGATCTGATTTATGAAGGAAAGCCCCGAAGCATCTTAAACTTTACTGATAATGCCATCGTTGTAAATGGATTGTCGAAGTACTACGCTATGACGGGCTGGAGGCTAGGCTATATGATCCTGCCTGAAAACTGGGTTGCGGTTGCCTCCAGAATTCACCAGAACCTCATGATTTCAGCCGCTCATTTCATTCAGATTGCCGGCACGGCGGCACTCAGGAGCGCCGAGAAGGAATGTGACGCAAATCGACTTAAACTCAATGCAAAAAGACTGTTTTTAATCCGTCGCCTCAAAGAATGCGGACTTGACCCGGGTTATCTTCCGACAGGGGCTTTTTATGTTTTTTTTCGCTACCCAAACCAACAAATGACATCCTTGGACACGGCCATCGATATTTTGGAAAAACAAGGGGTCGCCCTGACGCCCGGAATCGATTTCGGTCCTGCTGGAGAAGGTTTTTTGCGTTTTAGTTACTCAAATTCCATGGAAAATATAAGCGAGGCAGTCAACCGAATCCAACGCTATTTTTTTCCATGATATATATTTAATTAGTTGATAACTTTAGAAATATATCCCCTTAGCTTTTTCAGGGGTATCTGAGAGCTTTTTACCATCGAGGATTTTCCCCGCCAGTTTTTTTGATTCACGGATCATATCATTCATCCCGATTCCATTCCAGCCAAACCCTAATATTGACAACCCTGGATGGTTATTTTCCAGACGTTCTTTATAATCGGTCAACCGCTTATGCCCTATCTCAAGTTGAGGTATCCCGATGTCTGAGCGGATCACTCTTTTGAAAACAGGCGGTTTCGGTAACTTGATCAACTGACCAACATCTTCCAGTGCCTTTGAGACCAACTCTTCGTCATCAAGGTTGACCCTTTCCGGATAAAGTATACCTCCGACCAGGACTTCGATCATCTGCGTCTGTGCGGGAGCTCTGCCTGGGAACATATGGGTTGAGAACAGGCTACCCAATGTGAACCTTTTTTCTCCTCTGGGAGCCAGATAACCAAAACCGAACGGGATTTCGGCGGATGCATCAAAACCCAGGAGTATATTGGCGATTCTCGCTTCTGGCACCGCCATGACGGGTGGAGGCTCCAGACTTTTTAAGAGTTCGAGCGCCTGATTGATATTCAGCGCCACCACAGCGGTCTTTGCGTAAAACGTCTTCTGTGTCGTTTTGATTTCCCACTCGTTGCCCTGCCGCTTTAGGGATGTTACGGGATGTCCCGTCAAGGGAGCCAGTTTTTCCCCCATACACTGCGTCAACTCCTCGATTCCCCCTTGAAAACTGACCATTGACGGCAATCCGTCACTCGCTTTTTTGGACTGTTTTTTTTGGCGAATCACCCCTTTTAAAACAGAGCCAGCCTCAAACTCCATTCTCCTTAAAGCCGGCATCACCGCATCAATGGAAAGTTTTTCGAAATCGCCAGCGTAGGTTCCCGTTAAAACCGCGTCCGCAAAAGGTAAAATTCTTTTGCCGAATCGGTATTCGACCCATTCAGAAACACTGGGTTCCCCCTGGAGCGGCGCTTTCCATAAATCACTCAAGACTCTCAACTTTGCGGAGACCGGCAGAATAGGACTCCTAATGATTTTAGGGGGCGACTGAGGAATGAGATTCAATTTGCCATCAAGGCAGAGATAGCGAACGAAGCTATTTAAGGAAGCTTTTTGAATCCTAAGGGAATCTTTATAATCCTCCAAAAGTTCCCGGCTCTCCTCGATATTGTCCAAAAAACCGTGGGGTCCGTACTCTGCCAGAAAACCATCCTGGCGAAAGGTTCGGATCGCGCCGCCAACCCTGGATTTCTTCTCCAAAATCACTTGAGAGAAATCCTTATCAGCCTTGGAAATGAAATGTCCCAGACTTAATCCTGAAATACCCGAACCAATAATAACGATATCGTAAATATTAGCTTTCATTGATACTCAAAATATAAAATTATATTACGCTCTTCTATAAAACTTACCCCAATCCTGATAACTTCATCTACCGGATTATTTTAAACCAGTTAGGAACTCAAGTTGCATTTATTAAGTTCAGTCAGGGATATTAAAATCCTAAATAAATATTAATCCCATCCGGAAAAGGGTGCCACTTTTAAGATTCGTTTTTTATGGAAACACTAGATAAACAAAACAAAAACATGGGTTCAGAAAAAGTTCCCACGATACAGTTCGATAAAAATAAACCGAATCAATTTGTAAATCAAGTTGCCTCGAAAATTATTTTCATTTTTGAGAGGGAACTGGAAAAAAACATCGCGCTTGAAAATGTCGCTAAATTAATTCATACAAATTTCAATAATAAAGAAACCTTGCCTTCTTTTTTCCAGCTTTTGGATCGCTTTCATGAAAGTGAGAGCGAACAATCTTATTTGTCCCTTAGCTGGAGTGCCCTAGTTTTAAAAGATGACAGAGAGGAGACCTATCTGAAGCTCATCAAAATGATCCTCAATCAAGCCATTGAGGGGCATCAAAAACAAGATAAAAAGGCATTCAAGGTAAAGGAAACCGGGGTTTTCTATTCCGGTTACGCCTTTTCTCTGGGCGAGCTTTTTATCAGCCTGAAAAATCAGGACGAAAATTTCATGAACAACGTTAAGAACCACTACACCTATCTTATCGAAGAGGAAATGACTCTGGAGCATAAAGAGATTCTTAAGGACGCTCGCCTGTCCAACAAATCACAACGCAAGAAAAAGAAGTCCAAAACGGCCATGCAGGGCAAAAAGCTATTTGATGACATCCTGGATTACATTGTCCAAAGAGGTCATTACAAATCCGAATCTCTTAATCAAAAAAACCCCAAAGCCTATATTCAGGTACTCTCAGACCAGCTCAGAGACATTCGCCGCAATACGACTCAAAGAATGATGGGCCATTTCGCTTCTGAAAAAAAGAAAGCACTGCATAAAGCCCTCCAATCTAAAACAGCCACCGCCGAAGAGATCATTTCAGCCACCAATCCCTTTAAAAGTGGGCTTCAGCATTTCAGAGAAGCAAAGTTATATAATTACAGGTATATGAAAACCGAAAAAATCAGACTGATTGCCCAAATCGGACCCATCGTAGCGGGACTCGTCTATCTTGGAAGCGGATTAATGGAAATCATCGTCATATCCTATTTCGAGGCTACCATTGTTTCCAGTTTAATGGTGATCAGCAAGGTTCTCTGCTCGAAAAAACTTTTTAAGCGGTTTTACCCTGAAGATGTCGTCTTAAAACTTGAGGAAGATATCGAGTGCCTTACTCAAGTTTTTAAGAAAACTTCCTACCAACAGATGACACCATTCCTGGTCAGGCAGGTTAAGGAAAACGAAAATAAGAAATTCCTGAATTTTCTTCCCGAATACCTGCGATATATCTTTTCGGTGATACCGGATAAAAACAAAATCCAGATGACTCAACAGGATTTTTCGCGCTGTTTAAATTTCCTGCAAAGCAGTATAAGAAAAGAACAAAACGGTAGGCAAATCGAGGGGTAGGAACAGTCGCTTTATTTTAATATCTCATTGATCGTATCTACCAGTTCCTTTGGGTCC
>JAOUME010000216.1 GCA_029881655.1 Deltaproteobacteria bacterium | reverse complement strand
AAAGAGATTTAGACAACCTGTTTTCACAAACAGTTTTACCCCAACAAGCCAACATATAAATCCAGATAAATATTCTGCCCAAACCTCAAAAGCATTAGCTTTAACGAAGTTTATCAGTTTTTAAACTGGAAATATTTAAATTATAATGGACAGATGGATCCACTATAGATATCCCACCTGAATCATGGAATTAATCATGACGGCCTAAAAAACGAGTTAAAGTAAAAGTAAGCATTAAGGGTACTACGGTCAAAAGCGCTGGAAAAATCACAAAATATTTCCGTCCGAATATTTATATTGCGAACCCGGTTACGGGATTTTTCACCGATCGTAATGGGCGAGTGAATTCGCGTAGTACTTCAAGATGGCCTCCTCCCCAGGTGCGGCCTGATAACCACCCCCGTCATCCGTAATGACGCGGCGCAGCCTTAAGATGCGCAGACCGACCTGAATCGCGTAATCCATATCATTGCGCGGGATATAGATATGAATCCCCTGCTTTTTGTAAGTCTCCGTAACCTCGAATATCTTCGCCTTGATCTCAAATTCCGAGATAGGGTGATCCATGTTTTCGATCATAACCTTGGAGACGAGCGCCACAGGTAAGACAGGAATGACCTCGGCGATTTTACCCATGAGGTGGTTTGCGAAATCTTCGATTTGCCGAAACCGGTCTTCTTTCTCCAATGCCGGAAACTCAAGCCCCAAAGATTTAATGTACTCCCTCGTCGAGACCGGCGTGCCGAAGTTGACGCAGGCATAACCAAACCGGTACCATTTGCCGAGAAATCTTAGCAGCAGGACTTTGCTTATGAAACCAAGCGAAATCCGAAGCGACTTAAAGATGGATGCTCCTTTTCGCTCCTTATCCCCCGAGGCAAGCAAAAGACTTCGGTCCTCCAGCGTGCGGTCGTAGTTGATGGCTACAGGTATGAAAATCAGGTCTTTTCGGTTTTCGGGATGGTACCCACGGAGGATATAATCCAGAAGCCCCATTTTGGGAGGACAGAGTTTGCCGTCCATGCTTAGTTTGCCTTCCAGGAAAATCGCCTGGGTTACCCCTGCCTCGGTCGCCATCTGCACGTAGCGTTCGAGGACTTTCCTGTAAAGCGGATTGCCCGATTTGCGCCTGACGAAATAGGCTCCCAGCGATTTGATCAAGGTCTGTAACGGCCAGATTTTCGCCCATTCTCCAACGGCATAGCTGATAGCGGTTCTTGTGGCGACAAAGTAGCTAACGAGAACATAGTCCATTGAGGTGGTCCGGTTCCGTTGGACAACCTGAGACCAGTTTTAAGCTCTGATCTTTAGTTTTGTGGAGACCTCAGGCGGCCTCTATGACTCCTGCAATTTCACCATAAACTTCATCAGGGGTGTTTCCCCCATGGGCTTGGTGTGGTCTCTCGTGGTTGTAAAATTCAAACCAAGATTTGAGTCCCTTTCGTAAGGCACTGCCGCCCTCGAAAACATGCAAGTATAGGTATTGATATTTCACAGTCCACCATAAACGTTCAACAAAAATGTTATCTTGGTACCGCCCACGACCATCCATGCTTATTCGAATATTGTTTTGCTTCAGCAGGTTGGTAAACTCCAAGCTGGTAAATTGAGCGCCCTGATCTGTATTGAAAATCTCTGGTGCCCCGTATCTTTGGATTGCATCTTTTAACGCATCGACGCAAAAATCTGCATCCAGACTATTGGAGACTCGCCAGGCCAAAACCTTGCGGCTGTACCAGTCCATAATCGCCACCAGATACATAAATCCCTTGGCCATCGGCACATAGGTGATGTCCGTTGCCCAAACTTGGTTGGGGCGGTTTATTCGCAACTCACGTAACAGGTAGGAGTATCTCCGATGTTGAGGATGAGGCTTGCTGGTCTTGGGACGGGGGTAAACCGCCTGCAAGCCCATCTTTCGCATTAGAGCCCGTACTTTGTCCCGGCCTAGATCATGGCCCAACCTTCGAAGGTGATCCCTCATGCTTCGGCTCCCATAGAAGGGAGTTTTCATGTACTGCTTGTCGATCAGGCGCATTAATTCTTCATCCCGCAGGGGCATCCCTTTGGGTTTATAATATAGTGTTGAACGGCTGATTCCAAGCAATTTGCACTGCTGGGCAAGGCTGGGGTTGCCTTTTCCCTGGCGGATCATCTCCTTGCGTTGCTCACGCTTTAAAGATTGAGCCCTTTGGATAAAAAATCGTTTTCTACCTTGAGCTTGCCGATTTGGCGATAAAGCTCTTCTTCACCGGGCCCCTGAGAGCTTGGTGATTTCTTGCCTTTCTCAAATACACCCGAGGCTCCATCTAGTAGAGCCTTCTTCCAAGTATTAATCATGGTCGGATGTATCTCATATCGGGCGGCTAGCTCCGAGATGGTTCGCTCTCCCTTGATCGCCTCAAGGGCTACCTTGGCTTTGAAATCAGCTTTAAATTTACGTCGTTTATTGCTCATAATTTCTCCTTTCGAAGTTCGAATCAGAGCTTAGCTGATTGTCCAGTTTTTGCCGACCACCTCATTCAACATAGATTTGTTCAAATTAAATAGTTTTCAGATTACTTTTTTTGATTTATTTAATCTTATAATATTTATTTTGAATAAAATGGTAAGCTTTACTTTATATGAAGGATGAATGCGCCCAACTCAGTAAAAAAATGGTCTTTGGGGGGTATATTAAAGAGATTAAATCAGGTCAGAGTTTTAACAATAAACTTAAAATCAGTGATTGGATTCAATTTTAAAGTTTAAACTATTTATTTGAATACTGGGACTGGGATATTTCTTGACCAGTGAAAAAGGGTGTTTCAAGTTCGTTCTTGACTGGAAAAAGCACGAACTGGTCCTGGTAAGATTTTTGTTTCTTCAACAGAAAGAAAATGGAAAAAGCCAAAGATGGAAAGAGTTTGGCCATAGGTTTAGCCAAAAAAGGAGGAAAAGGATAGAACTGGCTACCTTTGAATGCCTGGATAGAATAACCCTTTGGCCAGACGTTATCTAATAATTTCCTAACATCATTGGCGGTAAAACCACGAATATGCGCAGAATGGCTTTTTAACTGTGTGGGCTGGATACCAAAAAGAAACAAAAATCGATTATGTAATGCGGCGATATTTGGAAGACCAATGATTAAATGACCACCCAGCTTCAGATTTTTAGTCATCTGATGGAATATCCAGAAAATTTCTTTAGTATGCTCAAGTACCTGATTGGCAATAAAAATGTCGATTGACTCCGTTTCAAAAGGGAGAGGATCATGCTCGATGTCAAGTTCCAGGACCTGATGTCCTTTTTTTCGTAGATTCTCCGCATATAGACTACCGCACTCAATAGCGATGGTTTCGGCGGCAGGGCAGACCTGTCTAACAAGGCCAAGGTCCCTCCCTCCACCTGCTCCAAGGTCTACAGCTGACTCAAATGGGGATATCCGCCGCAAAAAATTATTAACCACGGCCTCTCCATAGGTCAGGTCATGGTTAATGAAACGTCCAAATATACTATTTCCTCCACGTTGCGTCACAACTTCAATTTCAGGCGGCTGATCCATAAAATTTGTGTTTTTTAAAATTACTGTGTGAATCAATGACTGGATTAACTGAGGTGGTCTGAAGTGGCCCCCTTTGAGTAGACAATTTTCCCTTGTCTTTAAGGTGTGCTAATTTAAATAAACTTGCTCAGGTGTTTGATACCCAAGAGCCTGATGAGGCCTTTCCAGATTATAAAACTTGAAATAATAATCAAGACCTTTTTTCAGTTCTTTGATTTTGTCATAACTATTTAAAAAGATATCTTCATATTTAACCGAACGCCAAAGCCTTTCAGACCGGGCATTATCTGTCGCTCTACCCTTGCCATCCATACTGATTTTAATATCTTCTTTTTCCAAGATGCCCGTAAAAGCATCTGATGTGAATTGCGAACCTTGATCGGTGTTAAAAACCTCAGGTTTTCCCGTTTCAAGAG
>JAOUME010000215.1 GCA_029881655.1 Deltaproteobacteria bacterium | reverse complement strand
AGTCGGTCGTTAATCGAGAAAGTATTTGGGACATTGAGTTTGTCGATCCTGATGAAAAACATAATTTCAAGGAGGCTCAGCCCGTTAATTATTTCTTTCGCTTTCCATATCCTTTCGAGGGCTGTCCTGATTATGAGAAAGACATCAACATTGATAGAAAAATCATCGCGCCCAATCATCTTATCGGTGACCCCTACCGCATCAAATCCGAACTGGACCGACTTCAAAAACACCATGACCAGCTAAAGGATTATGAGAAGGATAAGCAGTTCTACGCCGTCCCTCAAGTTTACGGAAATTTCGTTCATTTAGGCTTATGGCTGACTCTGGGATCAAGGTACGGAGCCTCAAAGAACCGAACTAATAATTTCAATCCTATCTTGATCAGCGAGCTTTCCGAGGGACCTTTCGGCTACCAGCACATTATTCAAACCGGTAGCGCTCCGATGTATTATAGCCTGCATGAAGAATCTCAGTCCCAGTTTTATTACCGGATGAAGGCTGATTACATCCATTTTTCTTTTATGTATGACTATAACCGTTTTTTGGTCGGGGAGGAAAAGTACAAGTGGCAAAAAGACGACCTGTCCGAGAACGACAGCCGGTTAAATGAGCATCAGCATCTCGCGGCGGGTTTTGATTACAACTCTTATTCGGTTGAGTATTCCCTCACCTCTTTCCAGTACGCCATAAGACACCAGGATCTTTTTTTTAAAAACAGGGTGGACCTAAACAAAGTTGGTTTTTTTTATCAGGATAATCTTTTAAGACTGGATTTTTATTACGGGTTTACCCAGGACGGGAAGGTGGATAGTATCATGATATTGCCTGACGATCCTCCAGAGCTAGTGGCCTATAAGGAACGGCTTAAAAGCGAGATCGATTCGCAGGCTGAATTTTCGACCAAGCTTCGTTTTTACCGTTTGAACTTTTATTGGGATTGGATTTTACCTTTTAAACCCCGATACAATATCTTATACCGCGGTATAGATTTTTTCAGGGATCAGGATAAAAACCAGGAAGGATCTTTTTATTACCAGACCAGGAACTTAACCCAGGCGGTCTATTTTGATTATAATCTGGCAGAAAGCATTCATCTGAATTTTTTTATTTCACTGGAAAATCAGATATCAAGGTTCGGTGTGTCGGCCCCTGATAGTGAAAAAAAGGAAAATTTCATTAAAGCGGGGGGCAATATGATGCTGGACTTTTAAAAAAGTTCGCGGAAATTGGTATGCTTTTTAAATTTATTTTAATTTTTCAAATAACGATGCAGATATAGGGCTTCTCTTATTCTAATAATTATGTTATAAATTCCTTCAAATCTTCATCGATTAAGATAAGGCTATTAAAAAACAATATTGAATTTTAACCAATCAAAAACTTCCTGGAGTAGCAAATGAGTGTAGATAAAGATTTATTCGACAAGGAAACCCTGAAACAAGCTTTGCTAAGCGGTACATTGATGGTGGCGATCGATCAGGATTTCAACAAGAATGAATGGGAAACCTGTAAAACTTTTTTGGATCAATATTGGAAGGACGAATACGGCGATTCACAGGAATTGTTTAAGGAAGTCTTAGAAGAACTTAAGTATATCTTGCTGTCAGGCACAAGAATCCGCGAAGAATCAGACAGTCTGGCCGAGGAATTGTCTAAAAGCGCTACTCCCGAGCAACAAAAAACCATTCTTGATTTCATTAAAACGGTCATGGAAGCCGATGGGCATCTTGCGTGGAAAGAATCGGATCTTTTTCAGCGATTCGCTAAAAAATTCAATGAGTAAAACTTGTTTAGACCATCAATTATTAGAGAAACCAGACCTTTTTTGGGTAGTTCCAGATAGACCTTAATCTGATATATTTGAAATGTCGCTGGACTGGAGATACTGATTTAAGGATTGTCTGGAAATACCCAGGAGTTTCGCGGCAACGGTTTGATTATTGTTGCTTCTAAAAAGCGCCTCTTTTGCCAATAAAACTCTCCCCTCCTTGAAAGTCGGCAGTCTTGAGCCAAACCGAAGCAAAGGCTCTTCCGCATCCTTGTTTTCGTCCTGATGCTGATTGTTTCCGATGATTTCGCGAAAGGTTTTTAGGGATAAAACCCCTGACTTGTGTTTGCTGAGAGCGTCAAAGATCATGGCTTGCAGTTCCCTGATGTTCCCCGGAAAATGATAAGCGCCTAAAACCTGACGGATTTCTTTTGGGACATTCGGTTTTTTCTTTTTAAGCTCTTTGGCTACCTGCTCGATAAAATGATCGAAAAGAATTTGTAAATCGTTAAGTCTCTCCCTTAAAGGCGGAATCTTAATCTGGTGGGAGAGCAAGCGAAAGAATAGATCCTTTCTGAACTCACCGGTGTCTTTTAATTTCTCCAGATTACGATGGGTAGCCACAATGATTCTGGTATCGGTGAAGACCGGCTCGTCAGAACCCAGTGGGAGGTATTCTCTCTCTTGAATCAATCTCAACAACTTTACCTGGGATGTGAGGCTGAGATCGCCTATCTCGTCCAAAAACAGCGTCCCCTTTTCAGCCTTTTTAATTAAGCCCGCCCTGGAGGAAATCGCTCCTGTATAGGCACCCTTGGTATGGCCAAACAGCGTATCGGCAAAAACCTGATCATCCAGCCCGGCGACATTGACCGTAACGAAATTGCCCTTTCTCCCGCTGGTTTTATGAACAGCTTTCGCGATCAGATCTTTTCCCACACCGGTCTCACCCAGGATCATCACCGGCTGGCTTGAGCCGGAAATGGCCTCGATGTATTGAAAGATCGAACTCATTTTCTGGTTAACCGTTATGATCTCACGGAAGGCTTCAGGCTGTTTTAAGCTAATCTTGTCGGGGGTTTGCCTCAAAATTTCCGTTTCGAACCTGAGGTTCCTGACCTGAATAGCGCCATTGATCGCTGAGAGCAGCCTTCCTGTATCGATGGGTTTGACGATATAGTCAAAGGCCCCTTTTTTGATGCAATCCACGATGGAATTGACATCATCATCAGCGGTCGCGATAATGACCGGAATTTGAGGAAACTCCCTGTTGATCAGCCCCAGGACTTCCCTGCCGGTTAAATTGGGCATCGTCAGATCCAAAAGAACAAAAGAAACTTCCTGCTTCCGCAAGGCATCCATCACCTTTGTACTATCAGAAATACAGATAATATCCTCGATGTTGTTTGATCTCAAGGTTCTTGATAAAACCTTTAAGATTGCCTCTTCATCATCGACCAGCATGACCGGCAGGTCGGACGCCAAAGTTCGACTCATTAATAGCCTATTTAACCAATGTTACGGTAGAGAACTCTTTTGTTTTTTAAACTGGAGTATAGCTAATGTTCTTATGTTTTACAAATCAAATATAAACAAAGGGAGTCAGGAAGCTTTATAAGCAAGTTGCAATTAATCTTGATTGGAAATAACATACGGCAGACCTGATCAATGATTGAGAAGGTTCAGTGATGTGTATGTTGTCGCGAATCCCGCAAACCTTTTTTACCGAACTTTTCATGGTCGATCTGATCAATCGGATAAATCTTTATTTTTCAGAGGTTCCAGAAAAAGTCATTGCCAATCGAAAAAAAATCTGGATTGGTTTCTTATTGCTGACGATATTACTCGCTATCGGTATCAGCAAAATCAAAACCGAAATGGCGATGGAATCTTTTTTTGAAAAAGACGAGCCGGTAAAAGAAGCCTATAATCTGTTCAAGTCCTATTTCGGAAGCGACGAGGTTCTTTATATCGTTTATAGAGCGAAAGACGGAGACGTTTTCTCAATCAGATCCCTTTCAGCCTTAAAGCAACTTCAAGAAAGACTGGTTCTCCTATCTTATCAGAGATCCTCAGACAAAGAGAAGACACTCCAGCATATAGAGGAGGTCACAACTCTGATCAACGCGGGATACTTAGAACCCGGAAAGGACATGCTGATTTCCCGGGATTTTATCGGGAATAACATTCCTGAAAACAAAGATGCCATTGAAAAGCTCAGAAAGCAGGCCAAAAATCA
>JAOUME010000214.1 GCA_029881655.1 Deltaproteobacteria bacterium | reverse complement strand
ATACTTCGACCAGCCTATCCTTTTCAAGTTTTTCAAGCTCTATGAGTTCTGTCTCAAAGTAGGTTTTAAAAGGGATCCCGAATTGCCGCTCGAATTCAGAAAAAGACAGATAGAAGTGACAGATCAACTTGATGATCGTCCATTTTCTGATCTTGTCGTCCTGACTTAAATTTAAGCCTTTGGACCCAGCCAGTTTAAGTCGGTCAATGTTATTGGCGTAAATTCCGATATCCTTTTCGTTTTGGATGAAATAATCATCGAATTCGCTGATAGAGGAAGCCCCGATTCCAATCAAATCCACGCCTGATTTCGGGGAATAACCCATAAAGTTACGGTAAAGAGTCCGGTCGTTCTGAGCCAAGCTTAACTCATCTTCCTTCAAAGCGAAATGATCCATGCCGATATAGTTGTAACCCGCTTCGGTAAAATCATTGATCGCATGAAATAAAATCGCCAATTTTTCCTTCTCGCAGGGAAGCGTCTCCGGCTTGATTTTTCTTTGATGGGGTATCTGTTTGGGAAGATGCGCGAAATTATAGAGTGCCAAACGATCTGGTTTCATCTCGATGACTTGCTTTAAAGTCTGCTTAAAACTATCTAGCGTCTGGTAGGGCAGTCCATAGATCAGGTCGAAGTTAACTCCCTTAAAACCGAGTTCCTTCGCTTTTTTTAGGTGCTCAAAGGTGATTTCAGCGCTTTGCACCCGATTGACCGCTATCTGAACTTTCTCATTAAGATCCTGAACTCCAAGGCTGATCCGGTTAAAGCCCAATGAGCCTAAAAACTCAAGTTGACCGGGCCTGGTTGAGCAGGGGTCCACTTCGATGGCGATTTCAATGTTGGAATCGAATTCGAAATAGGACTTGATCTTTCTCATGATAGCTTCAAATTCCTCATCAAGCAGATAAGTCGGTGTTCCTCCTCCGAAATGCAATTGTCTCAGCTTTGGTTTTTTATCTTGCAACTCGCCCAGATGATCCAGCTCCTTTAGGATAAACTCCACATACTCGGTGGCGTCCGTCTGTTTCCGGGTTACAGTCGTGTTGCATCCACAGTATAGACAACGTTCCTTACAAAAAGGGATATGGATATAAATCGATTTCGGTTTGTCGTTACCTTTGACCTCCTCCAGCCATTTCCCGTGTATTTCTGGGTCGATCGTTTTCCACATGGGGGCCGTTGGATAAGAGGTATAGCGGGGACCGATAACGGCGTATTTTTTTATTAAATTTTCCGGGATCTGATACATTTGAAGAATTTGGTATTGTTATATGTTTTGTGAAAGCTATTCTCGGAGAACCCTGACTCTGATTGAAGATGGGGGTTGGCTTTAACAGGGTTTGCGGCTGGAATAAGAGATGTTCATTGCCAACGACTACTCATCCTAAGCCATTTTTTATTCATCACGCCGATTTGAACCATCCTTGTTTTGTTGAGGATATTATTATCCTTCCATTGGTTTCTGTCTATAGTTTAAAGCAATCATAACCCACTGGAAAGTTAATCGAATGGATATAGGAGAGTTCAAATAAGACCGGGTGGCCTGCATGAAAGTAAAATAGGGTCTCCCGGCCGGGGTTTTAAAACAAGCCTCTTTTCTCGGGGAGTGAAAAGACGGTCTGCCCGGTTCTAACGGAGGATCGGTCTGATTTATCCACCAATGCCCAGGAGTCGTTTTCCATCACCAGGATCACCTCGACTTTTGCCAACGCAAAGGATGGATAGGAAATCACCTTGCGAAGCATACCACCTACCAGTTCATTCCTGACGACTCTTTCACGAATCAGAAATTCCCGGCCAATCTCGATTCCTGAACTTCTGCCCAGGGAAATCTTCACCACTTTATGGCCGCCCCTGGTTTCCAGAATATATCCCCTTAAAGGAAAATGCGTCTGCGCCATTTCCCGAAGTTTCTCCATTGATGACGCCAAGTCCTGGGAATTAAAGGGCACATCCTGCTCAATGACCAACTGACCGCTTCCGGTGGTGAAAATGGTCAAGTTGAGTTGAGCCTTGAATTGATCTGCGCCCTTTATTTGCTCCGCGTTCGTGACAATCGTCTGAACCTGAAACACGAATTCAGCTCCCAGGGCTTTGCCGACCTGGATCGCGTCGGCGACATTGCTTGCTTGTAGAAGTCTGTTTTCGTCTCTGGCAAAAAAAGCGGCGGAAACATCATCGGGTATAAACGCAAAATTCCCATTGGTTTCAAAAGATTCCCGAATAAAGCTCATGAGGTTATCGGTTCTGGATGGGATCGCCGCCTCATTACCCGACACGAGTAAAGCCAAGGCCATTTGAGGCCGGTGATAAAGCTCTTCCTCTGCCGGCGGAAACTCGGCTTTCTGTTGATCTTCGATCGTTATAGGTAGCTCAAGGGGACTGACCTTCTTCGAGCCGCATCCCCCTGCCCACCCTAAAATCAATGACACACCGATAATCAAAATAACGTTAAGACTGATAACCGATCGATCCTTCATACCGACTTTCAATATAGGTTTTTTCTAACGGATTAACATGAAACAAAGTCCCATAATAATCGTTGGTACCATGGCTGAAACCGCCAACCAAAGAGGCGAGACACCATCGGGAAAATATTTCTGCAATATTGACTGGCCCGCAGGGTTAGGCGCGTTGGCGATGACGGTCAGACCGCCTCCGGTAACGGCACCGGCCACCACCGCGTATTTCAACCCTTCCGAAAAATTAGGCACCAGAGTGCTTAGGTAAGTGATCGCGGCGTTATCGTTAAAAGCGGTCAAAAAGGTCGCTCCCATCATCAGAGGCACTTCACCCAGACTACCCAGAATCGGCGCGATCCACCAGGCCTGAACGCCCCCATGAGTAACCAAGCCCGCCAGGAAAAATCCGACCAAAAGAGCGGGTTTTAAATCGACCCGGTTCTGGTGATGACCGGTAGCCTGCGTAAAGCCAAGGAAAAACAGGAATCCGCCAATGAAGAACGGGGGATCGTGAGCGGTGTAAACCGTCCAGAACATGAAAATCATATGGACGATGGTGATCCAGGCCGGAACCTTTTCGTCACGCTTTTCCCAATCGACAAGTTGATCGTCCTTTTTCTCGGTACTTGGGTTTTTCAGCTTCTGAAATTCGTTTTTAAAGATGAACAAATAAAGTAAGTTGGAAAGCATGATTCCAATAAAGGCTTTCCAGCCAAAATGTCCAAGCATGAATACAAAATTCCAGTCCCATTTTCCAGCCACCATCAAGACGGGTGGGGCCGCGAAATGAGACAGGGTTCCTCCGACTGAAATATTTACAAAAAGCAGGCCGATGGTCGCGTAGGCGAATTTGGCGCTGGGTTTTTTATCGTAGAACTGCTTGGCCAAAATTAAAGCCGAAATGGTCATGGCTGCCGGCTCGGTTATAAACGAGCCCATTATGGGCCCCAGAGTCAGAATCGAAAACCACCATGCCGCCGGCGTGCTTTTGCCCAGTTTAGCGAAAAGACCCAATATCTTCTCTGTCAGCTGCATGATCGGACGGGTCGCCGCCAGGGTCATGATCACGACGACAAACATGGGTTCCGTATAGTTCACGCTACTGAAATAGGACTCGACCGCATGCCAGCCGTAAAAATTTGTCATGGCGAGGATCAGGACAACGACCCACATCCCGAAAACAACCTCCACTTCACCAAGAAAATGGAAAATTTCAGCGCCGAAGTTGACTTCCTCGACAACGTCTCCCTTGTAGTTGTTGTCCTTTGGAGCGCCAGATATTTTATCTCTATGCTTGTCACCCAGATGGTGGGCGATTTGCTGAAACTTGCTGCTTAAAAAAGTATGGATGATCGCCAACAAGAATATAACCGACACGATCAGGTTTAAAGGCTCTACTGCAACCCTGTGGACCAGGATATCCCAAAGCCCCGTCAGATGGTTGTCCTGATAACTCTCCAAACTAGGGGGGAAAACAGGCGCAACACCGTGGGAACTGCCGCCGGACGCAAAAACCAAAAAGGGATTGCTTAAAAATATCAGACCAATAAAGATAAGACGATACACTCGATTCAT
>JAOUME010000213.1 GCA_029881655.1 Deltaproteobacteria bacterium | reverse complement strand
AGAATAAAATAATCAAAAACAAGGTTGGCCTTTTAAAATTGGCCGAAGAGTTGGGCAATGTCTCGAGAGCCTGTAAGATCATGGGGTTTTCAAGAGATACCTTTTACAGGTACAAAGAGTTGGTTCAAGAAGGCGGAGTGGAGAACCTGATCGAAAAGACCAGGTGAAAACCCGGGGGAAAGGTCAACTATAACCAAAAGCGAACTCACCAAGGTAAAATATGCTGTGGCAGGACTCCAATGGAGACTTTTCTTTCCGGTATCCAAATCTGGAGGGAGAAAGTTATTAGTTTAAATCCAAAGGATTTAAACTAACGGACATTTTTTCGTACTCAAAGCAGGGTCGTTGTCAGATAAGATGTAAACTTTTACACCTATACTCTTTCAGCTACCTGCTCTTTGATCAAAAGATCTACGGCAGTTTTTATTTCATCATATACTGCGATATCCACATCTTCTTTTACTTCTAACGATACGGCTAAACCATAAGGAGTTCCGACATCTAACGGAGTAGCATCTTCTCTACACTGTACTGCAACCGTTAGGTGATCATTTTGAATAAATTCTCCAACTTTATTACCTTCAAGTATTTCATGCTGAACAGTACCATTTTTTACTTGATGCCATTCAGCTTCGTTTCTTGTGCCCCCAATTTTTATATCAAAACCTGCTGGATCGAATGATAGAGCAGCTTTACGGTAATTTTTACTTTCAGGAGATACTGGAGATAACCATGCAAGAGTTAATGTTAATCGTCGCCAGCAGTTCATACCGGCCAAACTTTCAGGAATGGGAAATTTAAACTCATGCCTATCATCCTTATCAATAGATCCATATCCAATTCCTGTCGCTCGATGATAAGTGCATTCAAGTGATTTTTGGACATTTGCCCTCCCATACCCAAGAAATCTGGCAATCTCGTTTCTTTTATTATATCCACCAAGATTCAGATGCGAAGTAAGCTCATCTGCTAATCCTTGCCAGGATGCTCCATGGATCAATAATGATTTTAAAAGAGGAGCAATGTTCTGGTGAGGAAAATCCATGTTCCAGTCGATGAATTGTTGCTCCAATACGTCATAAATCATTCCCAAACTACGGCTGGCCAAGGCTGTGGAATTACTTGTTCCTCTTGTATAAAGAGTTCTTGTTGTTTCCCCAGGATTAATAGGAGCACCAGCTACTTTATGTCCAGGAGGGAAATGATTGTTAAAAATATAAAAATCATCAATGTCATTGTATTGATAAAACTGCCTACCTCCTGGAAAAAGAATGTCAGGTTTAATCGAAGATCTGTAACCAAATCCAAGGGCAGATATTGGTGAAGGTAACAAATTTGAAGGTAAGAGATCGACACCTGATGTAGAGTTATTTTTGGAGGAATCCTCGTGTAAAGAACCAACGGTCAATGCATTGATAGACTCTCCAGGGGAAAGAATTCTCCTATTTCTTTTGGAAGAATTAATAGCTTTCAATGTTGAAGTTATTTTTTCACCATTGTCCAGATTTTCAAATTTCTCTTGGTTTAGATCTAGGTCGATACTGCCTAGGATATTGCCTGCACTTACGCAAAATATGATCCTATACTTGAATGATAGCCAATCCAATAGCCTTGCCATAGGACTCAAATATCTTAAAAAGACCCGATTTGGATCACCTACTGAAAGATTGATGATTTTTACATTTGGAGCTGTTGGAGGTATGTCACCTTCACCCTCAAACATTCTCTTTACTGCTCTCTCGACTAAATCCTCAAAAAAAACACTTCCAGGAACCTGTTCTATTCTATCTCTTGAATTATCCGGCTGGAGTATTGGTCTTACATAAAGCCGTCTTATAGATGGAGTATTATCAACATCCAATTCACCATGGCATATCAGTGAAGCCATAGCAGTTCCATGACGAAACTCATTTGGCTCATAAGCATCCAGAAAACTGTCAGGATCATCAATATCCAGGTAGTCTTTTAGACTACGATGTTGAGCGAAAGGATAACCGTCAAAGAGGGCAATTACAGGCTCCAAACTTGGACTTGGAAAATGCCCCAAATCACCAATTTCACCTTCTGGTAATAAAATTGTACTACTTTGTGGATTCGGGCGAAAAAAAGCTATTCCACCATTTGTGAAAACGGCACCATAATCGTCGTTCAATACTCTTTCAATGCAGTTTACAGGAAGTTCTATCTTGAGAGCATGAAACCTGATTTCTTCTATTTCGCATACCGCAATGATGTTGCCCTTTTCTTTACTAACCAAATTTTCAATTATCTGTTGTCGCTCCTTTCTTTTTGACGGATCTTTTGCAAATACAAGTTCTATCTCAAATGACATCATTGAGCTGGTACCTTTCTTAAGTTCAAACTCTTGCTTCCAATGCTCAATAATACCAGTATCACGAAACCGATCCTCGACACTCCAAAATCTGACATCACGAAGATGTGAGAAAAGGTCTTTCCACACGCCGATTAATTCTGGAGGACTTTCACCTTTTTGGTTTGCATCAAAAAGGGACTTCATTTTTTCAAGGGCTTGACGATTGCTCATACTCAGATATAAACGACCTGAAAGTTGCTTCTTCTTCTCGTCATTTACAGCATGAACAATTTTTTCTGTATGTCCTTTGAATTCATCTGGTAATTTGTCAATTAGTCTATCTTTTGATAAGTCATCAATTAAGTATCCTTTACTGTCTATTAGATTATTCTCATCGAAAAAATCGAATATTTTGCTTGAGTCTTTTGAGTTAATTTCATCTATTCGTTTGCTAAAAAAACGTTTGCCAATTTTTGGGATCTGGTAAAAGGAATCATCGGCTCGAATATCCTCAGTGTCTGCTTCCAATTGCCACTCAAGCCCTTCTATTTTATTAACAGCATTCTTAAAATTCTCTATATTCCCCACGGTTTCAATAACAAGCATTTTCTCTATACTTGAATCATCTGGTGACTCAGTAACAAAGGAGTCAATCATAGATTTGAACTTTCCAGTAAATCTATACGATTGCTCCTCTACCGAAGGGAGTTTTAAGTGTTCTGAGGGAAATCCTTTATTTTTTTCACGTTCTAAAGGAGATCCGGGTTTAGGTAACAACAAAAGTGGACGTTCAGGCATTGGCATTTCCTCGTATATTACTTGGAAGCTTTTTGTTACTCTTTTTTAACCTTGAATCTACGATCTGCTTTGGGTTATCTTGTTTTCTCTGAAGGATAGCCTGTCTAAGTACGTCTATACAGAAGTCTTCAACCTCAGAAAAGCAACCACCAAATAATTTGTCTGCAAGAACCTTGTGGCTTTTACCAAATTTAAATTGTGTTTTTTCCTCAAACTTTTCTAAAAAAGATAATATCTGCTGCTTTTCTGGATTTGGTAATTCCATTATTATCTGGAATCTACGCCATACAGCACGATCTAACAGCTCTGGGTGATTACTTGCTGTAATTACAATTGTATGACTAGGTATACGGTCGATTTGGAGCAGTAGCGAGCTGACAACTCTTTTAATTTCTCCAGTTTCTCGGTTGTCTCCTCTTTCCTTTCCAAGTGTTTCAAATTCATCAAAGAAAAGAACACATTTCCTAGTACGAGCTATTTCAAAGACTTTTTGAAGTCTCGATGCTGTTTCTCCAAGATAACTTCCAATCAAACTGTCATAACGTATTACTAGTATTGGATACATCAATTCGTAGGCTATGGCCTCTGCCAAACTTGTTTTTCCATTTCCTGGTGGCCCAGTTAGCAGAATTTTGTTTCTAGGAGGTAAACCATAACTTTTTAAAAGTTCAATTCTTTGATGTTCTTCCACAAGTTCTTTACACGAGGTAACTATTTCCCCGTCTAAAACAAGATCTGTCAGTTTTTTTTCAGGATTTACTTCAAAGACTAGGTCTTTTGCTCCATTTTGATTACTTAATTGAGATTGTCTGATTATTGGTGGTGACTCATTTAATAATGAGTTTAACCTATCTGCAAGTACTCTGTGGTTTTTGGATCTTTCATCGGCAATAAGTACTTCAATCGCTTTCCTTAGCGAATCTATATCCCCTCTAATCCCCGAT
>JAOUME010000050.1 GCA_029881655.1 Deltaproteobacteria bacterium | reverse complement strand
GCCAGCTCCCACCTCTTCACAGCTCTGTTCTCGGCGTGAAAGCCATCGCCGACGCAAACCACCTGCGTCTCACCGAGAGCAAGACCTTCCAGGACAGAAACCCCCTTTTCGTCTTTTACTGACAGGCAGCTCAGAAAAAAATCCATCCTGGCGTGCAGGTCGGGAATAATTATCGTTGAGAGGTCCCGCTTCAGGTTAATTAAGCCTCCGGGTTTCCCCGAGCGACTATGAGGCCTTAAGGCTTTATCCTCGGCGTTTAACCGGTCGTTGGTTTTATTTAACAAGCTTAAATACTCACCGCAATCCGGTAATTCTTTATTGGCGTAAATTTGACGCAACCGCTCTTTCATGGTGGCAACCTTAGCTTGCGCTTCAAAAGTGAGACTTGACATGATGTTTATATAAAAAACCCGAGGTTGGCCCCTGAGAAAGACCAAGTTTCTTGAGACTATATCGGTATGTTGGCTTTATTTTCCTTGAAAATTTCTTCCCCTAATATCCAGCTCGCTTTAGCGATTTTATCGACCTGACTCTCTTTATCGGGCTACCAGGATGTCTTGGTGACCCCTTTAACATGCTCCTGGATTTCAGATGAAACCGGGTTTAGATATTCGCCCGACCTGACTTTTCTTTCTTTAGATTGTTTTTTAAGAAACAATTTTCCATTTTAAAAACAAAGTTTAATTTGCACGTTTTTATGAAGTTATTCAAGCCATATGTTTGGGTTTATATAAAATTTCAATAACATCCAATAAATTCAATAAAAACCAAAAAGCTAGTTTTTAGCCTAGGAGCCGTGAAAATCAGAAAGGGGGAAGGCCGCAAGCCGCTCAAAGCTGGAGGGGTATTTGAAATTCTCTTTATACAACTATGATTCCAGCTGGTTAAAGATTTAGGCGGCAGACTGTTACAATTCGGGTAAAAAGAGGTATACTCATCCGAAATCAACCATCAAATAACCGGAGCGCAGTGGCCTTAAAAGCGACTATCTCAAAAGTAAATCTGTCGGTCTCGAATATCGATCGCCACCACTATCAGGACTACCGTCTGACTCTGGCCCAGCATCCTTCGGAGACGGATTTGAGGTTGGTGTTCCGGTTGGCCGCTTTTGCTCTTTATAGTCAGGAAAATCCCCAATTTACCAAGGGGCTTTGCGCCGATGAGGAACCGGAACTCTGGACCCATCGGCCCACAGGGGAGATCCGGCACTGGATCGAACTGGGCCAGCCATCAGAAAAACGAATCCGGCAAGCCTTATCCAAGGCCGAGCGGATGACCGTCATCGGCTTTCACTCTACGAAATTCAAGATGTGGTTTAAGGGATTAAACAAGAAAACCCTCGAACAAAAAAAACTCCGGTTGATCATGTTTGAGTCGATCGGAACGAGCGGACCCGAAGACTTGGCACAAAAAAACATGAACCTGAGCTGTATCATCCAGGACGACCGGATATTTCTAAGCAGTGAAAACGTTCAGGTCACCCTGGCGATTTCCAGCCCTGTTTTATAACCAAAAAGTTGATCTTATAAATGGGAAACAAGAAATATTCGTGGGTTTGAACAATGAGTTTTTATTCGCTTACAGCTATATCCAAATTAGGGTCAGCCTTGAGCTTCCAGCCTAGCCCTTTCCAGAGCGGAGCAGAGCTTGGGAGATATTGAGGGAATAATCTCCCATCCTCTCGAAATTCTTTAAGATGTCCATAAACAACAGTTCGGACTTGACGTGACCATATTCCTGAATCCGTTGTATTGAATTGTTTCTTAAGACCGAGCGCGACTCATCGATGGCGTTTTCAAGCCGATAGGCATTTTCCAGGTCCGAGTCGTCAAAACGCTCTCTTTTCTTTAAATGCTCCAGGTTAAGCCGCATGAAATGGATCACCTTATCCGCGAAAGCCTTGATTTCGTCATTCGCGTCCCGGTGAAACTTGAGTTGCGTGTCGTATTTATTCTGAATGGTCAATGTCAGGTTATAACAGCAATCCGCGATACTTTCCAACTCGTCCACGATCCTCAGCTTCGCATTTAACCGGAAGACGTTTTCATCGCTGAGATTTTCTTTGGAGCACTCGACCAGATACCTGGATATTTCCTCCTCCATCCTGTCGGTGAATTCCTCGCGTTTTTTAAGCTGCTTGATTATTTCACCCATGTCCTTTTCCGGGTTGAAAAAGACTTCAAGCGCGCTAAGATACATCGACTCGATAATCTCCGCCATTTTTATGATTTCCTTATTGGCTTCGACCAAAGCCAGTTCCGGAGTCCTCAATATTCCCGTCGAGATATACTTAAGCTCGTACCTCTCTTCCACCACATCTTCCCCTTTCTTTGACGGGACGAGTCTCTCGACGAGAGCCGCCAACCTAGGGGTAAAGCCGATCAGAAGGCAAATATTAACGAAATTAAAGAGGCTATGAAAAGCGGAAAGATGTATCGGGATGTTCGTGGGATCGGCGGTATCTCCAGGTGTGATCCAATCGACAAAATCAACGAACTTATAGAAAATTGCCAACATCCATATCACGCCCAGGATATTAAACAGCAAATGCGCCCTGGCGGCCCTTCTCGCGTGGACATTCGTCCCAAAAGCGGCCAAATAGGCGGTGATCGTGGTTCCGATGTTTTCTCCCAGGATGATCGCCGCACCGCTGGGGAAATCGATCCAGCCCTTAAAAGCCATCGTCACGGTGATGGCCGCCGCCGCGCTGGAGGACTGGACGACCAGAGTCAAAACGATGCCGACCATCACAAAGATCGGAATCGACAAGAAACCCATATCCGCGTATTCGGTTATGAAGCGGAGTATCTCGACATTGTTTTTAATATCGGGAACCGATTCTTTCAGCATGTTCAGCCCCAGAAACAAAAGGCCAAACCCTACCAGCAATTCTCCCGTATTATACTTTCGGCTTGATTTCGCGAAAATAAAAGGGATTCCGATCGCGACCGCGGGCAAAGCGAGAAGCGTGATCTTGAACTTGAAGCCGAGAAGAGAAACCATCCAGACCGAAAGCGTCGTTCCCAGATTCGCTCCCATGATTACGCCGATCGACTGTATCAGGTTCAACAGCCCCGCGTTGACGAAACTCACGACCATAACGGTCGTCGCGGAAGAAGACTGGATGACCGTCGTAATAAAAAAGCCGGTCAAAAGCCCCCCGAAGCGGTTGCTCGTCATAAAATTCAGGGAGGCCTGAAGCTTATCCCCCGTCAAACGCTGCACGGCTTCGCTCATGACCTTCATTCCATAAAAGAAGATACCGAGACTTCCAACTATCGCGAATGCTTGAAGGATGAACGACATGGACGGTGTTTCGTTTTTGAATCGTATTTACGATTGACCTGGATGGATTCCAGGATAACTCCCCGCAAAACAGGGCTCAAATAAAATCTGTTTTCTACTAAACAAGGGTTAACTTGTGGCTGATGATAAATCAAATGTTTTTATCAATTAAATGAATTTTATCAGGACTGGCCAGGCTTGAAAACCCGGTTTTTATGCCTCTTTGGAGCCGTTTCGGGGCATGAAAAACCAGCAGAACAGAAAAAGGAACAAGACAGGTTTGACTATTTTAGTCCTCACTGAAAATGAACCTTTTGGGTTTACACGAAATAGCATAAGGAAGGCCTTTATGATTAAAAACAGCATGAAAGAATAAATTTATGAGCGGCGCCTCGTTTCACGTCTAATCGTTCACCGTTTCGGGGTAAAGTTCCCGCACCTCCAGGACTTTGGGCAGGATGTCCAGGAACAGGGCCACCAGATTCGGATCGAAGTGAGAGCCGGCTTCGTCCTTTAGAAACTCGACCGCCCTCTCGACCGACCAGGCCTTCTTGTAGGGTCTGGTCGTGACCAGAGCGTCAAAGACATCCACGATGGCCACAATCCTTCCGAACAGCGGGATTTCATAGCCGGAGAGACCTCTGGGATAGCCCTGTCCGTTCCATTTCTCATGATGGGTGATGGCGATTCGGCTGGCGGTCTCCATCAGGTCCGACTGAATCCCCCCCAGAATCTTGGAGCCGATATCCGTATGGGTTTCCATCACGGTTCTCTCGTCTGGGTCGAGCTTGTCGGTCTTAAACAGGATCTGATCTGGAATCCCGATCTTTCCCACATCGTGCATGGGCGCGGCGGTGAAGAGCTTTTCCACATCCTGATCGCTGAGTCCGGCGCGGATTCCAAGGAGCCGGGCGTAATTGCTCACCCGCAGGATGTGGCTTCCGGTTTCGTTGTCCCTGTATTCCGCAGCGATGCCCAGCCTCGTTAGGATTTCCTTTCTCGTCTCGATCAGTCTCTTGTTTAAGCCCTCCAGTTCAAGCCGGATGTAATTGACCCGGTCAGCGAGCGATGCCGCCATGACCACCACCTCGATTACAAACCCGAACTGCATGCCGTAGCGTATCATAAAAACCGCGGGCGCGATGCCCACAGCCTTAAAGCAGAAGGCTATCGCTCCTATCAGGAAGAAACTCCATCCCAAAATATAAAGCCTGGCCGGGAAATAACCCTGCCTAAACCTCAACACCCCGACGATCAGGCCTAATACGGCCTCAACCCCTGAGACCGCCACCACCAGCGTCATGGAGATTCGGAAAAAGCCGAAGAGGGCCAAAACGGAACACAGAATCGAAAGCGCGATGAAAAAGGAAATGGCTTTATCCCATCTTGGCAGGTTGGTTTTCGTGACCAGAAAAGTCTGCGAGAACCTGGCGATCGTAGCTCCACAGAGACCGACAAAAAAAGGACGGCTGTTTTTAGCCCAAACCGGAAACTCCGGCCAAAGATACTCAAAAGCAAAACCGGTCAGGGTCATCGAAAATAAAGTAAAACTAACCACTGACGCGACGTAGTATAGATAGACGCTTTCCCTGATCAATAAATACAGGATCAAGTTGTAGACGATCATCACCATCATCAGCCCGTAAAATAACCCGAAAAACAGTTGCGCGTTCTGATTGGCGTGATGGAAGGTCTCTTTATCCCACAATATTAAAGGGATTTCTACCGTGTCGCGACTAAAGATCCGGATATAGATTTCCTTGGTTTCCTGGGGCTTCAATTCGACGTTAAAGAGAAAATTGCGGTTTTTAACCTCACGGCTGGAAAGTGGAAACGAGTCCCCGGAAATGCTTTTTTTTATCTTCCCGTCATGGGAAATCTGGTAGACATCCAGGTTGTCGATCTTGGAGTAATCATACTCCATAAACCATTTCGTTTCAACTTCACCTGGATTATACAACTCAAATCTCGCCCAGAAGGTATCTGATGTGAAACCCAAGTTGGGATAGTCGCTCTGGTTTGGCTGAAATAAGCCTTTTTTATGAGCTTGACGGACCTCCTCAAAACTCATGAGACCCTCAGGATCTCTTAGAATCTCTAAATGTTTCGCCAGATGGTATTGATGAGTCTCAGGCGTGATGACCGCCGGTTCCAAAGCGAAAACCGAGCCTGCCGGATACAGGAGAATAAGGAAACAAAAAGAAAGAAGGAACTTCCTCAGGAGCGGCTCTATAATGACCTTTGAATATTTAAAAAGGAGTTTTTTATGAAGCGGCAGTGTTATCATTGGCATTCCCGTAATTCATTTTATTCTAAACCTGAAAGGGATTTTATGACCGTTTAAGTAACGCTTGACAACGGTTTTGCCTTATTGACTCTACTATCTTATAATCCAGACTAATAAGTCAAATAGAGTGATGAAGTAAATTATCCGTTTCCAGTGAAATTGTAGGATATTAAATGGGCCACAAATTGTTTTTAAGCTTTCCAAAATGCGCGATACACCGCCATAATAATCCATTTTTTAAGTATTATCAGGAAATATTGGCGGAGCGTAAAAAAATATCCTTTTATTTTGCCTGATTAAAATGTATCGTGATCATGAAAAAGTAGCTACAGACGGGTCTTAATGGCGGATTCCAGAGTGATATTTTTATTTTTATGAGATAACCGGGACATTGATGGCGCTTTTTCCAGCGGTCAACATACGAGAACATAACAGGGTATGAAACAATTGATGGATTCATTTATCAGCTGGCTAAAGGAGCTTTCGACCTGGATGCTTATATTTCTACTTGTTATCTCCGCCATAGTGATCTCGGAATGTATTGTCGCTACCATCTCGTTTTTATGGGTAGACCGTCTGGATGATATGATGCTTTTCGCGGGGTTCGTGACCCCTCTTGTGGCTTCTTTGAGCGTTGGTGGAATCCTGGTTCTCTTAATCCGACGTCTGCGTATAACCGAGAATCAGCTCAAACTGCATCAAAAAACGATCGAGGATAACAATATTCAGTTGAAAATGGCATATCAGAAAGCCCAACAAGCCAATTCCGCCAAGTCAGATTTTTTGGCTAATATGAGTCACGAGATCAGGACACCCATCAACGGCATTATGGGGATGATCGAGCTTGTTCTTGAGACTGAGCTTGATAAGGATCAAAAGGATAACTTGCAAATCGCGTCGGAATCGACCAAGACTTTGATGGCAATCATTAGCGATGTACTGGAGCTTTCACAAATCGAAAGCGGTAAAGTGAAGTTGAGAAATGAGCCTTTTGTTATCCGCGATAAAATAAACGAATTGTCAAAAAGTTTTCAAACACAGGCGAGCTTAAAAGACCTTGCTTTTAGTTGTGAAATCGACCCTGAATTGCCAACAAAACTTACGGGGGACATCTACAGAATCAATGGCGTACTTTTAAATCTGTTGGGAAATGCCATCAAGTTTACCAGCCAGGGTGAAATCAGCCTGAGAGTTGACATGGTCGATAAGACAAACGACAACTTGCTCATTGAGTTTACCGTATCAGATACGGGAATCGGCATTCCTGAGGATAAACTTGAGACGATTTTCCAAAGCTTTGTTCAGGGGGATACCTCGACTACCCGCAGTTTCGGAGGCTCGGGACTTGGACTGACCATCGCGAAAAAACTCTCAGACATCATGCGGGGTAAATTGTCCGTTGAAAGTGAAGTGGGAAAGGGGTCCAGGTTCTCTTTTCAAGTACCGCTGACCGAGGATAAATCATCCGGTAACGGTGCTACGAACCAAACCCGCCTTACCGATCTGAAAAATGCCCGGATTTTACTGGCGGATGATTCATATTTAAACCAGGTCATAGTTCGGAAATTTTTGGAAAATGAAATAGGCGAACTTATCATCGTCTCAAACGGTCAGGAGGCGATTGATTTCTTAAAAAAGGAAGACTGTGGTTTGGTATTGATGGATATCAAAATGCCGGTTCTCAGTGGAATTGACGCGGTAAAAATGATTCGTCAGGGAAAAACAAAAGACCCCGGAATTCCGATCCTTGCTTTTACAGCTAACGTTTACCCTTCTGAACGAGATTTATTCTTTAAGGCGGGGATAGATGATTTTCTCGCCAAACCCGTCCGGAAAAAAGACCTGATTAATATGCTTAGACGGTATATTGTTAAAAACAACTGCTGATTATTCCTTAACTTGAGTTGTTTACGCTCTATGTTTGATCCTGTCAAAAGGTTCTTATCTTCAAGAAACATTCAGGATAGTGTTTGAAGTTTATTGATACGGTTATTATCGCGGGATTTGTAATTTTTATCCTGGTTATCAAGGAATCCATAGGTGTCGGTTCAGGAGCGTTTAGCAACTTCTGTAATTAATAATTTCTTTGGAATACTTTCCTCCGTTATTTTTATCGTTATTAAAAATCGCTTGTCTGAGTATCGTTTTTAAATCGCGACTATAAATGATGACATCAAAACTCTCAATATTGTTTCACCGTTTGTCAACTAATGCTGAATAAAACATAACGCTTAACCGAACGTTAGGTTGAGATACGGTTCTATCACTTAGACTTGACTTAATTGGGCAAATAAAATCAATATATCTTACTTCAAATCGACTTTAGAGTTTCAAAACAAAAAAACAATCATCAAATTAAACTGGCAGGAGGGTCATTGAGTTTCTTTAAAGGCAAATCAATTTTGATCACCGGTGGAGTCGGGACGGTAGGAAAAGAGTTAATAAAGCAGATTTTATGTCAACAACCCAGCGAGCTGAGAGTCATTGACACCAATGAATCGGGAGTGTTTTTTTTGGAAGAGGAATTTGGAGAATCCTACCGGGCTTACGCAGGTGACAAGAAGAATGATAAAATCCCTTTTTCGGCTTATATAGGAGATATCCGTGATCCCGACAAGCTGAACCGTAAAATGGATGGGATCGACATCGTCTTTCACGCGGCCGCCTTGAAACATGTAATTCTCTGCGAAAAATCACCTTTCGACGCTGTACAGACCAATATTATGGGCGTCAAAAATATCATCAATGCGGCCCTGCTAAACAAAGTCAAACATGTACTCTTTACCAGTTCAGACAAAGCGGTAAACCCAACCAGCGTTATGGGAACCTCGAAGCTGATGGGTGAAAGATTGATTTCAGCGGCCAATAGTCTGAAATTCAACCGCAATACCATTTTTACTTCGACCCGGTTTGGGAACGTTATCGGCTCAAGGGGATCAGTGGTTCCCATTTTTTACCGTCAGATTAGAAACGGTGGACCACTGACGATCACGGATAACCGAATGACCCGGTTTGTCATGACCATTGAGGAAAGTGTCAAACTTGTTTTAAAGAGCGTCGAACTGGCCAAGGGTGGGGAGGTGTTTGTCACAAAGATGCCAGTTATGCAGATCAAGGATTTGGCCCAAGTCATGATCGATTTGGTCTCACCCAGGTTCGGTTTTCAACCTGAGAAGATCAAGATAAAGGAAATCGGCATTAAGGCGGGAGAAAAACTCTACGAGGAGCTGATGACAGACGAGGAAACTACCCGTACCATCGAACTCGAAAATATGTTTGCGGTCAAACCCGCTTTCGATTGCGTTTATGAAGACATAAAATACAGTTATCCTGAGACCATCAGCCAATCAATCGACAATCCTTATAACAGTGCAACTGAAAAGGTGATGAATTACGAAGAGATCAAAAAATATTTCATTAAGAACCAAATTATAGAGAAACTTGAACAGGCAGAAGAATGAAAATTATGATACTGGGAGGAGACGGATACCTTGGTTGGCCAACAGCAATGGCCTTCGCGAGCAAGGGGCATGAGGTTATAGCGGTTGATAACTATCTAAGGAGAAACATAGCACTGGAGACATCTTCTGAACCCTTGATCCCCTGTCCGAACCTGATCGAGAGGGCAGACATTTTTCAAGCGGTTTCAAATTATAAAATCAAAACGGCCATCGCCGATTGCGCCGATTATCTCCAGCTTACGAACCTTTTCAGAGATTTTCATCCCGACGCCGTCATTCACTATGCCGAACAACCCTCGGCACCCTATTCCATGATCGATTTTCAGACGGCGCAGAAAACCTTTAGCAACAACCTTAACGCCACCTTCAACCTCATCTGGGCGGTTAAAGAGTTCGCTCCCGAATGTCACATCGTTAAGCTCGGGACCATGGGTGAGTACGGCACTCCTGATATCGATATTGAGGAAGGCTGGATTGACATTGAACACAACGGTAGAAAGGACACATTCCTATATCCAAGACAGGCGGGAAGTCTGTACCATACAACCAAGGTTTTGGATACCGATCTTCTGTGGTTTTATGTAAGAACCTATGGGCTCAGGGTTACCGACCTGATGCAAGGACCGGTCTATGGATTATCGACGGCCGAGTCGGATTTGGATACAAGGTTGCTTCCCAATTTTCATTACGACGATATCTTCGGTACGGTCGTCAACCGCTTTTTAGTGCAAGCCGTAGCGGGAGTCCCTTTAACGGTATACGGCAAAGGAGGACAGACCAGAGGCTACCTCAATCTGAAAGATACCCTTCAGTGCGTGGAACTGGCCGTAGACAGTCCTGTAAAAAAAGGCGAATTGCGTATTTTGAACCAGTTTACTGAGCAGTTCTCCGTCAACCATCTGGCTGAGAAGGTCCAGGCTGTGGGTAACAAGATGGGACTTAAGGTTAAGATCGAGGCCATCGAGAATCCCCGCAAGGAAAAAGAGGACCACTACTACAACGCCAAACACCACGGACTCATGGAGATGGGATTGAAACCTCACTATATGACTGATGAGGTGGTCACAAAGATGCTGGAGGAAATTATCATCCGTAAAGATCAGATTGATCCCAAAAAAATCATGCCTCGCGTCAAATGGAACAACTAGTTTTTCCAGGCGATAACTCACAGGCGACTTTTAACTCTCTCAATCCAGGAAAACATCATGTCTGAGACCCTACGTTGGCTTATCACTGGGGGTTGTGGCTTTATCGGCATCAACCTTATTAATCTCATAGGAAAAGACACCAGGAACAGAATCCGGATCGTAGATAATTTGTCGGTTGGCTCAAAAAACGATCTCGCGACGGTTTGCCAATTCGATCATATACAGGCTGACAGTGAGGCCCTGAAGCGTGGTGACTGGTCTAATCCACCCCAGTTGATCGTCGGTGATATCCTGGATGACCAACTGGCGGATTTCGTGACCAAAGGCGCGGATGTCATCATTCATCTTGCGGCCAACACGGGGGTAGCCCCTTCGGTTGAAAATCCCCGACAGGATTGCTTTTATAACGTGATTGGCACATTAAACTACCTGGAAGCAGCCAGAACCAACGGGATCAAGCGCTTCGTATTCGCCTCAAGCGGCGCGCCAGTCGGGGAGACCATCCCCCCGATTCATGAGGAACTCCCCGCTCACCCAGTTTCACCCTATGGCGCCAGCAAGCTCGCTGGAGAGGGATATTGTTCGGCTTATTTCCGTACCTTCGGTATTGAAACGGTTGCGCTTCGTTTCGGCAATGTCTACGGACCCCGCTCAGGGCATAAAAGCAGCCTTGTCGCCAAATTCATCCGTCAGGTCCTGAATGGTGAAACCCTTGAAATCTACGGCAACGGTAAACAAACCAGGGATTTTATTTATATAGGGGACTTGGTTCAGGCAATTATCCTGGGGGCGACAAAAGATAAAGTGGGAGGAGAAATCTTTCAGATAGCCACGAACGCCGAAACCACGGTTAACGAATTGTCTGAAAAACTTTTTGAAGTCCTAAAAGCTTCAGGGATTAAGGAAATCAAGGTAAAAAACGCTTCGGCGAGACTAGGGGACGTGATGCGCAACTTTTCTGATACGTCCAAGGCTAAAAATATTCTGGGCTGGGAGTCAAAAACCGAACTGGAAGAAGGGCTTCAAAAAACGGTTGATTGGTTTTTAGACAAAAAATAAAATAGCCAGGCGATTTGAATTAACGACGGATGTTTCCGGCCGAGCTGTCTTGATACCATTTGTAGGTCCGTTCAATTCCTTCTTTTAGACCAATTTTAGCTTTCCATCCAAGTAGGTTTATCTTGCTGACATCAAGGAGTTTTTGAGGCGTTCCATCGGGTTTCGTCGTATCAAAAACGATCTTTCCCTTAAAACCGGTGACCTCTCCGATCAAGATGGACAGATCTTTTATGGTGATATCCTTACCGCTGCCGATATTGATCAGATCTTGGCAGTCCATTTTCTCCATTAAAAAAACACAGGCATCCGCCATGTCCTCGACATGCAGGAATTCTCTTTTCGGCTTGCCTGTTCCCCAGACAATCACTTCTGGTTTCCCTTCAAGCCTGGCCTCGTGGAATTTTCGGATCAAGGCCGGCAGAACATGGGAATTCTCCAGTTCGAAATTATCGTTTGGCCCATAGAGGTTGGTCGGCATCACGCTTAGATAACGGGTGTCGTGCTGACGGTTATACGCCTCGCAGGTCTTGATCCCCGCGATTTTGGCAACCGCGTAAGCCTCGTTGGTGGGTTCCAATGGACCGCTCAACAGGTACTCTTCCCTGATGGGCTGGGGACAGAGTTTGGGATAGATGCAGGAGCTACCCAGAAAGACCAGTCTTTTGACCTGATGCTGAAACGCTTGGGTAATAACATTATTTTGGATCTGCAGATTTTCGGCGATGAAGTCGGCGGGATAGGTACTGTTCGCGTGAATCCCGCCGACCTTAGCCGCGCAGAGAAAAACGCAATCTGGTTTTTCCTCTTCAAAAAACCTCTCGACCTCTCTTTGTCTGGTCAGGTCCAGTTGTCCTCTGGTTTTCACGCTCAGGTTTTGGTAGCCCTTTTCCCTAAGCTTATCACAAATGGCCCTGCCCGCTAGACCGCCATGGCCAGCGACATAGATTTTATCGCTTTTATTCATGGTAATTAAGCACCTTATAGCCCTTTTTTTTGATCAGATTGTCCTTTTCTGCGGTCATCAGATCATAATCAACCATTTCCCTGACCATTTCGTCAAAAGAGATTTTCGGTTTCCAGCCGAGTTTCTCAAATGCCTTTGTCGAGTCACCCAGTAGCGTTTCCACTTCGGTTGGTCTAAAATATCTCTGGTCGATAGCGATGATTCTTTTTCCGGTCTTGACATCGAAACCCTCTTCATTAATACCCTCTCCCTGCCATTTGATTTCAATTTCCAAAACTTTGGCCGCTATTTCGATAAACTGTCTAACAGAATACTGTTGCCCGGTGGCCACGACAAAATCATCAGGGGTTTCTTGCTGGAGCATCAGCCACATCATCTCAACGTAGTCCTTGGCATGGCCCCAATCCCTCTTGGCGTCAATATTGCCCAGATATAGGCATTCCAAAAGACCCAGCTTGATTCTGGCCAACGCGCGGGTAATCTTACGGGTCACGAAGGTCTCGCCTCTCCTCGGGGATTCATGATTAAACAGGATTCCGTTACAGGCGAACATTCCGTAGGCTTCCCTGTAGTTCACCGTCATCCAGTAGGCGTAAAGCTTGGCCGCGGCATAGGGTGAGCGCGGATAAAAGGGCGTGGTTTCTTTTTGTGGGGTTTCCTGTACCTTACCAAAAAGCTCGGATGTGGAAGCCTGATAAAAACGTGTCTTTTTCTCCAGGTTTAAGATCCGGATCGCCTCCAGTATCCTTAAGGTACCCAGAGCGTCGCTGTTGGCCGTATATTCAGGGGTCTCGAAAGAAACCTGAACATGGCTTTGAGCCGCGAGATTGTAAATCTCGTCGGGCTGGGTCTCCTGGATGATGCGAATCAGGTTGGAAGAGTCTGTCAAATCGCCGTAATGCAGGATAAAATGAAGCTCTTTTTCGTGGGGGTCCTGGTAGAGGTGATCGATTCGGTCGGTGTTAAACAGTGAGGACCGCCTCTTAATTCCGTGTACCTCGTAACCTTTTTCTAACAGTAACTCAGCCAGATAGGCTCCGTCCTGTCCAGTCACGCCAGTGATCAAAGCTTTTTTCATTTAAACTCTTTTTTGAGATAATAGATTATTCGCGCTTCAAGGAATTTATTTTGTTTAATTAAAAGTATTTAACTTTTTGACCAATTAGTCCAGCAGATTTCATGAATCCATAAAGCTTCTAGAAACAATAAATCAAATCCGATCCAACGATGACGCGGCCATTAATTTGCAGGGATTATAACAAAGGTTATTAATGGTTAATCTAACGAGGAAGTTTGATTAATTTCAGGGAGTAAAATGAAAACAGAAAAACGAAGGGATCGATAATGTTACGGTGGCGGATAGCTGATAGAACAGGTATCATCCTGTAATATCAGCTTGTCGATAAGAACCAAATCAACGTCAGGATCATAATAAAAAAGCTGTTGAGATCCCACGCGATACAGTTCCCATTTTACCAACGACACAACCGCTTACAGAGCCAGCAACGTGATCAAGACCCAGTAGCTGGTCAAAGTTACCAAAGTAAAGCGGATCACATCCAGTATCTTATCAAGAGAGGTCTTGATTTCGGTCGAAATAACCTTTGTCGGTACAAAGATAACATCGCCGGGATTAAACTGATCAATTGAATCCGCGGGGATAATCGCGCCATTCAACCTTAAGATGATGACCTTTTCCGAATTGGCGTCTTCGGTGAATCCTCCCACGAAATCAATATAATCTTCCAAATCGTAATTTTTGTGAAAGAAAACCCTGGTCGGCCTGTAGACAGCCCCTACAATTTCGACCGTATTGATTTTTGGGGGGATACTAAAGACATCCTTATCTTGTAAAACGATGTTGTTTTCAGATGACAACTCGGTTCCAGAAAAATTCAAAACCACATACTCATTGGTGATAAAATCCCTTTCCGAGAGTTCCCGGGCCTCAGTCAGAATCGAGCCCGTCTCCCGGCCAACATCGAAAGCCCCACCGACCACCTCTTGTGAGGAACCCGCGATGGTTATTCCCAGTGAACCTTTCAGAGCCGATTCCCTGGAAGTCGGATTTAGGGTATTAGCGGCACTGCCCGCGTCGGGACCTAAACCTTCTTTTCCCAGCAGGTATTCATGGCGTCTTTTGGTTTGTTCGAACTTGATCTGGTTGATGTATTTGACAATGGCATTGATGGCGTTGATGTTGGTTTTTTGCTTTTCGGTTATTTGTTCATTTGCCTTGCGCATTACCGTGATGCCGGGCAACCAGCCCGAATCCAGCACTCCTCCGGCCACTTTCAATAGATCCTCCAGACGTTCGATGCCGGGCTTGATGGGGTAAACACCGGGATACTTGACCTCGCCTTCAATGGTGACCGTCTCGGGGTCCATGCGGTAAGGCTGATTGGTCTTAACGGCGATAATATCCCCGTCTTCAAGTAAGATATCCTTTTCTCCACCTAGTTTGAACTTGTTGAAATCCAGGTTAAAGGTCAAAACTTCCTGATCCCCATTGGCCCTGATGACGTTGATGAGGCTATGTGATTGTGGCAAGAGCCCGCCGGCCTGGCGAATCAGGCTAGAAAGAGTCAGTCCCTTGGATCTAGGGAAAAAACCGGGATACTGTACCGCTCCGAAGAGATGCACCACCGGCTCCCTGAAATAATTGATATCCCATTTTGAATAGATAATAATCTTATCCAGGTTTTTCAGCTTGATATTATGTTGAGGGTCTTTTTTAAGGGCCTTCCCCAAATCGATCGTTTTCAGCGAGACGTCCCTGAAATTGTCCTTAAAGCTATAAACGTCAGCATTCCCTAAATAAGTGTCCTCATTGATCTCATTGGGGCCATCAAAAAGGTCCAAGATCCGCATTCCTTCTTTAAATTCATAATTGCCTGGATATTTAACCGCGCCCTGCAGAGAAATCTGGTTGACGAATTCTTCCTCTATCAGAAAAAAGTTCACCTCGTCACCGTCAGAAAGAGGGGTCTTGATCTTAGCCGGATATTTTTTAAGATTCACTACGATGATCTCTCTTTGTTCATGCTCTTTTGTCGTCTGAATAACGACCCGTTCGTAGGTTCCCTTCG
>JAOUME010000212.1 GCA_029881655.1 Deltaproteobacteria bacterium | reverse complement strand
GTTTGTCGATTTAAAATGCGATACTGATTTAAAACGCCTTCAAAACGACATCCTAAATTCAATCTCCCCTTCTTTTCCTGTGAAAGAAGATGCCTCGTTCAAGGGAGACCGAGCCGACAACAGCGTCCTTCTTCATTCCTGTTTCAATCGGCTAAGGGAAATTGAGGTCTTAAAGGACCAGTTGCTGTTTTTATTATCAAAGGACCCTACCCTTAAGCCGAACGATATTCTCGTAATGGCGCCGGAGATAGAGGTTTACGCCGGTCTTATCGACGCCGTTTTCGATGTTGAGCATAACCGCGAAGATTTTATTTCCTATGTGATCGCCGACCGCTCCATTAAAAACGAAAGCATCGCTCTGAAAAGTCTGTTCCAGATTCTTGAGTTGCCTCAAAAAAGACTTTCAGTCTCACAGGTCGTTGAGTTGCTTTTCTTCCAGCCGGTCAGAGAAAAATATAATATCAGTCTCGATGATTTGGATATCATACTCAACTGGGTTAAAAAAAGTGGCATCCGTTGGGGTATCGACAAGGAGCATCGCCAGGCTTGGAATTATCCCGACTCCTTCGAAAATACTTGGAGATTCGGATTAAACCGCTTGTTCCTGAGTATCTCGATTCCGTCAAATGAGGACGAAATCTTTGTCGACACACTGCCGTTCGGGGAAATCGAGAGCGAAAAAGCCGTAATTTTGGGGAATTTCGCGGAATTTCTGGAAGATATTTTCAGCTGGGTTGAAAAACTCTCCAAAAACAGTAAAATCAGGGACTGGGAAGCGATTATCCTTGAGATCGCTGAAAAATCCATCCTTTTTAAAATAGAGGACGCCTGGGCCAGTAGTCTGCTGAGCGAAGCGTTAAATGAAATCATCAAAGACTCGGAACTGGCGGATTTCAACGAGAATATCTCGCTTAAAGTTATTAAAACCATCCTGGATCAAAGGCTTCAAAGTACGCTGCCTCATCACCACTTCACAGCCCAGGGAATCACTTTTTGCGGCATGAAACCGATGAGAAATATCCCTTTTAAGGTTATTTGTCTGATCGGAATGAACGAAAACGATTTTCCAAGAAAGGACAGCTCTCTGAGTTTTGATTTGATGCGTCATGAAAGAAGACCCGGCGACCCCGAGCGGAGCATGGAAGACCGCTACCTGTTTCTAGAGGCGCTTTTGGCGGCCCAGGATCATTTCGTCGTGAC
Organism: Deltaproteobacteria bacterium; assembly: GCA_029881655.1. Taxonomy (GTDB): domain Bacteria; phylum SAR324; class SAR324; order XYD2-FULL-50-16; family XYD2-FULL-50-16; genus JAOUME01. The sequence goes on along the minus strand of JAOUME010000212.1, from coordinate 2,908 downwards.
TTACCTTGGAAAAAATCCGCTTGACGGGCGTTCATTATCGCCATCGAATGTCGTTTATGACTTGTTGGAATCACTGGCAGATACCCTTAATCCTCGAGCGGACCAAGTTGAAGACTTCAATGACGCGCGACTCGAAAAAGAGAAGATAAAGGAATCTTTCATCGTCCAGCATCCACTCGAAGCCTTTCATCCCATCTATTTCAATCCGGATCATCCGCGCCATTTCAGCTTTTCAAATGAAAACGCTTTAGCCGCGAAAAACCTGCTCGGATTGAAAAAAAGAAAAACACCCTTCATCGATAAAACCCTCCCCCGCCTCAATTCTACCGAGGAAATCCCGCTGAGGGATTTTACCCGTTTTTTTAAAGATCCTGGGGCTTTTTTTCTCTCAAAGAGATTCGAGCTTTATCTTAAGGAGGAGAATTTTGTCCTTGAGGACTTGGAGCCCATTGATTTGTGTGGACTTGATTTTTATCAGGCCGCGACTTTGTGGCTAAAGCGCTATCCTTTGGACAAGGGAGGCGTAAAAACCTTTGAACGGCTTCAAAAATCAGGCATCTTACCATTTGGGACGCTCGGTCAAGTCCGCTACGACAAGTTGAATGATAGGGCCGGAAATCTCATTTCCGAGCTTAACCGTTATTCTCCCGAATCCTTTCAGCCTAAACAATACGAAGTCAAGGTGATCTTAGATCATAACATCCGTCTTTTTGGGAGCGATACCGATTTTTTCACTCAAGATGGACTGGCGATTCTGACTCCATCAAAGGAAAAAGCCAAAAACCTTATCGAGTGCTGGATCAAGCATCTTTTATTGAGCTGTATGAACGATAAAAAAGCTTACCGGAAATTGGTCTATATCTACTGGAACAAGGACAAGATAAACGCGGAATCCAAGATTTTCGATGAAATCGCCGATCCAGGAAAACATTTAGCCGATTTGGTTGATTTATACTTATTGGGTCAAAACGAACCCCTGGCTTTTTTCCCGGAAACATCTCTGGCCTACGCGCGGGAGATCTTTAATCTAAAGGGGAGTTCAGACGAAACAACAGCGTTAAACAAAGCCCGAAAAGTATGGGACGCTGATAACGGCGATGGCAAACAGGAATCCAACCGGCTTTTATATGCCGGTTTGGACGTATTTAACCTCCTCACCCTTGACTTGGATGTTCCTTTCCATGGCGATTTTACTCCAACTCATGATTTCCAGGATCTGGCCAAATCAATTTTCCAGCCTATGCTTGAATGCTTGAAATGAAAATGAATCCTTTTGAACCTTTTACGATAAGTCTCTCCGGTCAAAAAATGATCGAGGCTAGCGCTGGAACGGGGAAAACCTATTCCATCACGCTTTTGTATATTCGTTTTCTATTAGAGGAAAACTGTAAAGTAGAATCGATCCTGGTCGTGACCTTCACTGAAGCCGCCAAAAATGAATTGGTCGAGAAAATCAGGCTGACCATTAGATATTGTATCGAGATCCTAAAAACCGGTCCTATTGAGTCGGAAAAAACAGCCGAAGGCCTTATACCTTATCTAAAATCGAGAAGCGACCCGTCAAAGGACCTGAAACTCTTAAATCAAGCCTTAAAGCACTTCGGCAACTCCAAAATCTTCACCATCCATGGCTTTTGCCTTAGAACTTTAAAAGATTACGCTTTTGAGTCTGCTGTATCCTTCCAATTGGAAAACATAAAAAATCAGGATATTCTGATAAAAGAAATCCTCATCGAATTCATCAGTTTGAGATTTAGGAATTTCGATCCGCGAGTCCTCCATTTTATAGGCGATAAAATCAATTATAATAAGTTAGAAATACTTTTAGGCAAAGCTCTAAGGCACCACCAATTTAAAATGGTCCCACTTGAAAATGGCACTGATGACCCAATTCCACTGGATAATTTCTTAATAGCTTTTAATAATGCCCGCCAAAGCTGGGTATCGCGAAAGGACCTGTTACTTGAGATTTTCCGAAAGGAGAAAATATACAATAGCAATCATTTGGTTTTATATGTTGATGCCGTTGAAAAACTTTTCTCAGGAGTTCCCCTGCTGGATTTTAGGTATTTTGACAGACTGGGCAAATTCTCCCTGACTGCATTGAAAACCAGAAAGAAATGGGATAAAGTCCCGAATGACCCTTTTTTAAACGCATGCGAAACTCTTTGTTATGAAAAAAAGGCGCTTGAACAGAGGCTTGATTTAGAGGTGATCCAGATAAAAAAGGAATTGATAACCTTTGCCCTTGAGCAATTGGCCCAAAGAAAAGAAAAAGCCAACCAGATTTATTATAACGATATGCAGTCCCTATTAAGCCAAGCCTTAATGAGAGGGGGGAACAGCCTGATTAAAGATGAGCTTAGAAAAAATTACCGGACCGTCATGATCGATGAATTCCAGGATACCGACCCCCTGCAATACAATATTTTCAAATCGATTCTAAAAGATTCTTCGATCGTCTCCTTTTTCATCGGCGACCCAAAGCAGTCCATTTATACCTTCCGGAGCGCCGATATCTTCGTTTACATACAAGCCAAGCGGGAAACGGGTCTTCCTTTCCAAATGGCGACTAATTGGAGATCTGACCCTGATTTGATCAGAGTTATCAATTTTTTATTTACTTTAAAAGGCAATCAAAATCCGTTTCTGTTTAAAGACATTCCCTATTCCCCTGTCGGCCATCCTGACGGGAAAAAAAATCATTTTGTTTGTGCTTTAAACCAGAACGCCCCAGTTGAGGTATCCTTTTTATCCTCAAAACTGTTTCTTAAAGAAAAAGAGATAAATAAAATCAACAAACCTCAAATCACGGATAAGATAACTGAACTCTTGTCAACGCAGATCATTTCACTGATGAATAGTGGCACCTACCTACTGAAGGATGATCAACAGGCAAAACTTTCTT
>JAOUME010000211.1 GCA_029881655.1 Deltaproteobacteria bacterium | reverse complement strand
CCAGGCTAAGCCCGATAACCAGAATAACCACGATCGTCAACATGGCCGAGAGCTTGGGTGTGTGCATCAGGTCCATATTCTCAAAGAGAAGCCGGATGCCCGCCAGGGAGAAGATGACGATACAAAAACCCGCCAGGCCCCACCATACCCCTGTCTGATAAGACGCCGCCGCAATCAGAGCCGGCAAAAAGGTTCCATAGGTCTGTGTCCCGATCACGTTGCGGAAAAAAGTGGCGATCAGCCCGCCCACCGGAATCATCAAAAGAATCTTTAGAATCGTCAGGGAAATCCCTGCCTTTTGAAACAGGTCGTAGATGTGAAGAACGTTGAAACTGCCTGATTTAAGATGATAGATTTCCGTTGGTGGCGAGAGAAAGCTTCTGGTCTCAAAATCCCAGTTAAAGCCGATGTTTTTCGAGTGGCTGAAAAACTTCTCGTCGTTCTCATAAACCTTGAGATAGTTAGAGGGGATATGCGCGAAATGGCCGTTGGTGGGATCAAAAACGACCCAGTTTCCGTTTATCCAGACCTCGACCCACTGGTGACTGATCCGTTTATGACCATTTTCCATGATCACCCCCCCGACCAGCTTGGCCGGGATATGGCTCATCCTTAAGAGGGCGGCGAACAGATGCCCTTTGCCGTTACAACTGGCCTGCCTAAGCAAAAGGGCGGTCACCGCGCTTGTTGAACCCTTAAAGGAGATCGTCTTTAGGCCGCTTACGAAATCAAAGGTTTTCCGCAGAACAGCCAGTTCCCCAGTCTGGTCCTTGAGTAATTCCCGGTGAAGTTTAACCAGACGAGGGTCTTTGAGGGGCATCATGACCGTGGATTTCAGGTAGGGATTTAATTCCGCCGGAGGTTTAAGGTTCAACGGCAGGTCCTCCGGAATATCCCAGCTGGCCGCCTTTGAGCTGACCGAAAATCGATAATTCACCTCGAATTCATCGATCCTCTCGTAGGATTTCCAAATACCCTGTTTATTAACCTCATCGGGAGTGATGGAAAAATCGAAACCGGCTTTCTCGTAGGCCTCGTCGTAGATTCTCTGGCGGAAATCCTGGGTGGGTAAAAAAGTTCTCAGGGTTGTGTTGTCTTTTGAAGCATTACCGCTTAAGTGGATCGTAACCTGATAGTTCTTCTCGGGAATGATCAGGCTGGGCAGGTAACCTAAAAAAAATATTTTCGCGATCACCACTGCAATGGGAAATATCATCAACGAGAAGATAACCAGACGTGAAATCATGAAATATTTCCCCAAACCCAGGTCTTTTAGCGAACTTGATTTTTATCCAAAGGAATCAATATCAACGATTCTTTAGCGAGACCACACAAACTCTTTTTTATCGCTTCATGACATAGGTGTTTTTAAGTATAATATTATACCATGGTTTCCATGATAATAAATTTAATTATGCATGACAACCTATAATGCGATTAACAGCTGTCATATGACACTTTATCGCTTCAACCAATATGAAAAATTCGGGGCTTTTTGGTTGAATAGGGTCCCGTTCTGGTATAGTATTATAGATAGGGAAATAGATTGTTTTAACCGAAGTGATCACACATCGTTACTCCAACATCATAAAGGCCGCGTCACCCGCGTGAGGACCCCATGGGCACGCTTGAGGATTTTTTCGAATTCAGGAAAAACCACACCGATCTAGCCACCGAAGTCAGGGCGGGCGTTATCACCTTCCTGACCATGTCTTACATTATCGTCGTAAACCCATCTATACTGTCCAAAGCGGGGATGCCCTTTGACGGGGTTTTGCTCGCCACGGTGCTGATTACCGCTTTCAGTAGCCTTTTCATGGGACTTTACGCCAAACTTCCCTTCGCGTTGGCGCCGGGGATGGGGCTGAACGCCTTTTTCGCCTTCACGCTTTGTCTCGGGATGGGAATCCGCTGGCAGACGGCCCTGGGCGTGGTGTTTTTGTCGGGGTTGGCCTTTTTTATCTTAACCATCACCCAGATCAGAGAGATGATCGTTGATGCCGTGCCTGCCTGTATCCGCTACGGGGTGGCCGGCGGGATCGGCTTGTTTTTATCTTTGATCGGACTGAGTAGCGTTGGTTTTATCCGGTCCAATCCGGTGACCACGGTGGCCTTCGGCGGTTTCAGCGCGAACGTCCTGCTTTTTATTTTCGGGCTGGCCTTGATGGTTTCGCTCTTGGCTCTGAGAATCAAGGGCACTCTGATACTAGGGGTTCTCGTCACTTCCATCGTTGGGCTGATTGCCTTTAAGCTGTTTCCCGATCAGGCTCCTCTAATGAAACTTCCCGATCACTGGTTCTCGGTCCCCAGCACCGAAATTCTGTTTTCTCTGGATATCAGAAGCGCGCTGACGGTCGGCATGCTGGTTCCCATCTTTACCTTCCTGTTCACAGACCTCTTTGATACGCTTTCAACTTTACTTGGAGTCTCTGAGGTCGGAGGATTCATCGAAAAGGACGGCAAACCAAAAAATGTCAGCAAGGCCTTGATGGTGGACGCTGTTTCCACCATTTTCTCAAGTCTCTCGGGAAGTTCTCCCGGCACAACCTATATCGAGTCTGCCTCTGGCATCAGAGAAGGAGGGCGCACCGGTTTTACGGCGGTTATCGCAGGACTTTTGTTTTTACCTTTTATCTTTTTCTCACCGATTTTATCATTCATCCCTGCGGCGGCAACAGCCCCGGTCCTGGTTATTGTCGGTCTCTTCATGCTCAAGCCGCTTAAGAATATAGACTGGGACCGGATCGAAGAGGCTTTCCCCGCCTTCTTGTCACTAATCCTGATCCCTCTTTGTTATTCCATCACCCAAGGGATCATCTGGGGGTTCCTGTCTTATACTTTGCTTATGACCGTCAAAGGAAAAATCAGAGAAATCCCTTTCATGATCTTTATCATCGATGTCTTCGCCCTGGTCGCCCTGGTTTTGATATAGCCGGGTCTTTAGCAGACAAAATTAGTATAGCTGTTCATCAAAACCGTCAGGTCAGAGGATAATTTCGCGGACCTGTCCCTAAACTGGAGACCGATTTCGTATGAGTCGCCGATGACGCTTTTTTTTGTCCAGCAGCAAACCACTTCTACCGGAATTCCATTGATTTTATGAGATTCGTTTGAGTAATTCAGCCTTAGTTTCAACAGCTTTTTTTTCTGTATCGGATCTTTGGAGATAATGCAGGCTCCGCCGTAAGAAAAATTAAGCATACTGCCTAATATCAGGTCGCTGTCCTGCTGATAGACTTTTATCGGATTATAAAGATTATGCCTTTCTTCCCTTAACGCCTTATTATATTTATTCATCGTCTAAGCCATCCTCTCTTATTTAAAATTTTATCTTCAACCCAAGCTTCCTTTTAAATCGCTTTAAGATAAAATATTATAGCCCCTTCTTTGATCATTGTGAAGACTTTTTTAAGCAAAACCATTATATTTTTGTAAGGGATTCCATTAGCTTGGGTTTTGAGAGATGACCAGGATAAAGAAAGGGATGCCCGCCGACCGGATCAAAAACACCAGACGAAAATAGGCCGCTTAGGAATCAGGTGAGCTGGACAAACAAAGGGAAGACCGGAGAACTTAGGTGTTTTGTATGAGCAGAAAACAGGCGAGGATTGAGTCCTAAAATTCGCCAGTCCCCTAGAAGAAGCTGAAGACACCCAGCTCGACGACCGTTGTCGTGGAATAGTCGTAGACGGCGTCATGCAGGTCAAAGCCGGTTTTATCATAGCGTTTGCCGTTTATGATGGCGGTATCCATGCGGAAACCCCCAAACTCAAGCACATAGTCCACTCCGAAGCTCAATGACGTGGTTGGCACCGTCGCGCCTGTCTTGCCGTCAGTCGTCGCGCCGTTACTGTCGGTTTTAACGATGGTGGACGCAACCGTGTACTGCCCGAAAGAGACACCCATGTAGGTTTTCCATCCTTCTTTCTTATGTTCTGAAAAGTAGGTCTTGAAATCAAAAGACATGGCCGTTACCGTCTCAAGGATATCATAGATATCCGTGCCGATAGTCAGCTGAAAGGAGCGTTCTAAAAAACTGGAGAAAGTCAGCCCAAGGCCAAAGCGGCCCGTCAGCATTCTCTCGTAAAAAAGGGTGGTTCCACTCAGAGGCGTCGCGGCGCTATCGAGGGTGGTGGTCGAAGTG
>JAOUME010000210.1 GCA_029881655.1 Deltaproteobacteria bacterium | reverse complement strand
CCCGCCGCGGCGAATTGTCTTTTCTGATACAGCTGATATGCCCCGATTATAAACACCGAATTCAAAAGAAAGGAAAGGCTTCCCTTGGCGTATTCACCACTAAGGAAAAAGCCCGCTCCAGGCAATATGGTCGAATAAAGCTTCGCCGCTTCAGGATCGATCCTCCCCTTAATCTTTTCAGGTAGAGGAAAACGGTCCGCGAATTTTAGAGAAACATATTTCTCCCACAGAGCCTTTGCTTCCGGTGCTCGATCTTGATTTAGCAATGACCGGGAATAGATTATAGCCGTTTTTACACGCAACTCATTATTATCTGGATCGGGATTCCTTAATAACTCCAAAGCCATCTTTTCCAAAGGGGCTTCTTCACCCAGATGATAATAGCTTTTCAACATCAAAAACCTCAATCCCACAATGTCTGTCTGGCTTTTCAACCCGAAAGTCAACCGTTTGGCCTCGGTGACCGCCCGGTAGTAATCCTTTTGGCTATAGAGCTTAAACGGATAAGCCAGAGCGGAAGTTTGATCGATATTATCCTGAAGTGGTTGAGACAAGCCTGTCCCCTGAACGAATAAAAAGACAACCAACACCGTGAAGATCAGGATTTTGTTTTTTCCAACCACAAGAGCGTTAATCGCAACTGGTTTAATGAGGAGTAGCCCGAAAACAGCTGACTCGGACCTGCAATCTGAATCTATAGAGATTGATCTTTCGGGCCTTTTTCTATTTTCATCTTCTTTGCTTTTTCTGTCACCTCGTGATCACGGTTGTAGAGGCTTCCAAGCGACTTGAAAAACATGACAAAGTCCTTATCATCATTTTGCGTCGCCAGATCAAACCCTTCTTTGATCAACTCCTCAATCAAAACGATATCCTCCAGTTCCGTGCACTTGGCGTCAATTTCCTTGTACTTCCTTTCTCTTTCTTCCCTGTTCATGATATTTTTATTTATGTTTGAGTTTAAATAGAGATATTTTTTAAAGATTCTTCATGGGAACCATGATTAATACAATCTCATAAATGATTGCAATGGAATAATTGAAAGCCTATCAGGAAGCAAATTGGTTTTCTATAAAAAAATTTGTTAAGATTCAATATACTGTTTTATTGATACAAGCACCCTCCAAGAAAACCTATTGTGATTTCGGGTTTTTCTTTTTATGATGAAAAGAAATCAGTCCTCATTCTCAACAGATAATCATGAATAAGAATAACCACCCGATTCAAAACGGTCCACCTCCAGATGAAAACAATCGGACTGATGTCAAATGGAAAGAAAAAGATCTGATCGATCTATATCTCAAATCTATTCGCAAAGCCATCCCGTTCGCTAAAGAACAGATCGACGTCATGCGTTCATTAATCACGGCGACAAATAAACCACTAAAGAATATCATGGATATCGGTTGCGGTGACGGTATTTTGGGCGCCGCGGTTCTAAATGATCACCCTGAAGCAAAAGCCTACTTCACGGATTTCGCTCCTGAGATGCTTCAAACGGCGCATGACAGGCTTAAAAAAACTGATTACGAATACGAAATCCTTTTATCGGATTACTCTTCTCCCTCATGGCTCAGACCTTTTTCCAAACTGAAATTCGATGTTATTATATCCGGGTTTTCAATTCACCACCAACCAGATGAAAGGAAAAAGATTCTCTATAACGAGATCTATGGTCTGTTGGTTTCCGGCGGGATATTTATCAATATCGAGCACGTCGCGTCAACTTCTGAATTCGGCAGAAAACTTCATCTGGAAAAATTTATCGATTCCATGTTTCAGGAAAACGCGTCAACGCAAGATGGTAAAACAAGACAGGACATGACCAATGAGTACCAGGAGAGAGCCGATAGAGAACTCAATGTTCTGGCTCTGGTCGAGGATCAATGTGAATGGCTTAGGGATATCGGTTTTGTGGACGTTGATTGCTATTTTAAATATTTCGAGTTATCCGTTTTCGCGGGTATCAAGCCTTAATACCGCTCAGGCGGTGAAATTTTTAAGTATTTTTTAAAACCTTACTTTTAAAGGAATCGTTTGAAGATCGTCATCGCGGGAGCTGGTGAAGTCGGGTATCATCTCATCGAAAACCTCTGTAGAGAAAACCTGGATCTCCACATCATAGATCACGATGTGGACGTTTTGGATAAAATCAATCAGGAATTCGAAGTGCAGACCGATTTTGCCAATATCATCAACAGTGATTATTTAAAGGAGGATCACCAAAATGACACCGATCTTTTTTTGGCGATAACCAATTCCGATCAGACAAACATGATCGCCTGCAAGATGGCAAAAGAAGCTGGCGCCAAAAATACGATCTGCCGCATCCGAAGAGTCGATTTTACAGGCCCAAAGAGTCAAAGGACCTTGGAATCACTCGGGATCGATTGGGCGATTAATCCGGTCAGCATTGTCGCGGAAGAACTTTATCACCTGATTTATGATCCCAATATCGTCGATAGTCATGTTTTCGCAAACGGAGAACTCCTTTTGCTGGGCTACAAAATCAAAAAAAACAATAAAATAGTTGGGGAAAAAATCAGTGCCTTGTTAGAGATTTTTCAATTCGAAAGCATGCGCTTAGCCATTCATAAACGAAGGGAAATATGCTCATTGCCTAATCCAGACCATGTTATCGAACCGGAGGATGTTCTTTTTTGCTTTTGCAAGATCGTCGATCAACCTCAATTAAAAAAACTTTTGGGATTCAAAGAGAAAACGGTCCAAACCAACCGTATTTTTATTAATGGCGGTGGTCAAATCGGTGTCAAACTGGCCAAACTCTTTGAAGACTCCTACCAGGACATTAAGATAATCGAAAAGAGTTATGAACGTTGTCTTAAGATATCTGAAGAACTTCAAAGAGCTCTGGTTTTGAACTTTGACGGAACGGATCAAAAACAGCTGATCGCAGAGGGTATAGAGGAAGCGGATTATTTTTTCGCCGTAACCGACTCTGAAGAGATTAACCTCACATCCTGCATGGTCACGGCTTCGGTGTCGAACGCGAAAACGGTCTGTATGGTTCAGCAACCAGAGCTGACCACAATAATCAACCAAAAAACCCCCGTTCATATCGGAATCAGTCCCCGCGTTCTAACCGCGAGACATTTGGCAAAATTTATTCAGGGGAAAAATGTTTTCGGCTATTTTTCATTCAGCAACAGTAAACTTGAAGTGCTTGAGATTCATCTTGATGAAAATGCTACGTGCGTCAACAAGACGATTGGTGATTTAAGGCTTCCAGATGGCACCTCAGTGCCGTTTATCCAAAGAAGGGGTGGTTTCATCACTCCCGGGAACAACGAAAGGCTACAGGCAGGAGACTATCTTATTTTAATCTTGCATCTCCTCGACCGCAAATCCGTTTTAAGTATATTTAAGTAAAACTTTTAATTATTGCACCATAAAACCCATATATGCAGTTTGCATCCATTTTAAAGGCACTAGGCCTGATTATCTTAATCATGGCGCTCACTTTTTTAATCCCTGGGGTCTATGCCCTTTTTATCATGGACGACAGTAGTTCGTATTTTGCCTACTCATTTATTATATCCTTTTTGTTTGGTGGCACTTTGGCCTTGATACCCAAAGCAAAACGACCCTTCAGGTACAAAGACGGTTTCTTGTTGGTTAGTTTGGGCTGGTTTAGCGCAGGTCTGTTCGGCTGTTTACCTTTTTATCTTTCAGGAGAGATTCCTTCCTTTACTGACGCTTTCTTCGAGTCAATCAGTGGTTTTACGACCACGGGAGCATCTATTCTAACTGAAATCGAAAGTCTTCCCAAGCCGATTCTTCTTTGGCGGAGTATGACTCAATGGTTTGGTGGGATGGGAATTATCGTTTTGTCCTTAGCGATTTTACCCTATTTGGATTTCGGAGGGATGAGCCTTTTTCAAGCGGAAGTTCCCGGCCCAACCGCGGAAAAACTGACTCCCAAAATTCAGGATACCGCAAAATTTCTTTGGATTATTTACCTGATCTTTACCGTCTTTATGGTGATCTTCTTATTGATAGCGGGAATGGGAATCTTTGATGCCATTAACCATTCCCTAACGACCATGTCCACTGGGGGATTCAGCACCAAAAACGCCAGTGTGGCTGGTTTTAATTCCCCTGTCGTGGAATGGGTCATCACTGTCTTT
>JAOUME010000049.1 GCA_029881655.1 Deltaproteobacteria bacterium | reverse complement strand
CTCAACGATCTAAAAAAACAGTTCAACGACGCTATCCCGGGTTGCGAAGGATTCATTCAGTTGATGCAGAAGCAATTCGGCTTTTACGGCAACTTGTATAACGACTTCATCCTGAACCTGCCCAACCTGATCGAAACGAACAATTTAAACGGTTTTTTGCAGAACGAAATCAGGTCCAGGCTATTTAATCCGGACTACTGCGAGACGATCGAAAGCATTAAAAAACGGTTTCTGGCGGAAAATATTCGTCTTGAAGAATCTTTGCGGTCCCAGGAAAAGGGATTGCCCGTCGTCAACGACCTTAATGGCTTAAAGAAGATCAGCGACTCCATTTATGAGCTTCTTCAAACCCATTGGGAGTTCTACAAATACGAAAAATCGGTGGTCAACAATCGGGTGTTGGTCGCCTTTTTACTCAATATCAATAAAATAAACGATTCCTGGGAGACTTATCTTTTAAAGCACGGCTCCATGTCCAGTCTTTTGAAGATGACGGAAATCGAAAAGAAGAAAGAAGGTTTCTCCCCCGCCACCATTCAGTACTTTCTCCCCGCCGGAACCGTCGTCACCTTTGATATTCTGACCAGCCTGAACCAGTTTCTGCTCTCGGTGTACCGTTATGTCGCCAAGCTTCAAAACCTGGATGAAACGAAGGTTTTTTTGGAGCTGGTCGCGATAGAAGCCGGTAATCCCGTTAATCTGAAGATGCTCATGTCCGATCGGCTGATCAAGGATTTCAAGCGTTTTCTGGATTATCTTTCGATCGATATCGTCAAGAGAGAAATCCTGGTGAAATACGTCATGGAAGTGATCAGGCTTCAAAAGGGCTCAGATATACCCAAACAGGCGGTGATGAACTTTCAGAAGAATATCGCGAAACAACTCAATTCTCTTGTCGCGGGTGGCTATATTTCCGTTAGCGAATCCTCAGACAAGGACAGCGTTTCCATCCTAAGTGATCTGTGCTCGGAAATGGAGCAGTTAAAGATCAAGCACAGCGATCTTCTGACCGGAACCGCGGACCTGCTGGCGCGAAATGAGCTCAAACCGTCCAAGGCCAATCTGACCGGTATTGATTTCAAACCGAACTCGAAAACTGACAAGACGAATCCTCCGTCGGATCAATCCAATAAAGGAGAGAAGACTCCCGAGGCTGAAAATATGGAAAAATCAGCGTCCACCGTGAAGCTGGATGTGAAAAACAAAGAGCATATCGGATTTTTAACCACCTGACGTTACCTGTTCCATAATCGAGAGCATGAGCTTTATTGATCCTTATTATCGCGCGAGCCTTTTTGGCTTCAGTGGTCTTCAATCAACCAAGTCTTTTATAAATACTCATACATCAAGCGAATGAAACGCAAACCTTATTAAATGAACAGCCCTAAGGGTTAATGCTTTGTGGAGGGTGAGGGAACCGGACGGATTTTGACATAGCGTCAGGGTTGATTTAAGCTGAGATATGAGCGTAAAGAGCTTTGCTGACTAGGCGATTTAAGCCGAAACCAAGTGTAAAAGCCGCGAGATGGACGCGATATTCCTTGAATATTAATTGCCGGAACGAACATGAATCGGTTTTCAAAATTGATCTTGATTATGGCCCTGTTGATTATGGGCGTGTTGCTTTTTTGGACCAATTTAAGCGCCTTTTATCCGGAAGATGTCCAAAAACTCATTCGGACGAAGAGCTGCGATAAATGCCAGTTGGACGACGCGGTCATTAAGGATGCCCAGCTTGAGAACGCCAGTCTGGAAAGAGCTATGCTTTACAATGCGGATTTGAGTTGGTCTTTTTTGTCCAGCGCTAATTTATCTCGGGCGCTACTGGAAAAGGCGAACCTGAGTTGGGCGAACATCAGCTTTTCTACCGGCGACGGAACAAACTTCAAGGATGCCGACATGCGGTTTATCAACGCCGGTTCGGCTAATCTGGAAGGAGCCAATCTGGTTGGAGCCGACCTCAGGTGGGCAAACTTCAAATCCAGTAACCTGATAGGCGCGAACCTGGAGTCGTCCAAGTCACAGAGTGTCGATTTCAGGATGTCGAACTTTCACCGGGCGAATCTAAGGAAGGGCAATTTTGAAAACGCGAATTTCAATATGGCGCGAAATCTTTTAAGCGCCTACAGGGAGGGCGCGGTTTTCGATCACGCGGTCTGGTTTGACGGGCGTATCTGTAAAAAGGATTCGACCGGGGATTGCAGGTAGGACGGCCCATAATTATCAATAGATGAGCCTGATTGGTTAGAATCGGCTTGCAGTTAAAATATAACATTTAAAACAGCTGATCGGCAAAGCTGAATCCTGTGTTTCCCCTTTTGGGAAAGGGGTGTTTGGAAGCATCTGATACTTGAAACCTGGGATGCCCGTTATCACAAAAAGACAAACCAATGAGTTTACAACTCGAACATTATCCGGCGGATGAAGAGCATATCAAACGCCAGAAGGCCGTCGCGCGCGAGCTGAGAGATACCCAGTGGTGGAAGAACCTGAGGGGCAGGGGGGTCTGTTATTACTGCAAGGAACGTTTCGCGGCCAAGAGCCTGACGATGGACCATGTTATTCCTTTGAGCCGGGGTGGTTTTTCGACCAAAGGAAATATCGTCGCCTGTTGCAAGGAGTGTAACAACCAGAAGAAGTATCTGCTGCCGGTGGAGTGGGAGGATTATCTTCAGGGACGCCTTGGACAGGACCCCAAAGAGCAACCCTAGGTTTTTATTTCGATGAATCAAGTGGATTTATTACCTGAGTTTAAAAGTTTTTTTATCATTTATCCCAACCCAGAATCTAAGCTGTAATATTATAAGATCAAATCAATGAAATATCTAGATTCAAGCAAACCATTGGCCTGTCTGGCTCCCATGGACGGCTTCACCGATATCGCCTATCGCCAGATCGTCAGAAAATTAAACCCGGAAGTTATCCTGTTCAGCGAGTTTACGAGCACCTCGGGCATCCAGTACAGCGAGAAGGTTAAATCCAGGCTGGATTTCCATCAAGTCGAGCTGCCTTATGTCATCCAGCTTTTTGGCAACAATCCCGAGTCTTTTCAGCGGATCGTTCAGGAGTTGGACGGGAAGGGAGCCAGCGGATTTGACATCAACATGGGCTGTCCCGCGAAGAAAATAATCCGCTCCGAGTCAGGCGCCTATTTGATGAGTCAGCCGGATTTGGCCTGCCGCATTGTGGAGTCCTGCGTCAAGGCGACTTCGTCCCCTGTTTCGGTTAAGACCAGGCTGGGATTTAATCAGGCCGATGAGCTGATTCCTTTTGTTAAGAAACTTGAATCGGCCGGAGTCGGCATGGTCACCATCCACGGCAGAACTTATAAGCAGGCTTTTCGGGGTGAGGCCGATTTCCAGCCGATCTATGAGCTTAAAAAAGAGGTTTCGATTCCGGTGATTTGCAACGGGGACATAAAAAACAGTGACGACGGCCTAAGCAGGCTTGAGAATCTGGATGGTTACATGATCGGCAGGGCGGCCGTCGGCAATCCCTGGTGCTTTTGGAGCGAGGAGAAAAGAAAAGCGGTCACTCTTAAGGAAAAAATCGAGATCATGATCCTGCATTTTAAGCGACTCAGGAGTCTAAAGCCGGAGCCTTTGGCCTTGATCGAATTTAGAAAGCATATCTCCGGTTATATTTCAGGTTTTCAGAACGCTAAGGCCTTTCGCTCGGTTCTGATGGAATGCAAGTCAGAACATGAGCTAACCCACTGCGCGTTATCCCTGGTTTAGAAAATGGCAAACAAGGCAGAATCGAGTCTGTACGAGAAAAGGGGGGTCTCCTCCCAGAAAACCGAAATCCACGAGGCCATTGCCAACGCCGACCCGGGCCTTTTCCCCGGAGCCTTCTGCAAGGTGTTGCCCGACAGCCTCTCGATGGATTCCAATAGCTGCCTCCTGATGCATTCAGACGGCGCCGGAACCAAGTCCTCTCTGGCGTATCTCTACTGGAGAGAGACCGGGGACTTGTCGGTTTTCAAAGGCATCGCGGTCGATTCGCTGATCATGAATCTGGACGATCTGGCTTGTGTGGGGGCTTTGGATCGATTTCTCCTGACCAACAGCATCGGCAGAAACAAGTTCTACATTTCAGGTGAGATCATCAAGGAAATCATCGACGGATTCGACGAGGCCATCGAGCTTCTGGAATCCCTCGGTATCCATATGAAGCTTTGCGGAGGCGAAACCGCGGATGTCGGCGACCTGGTACGGACGATCATTCTGGACAGCACCCTGATCGCCAGAGTCAAGAGGAAGGAGATCATCGATCTCGATAACGTCAGGCCGGGAGACCAGATCGTGGGATTTGCCAGTTTCGGTCAGGCGAAATGGGAGGAAAAATACAATAGCGGCATCGGCAGCAACGGGCTGACCGCGGCCAGGCATGACTGCCTGAGTCAGGTCTACGCCGGAAAATACCCCGAGAGCTTCTCCCCGGAGATCCCAGGGGAACTGGTTTATTGCGGTCCCGGTAAGCTGGATGATCCCCTAAAAGGCACGCCCCTGAATCTAGGTCAGGCTCTGCTCTCACCCACCAGGACCTATACGCCTCTGATTAAAAGGCTTCAGACCGAGTTCGCAGGAAGGATTCACGGCTATGTTCACTGCACGGGGGGCGGGCAGACCAAATGCCTGAAATTCGGCCGTCAAATCCACTACATCAAGAACAATCTTTTTGATCTGCCGCCGATTTTCTCCTACATCAGGGATACGAAAAACCATGCCTTAAGGGATCTTTTTCCGGTTTATAACATGGGTCACAGGCTTGAGGCCTTTATGGAGAAGGATATTGCGGGAGAGGCGGTTAAACTGGCACAGGATTCGGGGATTGAGGCGAGAATCATCGGAGAGTGTCAAAAAAGCGACAGAGGAGAAAACCAGTTGACGATTAACTTCGAGGGACAAAAGATCAGGTACTGATAAATGAACCGGACCCAACAGGAAAACCTTTTGAGATTGGCGAGGGAGGTTCTTGAAAATCGCTTGTTGGGCTTGTCAAAAAACCTTGAAAAATATAATCTGCCTGAATTTAAAGCCAAAAGAGGCATTTTCGTCACCTTGAGCAAAAAGAAGAAGCTTAGAGGCTGTATCGGAAGAATCGAGGCGAAGGACTCGATTTATAACAACGTGATCTATCTGGCTCAGGCCGCGGCTTTCGATGATCCCAGGTTTGAGGCCCTTGAGGCCTCTGAGCTAAAGCAGGTTAAAATAGAGATTTCGATCCTAAGTGAGCCAAAAAAGGTCAAGGGCAGGACGAATTTCGAGAAGATGGCCAGGATCAGACCGCAGGTTGACGGCGTGATCTTGTCTGCCGGAGGACGGGAATCGACTTTTTTACCCCAGGTTTGGGAGTCGGTAAAAACGATCGACGAATTCATCGGCGAACTGTGCCGAAAGGCAGGGCTTGATAAGGATTATTGGGAATACCACGAGGTCGGTCTGTCGGTTTATCAGGTCGATCATTTTTCAGAATAGCGAACCTTTAAACAAATAAGTTTTTATGAGTCAACGAGAGCATTTACTGGTAAGAGCCGCCTTTAAACAAGAGATCGAAAGAACCCCTGTCTGGGTGATGCGGCAAGCGGGAAGATACCTTAAGGAATACCGCGAAGTCAGAGAAAAGGCCGGGAGTTTTTTGAATCTTTGCATGCACACCGAGATGGCGGCTGAGGTCTCCATTCAGCCCCTGGATCTGATCGGCGTGGACGCAGTGATCATGTTCTCTGACATTTTGACGCCTTTGATCGGAATGGGGATGGATCTGAATTTCGATAATGGTCCGAAATTTAATAATCCGGTCAGAAACGAAGCCGATATCGATGCGCTGAAGCTTCCTGATCCCGATGAGTCCACGCCTTATGTCGGCTCGATACTTAGGTTGCTGCGCTCCGAGATCAAGGACCGGGCTCCGGTGATCGGTTTTGCCGGCGCGCCCTTTACCCTGGCCAGCTATATGGTCGAGGGGGGATCCTCCAAACTCTTTCAGGTCGTCAAAACCCTGTTTTTCAACCGGCCCGATCTGGCGCGGAAGCTGATGAAGAAGCTCACCCGCATGACCATCGATTATCTCAACTACCAGATCGAAAACGGAGCCCAGATGGTTCAGCTCTTCGATACCTGGGCTGGGATCTTCTCTGTGGATGATTTCAGGGAATTTATCTTCCCCTCGATTCAGGAGATTTTCGCGGGCCTGAACGATCAGGGCAAGGTCCCCCGGGTTTATTACATCAATGGGGGTCACCATCTCCTGAAACTGGCGGCCCAAAGCGGCGCTGACGTGGTAGGTCTGGACTGGAGACCAGATCTGGGCGAGACAAAGAGACTCATCGGCGATCAGGTCGCCTTGCAGGGCAATCTTGATCCGAACGTTCTTTTTTGCGAGCCTGAGGTGATCAAAGCCAAGGTCAAGGAAATCCTGGATAAATTCGGTCCCCAAAGCGGGCATATCTTTAACCTGGGTCATGGAATCGACAAGGAAGTAAACCCGGATCATTTAAGGGTGATGGTTCAGGCCGTAAAAGACTTATCCGTACGTTAAGCTCTTTAACCGTCTTATAAGCATTCAAGGCAGAGTATGTGGTTTTCCGTCTATAATTTGTTTGTTATGCCCGCGATGTACGCCTCGGCCCATCTCGCGGGTCTTAAAAACGAGAAGCTCAAGCTGAGTATCCAGGGCAAAAGGGGCATCTGGAACAGGCTGAAGGAAAAGCTCAAGGACCGAGACCCCAATGATCCCCTGGTCTGGTTTCATGTCGCGAGCGCAGGTGAGTTTCTACAGGCTCAGCCGGTGATGGAGTTGTTTTTAAATCACGACTTCGATTGCGCTGTGACCTTTAATTCGGTATCGGGCGAGAAATGGACGAGAAAGAGCCAGATCATGGCTAAACGTCAACCGATATTGATCGACTACCTGCCTTATGATTTCGTGGTCTATATCCGCCGCTGGATACGCCTGGTCAAACCGCGCGCTCTGGTCTTCGTCAAGTACGATCTCTGGCCCAACCTGATTTGGGAAACCCATCAAAGCGGCATCCCGATCTACCTGATCTCCGCCACGCTTCACCCCAGGACCGCCAGATTCACCACCCTGCTCGGCAGGTCGCTCTACTCGGATCTCTATTCCCGTTTCAAGGGGATCTTGACGGTGACGGTGGAAGACAAGACCCGGTTTCTGGAGACCAACGAACAGCTCCCCAATCTCAAGATGGTGGGCGATACCCGCTATGACAGCGTCATTAACCGGCGGGACCGCATAGAGGTTTTGGACATCGAGCCTTTTTTCAGTAAAAAGAAGGTGTTGATCGTGGGCAGCGGTTGGCCGCCGGATGAGACTTGCGTCTTTCCCGGCATCAAGGAGGCTCTAAAGAACGATCCCGATTTTATGGTCGTTTTGGCACCGCATGAACCTTGCGAGGATTATCTGGTCTTGATAGAGGAAGAGTTTGTGGAATTCTCACCCGTAAGACTTAAGGCGTTGGAGCAAAACAGGGACTTGAGGAGCCGGGTCTTGATGGTCGATTACGTCGGGGTTTTGTCATCCCTGTACCGGTACGGGCAAATGGCCTTTATCGGGGGTGGTTTTACCACCGGAGTTCATAACGTGATGGAGCCAGCCGCGTTTGGTCTTGTGGTCAGTTTCGGTCCCAAGCATTACAATTCTCCCGAAGCGATCAAGCTGGTGCGGGAAAATTGGGCATTTCCCGTTAACGATTCCCAGGAGTTCAAGGGCGTCCTGTCACAATTTTTAGACGACCCCAAGAAGTTCAAGCAACTGGGAGAGAAGTCCCGAAAATATGTCGAGGCCCAGTGCGGCGCGTCGATTAAATGCTTTGAAATCATCAAGAAAGGGATCCTTGAGAATCAATCCTGACATGCGTGTTTTGAGGAAGTTTAAGCGCCCCTTGACGTTTAACGAATCTTTTTGGATGAAATGGATCAGCGGTTTTAGCCATCATCGCCCAATGACCGCCCCTCAAACGCAAAAGTGGGTGAGATAACGATTATGAAAGGGCTGAGCCTGTTGTTTTGTCTGATTCTCTTAGTTGATATCGCTCCGGCAATGGCCGGGGAGAGGATGGTTTTGATCGATCCCGGACAGATCAAGGCCACGCCCAAACAGCGTTTCGAGAAGCTAAAACCTTTTTATATCGACAGTTTTGAGGTGAGTATCCGTCAATTCACCGAATTTATCCAGCAGACAAACTACAAGGGCTATAAAGGCTACCGGAAACCCAGAAAGCAGGATCTGGAAAAAGGAGCAAACAGGGTTCACTGGTTTGAGGCGGCCAGGTACTGTCAATGGAAAGGCAAGAGGCTTCCGACCGAGACGGAGTGGTTATTGGCCGCGGGCGGTGAAGGCCGGAAATTTCCCTGGGGTAATGATCACATCGACGGGAAGCGCGCCAATCACTGCGATGTTAACTGTACGGCTCCCTGGGCTAATTTTAATAACGATGATCACTTCAAACGCATGGCACCGGTGGGAAGTTATCCCGGGGGCAGTACGCCTGAAGGGGTTTATGATCTCGCGGGGAATGTCTGGGAGTGGACCAGTACGGTCTATTCAAACGGAGAGAGCCTGGTTTTCAAGGGGAAGGAACAGCCCTTAGATGACATGGAGGTGGAGATGGTGATCAAAGGGGGATCCTACGGCTCAAAGGACGAACAGCTCCAAAACGGCCACAGGTCAAAAAGCGCGGCCTCGCTAAGATCTTCCTACGTCGGTTTTCGTTGCGCGAAGGATAAAGACCGCCCGGTCAGGATCGGGTCGCAAAAAGATATGACTCAGGCGAAGTGACATGAATGCAGATGAAATCTTTGAATATTTTAATGAATATCTCGATGTCGGCGGGATCGAGGATTATTGCCCCAATGGGCTTCAGGTCCAGTCAGGGTCAAAGCCCATCAACAAAATCGTTACGGCGGTATCGGCCTCGGAGGAGTTGATCCTAAAGGCCGTTGAGCTAAAGGCGGATCTGATCGTCACTCACCACGGTCTGTTCTGGGAGAAAACTCCCCGGACCATCACCGGGGCCATGCGGCGGAAGATAAAACTGCTTCTTGAAAACGACATCGCTCTGGCGGCTTATCATCTGCCGTTGGATTTTCATCATGAAATCGGCAATAACGTTCAACTGGCCCATCACCTTGAGTTGAGCGACCAAAGGATTTTTTCCTCGAAAACCCGAAACATCAAGGGGGTTACAGGGAAAACGGCTATCAGCGATATCAGGGGCTTTTGCGGTTTCATCGAAGAAAAACTCAAAAGAAAGCCGTTGCTGTTTGAATTCGGCAAAAAGGAGATTCAAACGATCGCGATTATCACCGGAGGGGCGCAGGGCTATTTCGAGGACGCGCTGATGAGCGGGGCGGATGTCTTTGTCACAGGGGAGGTCAGTGAGCATAATTACGGCTTCAGCCAGGAAAACCGGATGCATTTCATCAGCGCCGGCCACTACGCTACCGAACGTTTCGGTATCCTGGCTTTGGGCGAGAAAATACAAGAGAAATGGCGGATCCCCGTTCAGTTCGTCGAGCTGGATAACCCGGTTTAGACGCATTATTTGAAATCCTGGGATTTGATCAAGAGAGAGTTGAATATAAAGATTGACAGTTTATATGCTTTGAATTAAAAATAGTAATTTACACGCAATCTTGAAAAGACCGAACAAAAAGAAACAATGAAAACCACAAAATTTATTAACGCGACTCAATTCGGTAACAACAAGGAATACCAGAAGCAATGGTACCAGGTTGACGCGGACGGCAAGACTCTGGGAAGACTCTCAAGCCAGATCGCCAAGATTCTCCAGGGCAAGCACAAGCCCATCTATACGCCCAACACCGACACCGGCGATTTCGTGGTCGTTGTGAACGCCGAGAAGATCAAGATGACGGGTGATAAACTCGACAGCAAATTTTATTATCATCACACCGGTTATCCCGGTGGGTTGAAATCCGCAAAAGCCGGAGATCTATTAGAAAAAAATCCGGAGCTTCTGATCATTAACGCGGTTAAGCGGATGATGCCGAAGAATCAGCTCAACAGGGACGGATTCCGCAAACTGAAGGTTTACGCGGGACCGGAACATCCCCATCAGGCAAATAAGCCACAACCATTGGATATATAAGTCTAAGATGAAACAATTTTACGGTACCGGAAGAAGGAAAGCTTCCGTAGCAAGAGTTTTTATTAAGCCCGGTAAGGGTGTCTACATGGTCAATAAACGTGATTTAAGCGAGTATTTTGGCCGCGAATTATACAAGGTTCAAGTCAAATTGCCTTTGGAGGTGACCAATCTTCAAGAGAAATTCGATGTTTACGCGACGGTTAAAGGCGGCGGCACGACTGGACAGGCAGGAGCCTTGCTGCATGGTCTTTCCAGAGCCTTACTGGAGTATAACGAGGAGCTGAGAGGGGTTTTGAGAAAACAAGGCTTTTTAACCCGGGACGCCCGAGAGGTCGAGCGAAAGAAATACGGACAAAAAGGAGCCAGAGCGCGCTTCCAATTCTCCAAGCGTTAAAAAACCGCAGACCGGTGGAAATCTTTTTCACCGGTTTTTTTTTGCTTCCGGTTCAAATCCCTACAATATCTTCAAGAAGTTTATCTCGTTGCCTTTGATATTAAAAGTTATTTCATCCATCAGATGGCGGATCAGATTCAGTCCCCGGTTGACGCTCTTATTGTTCATGGAGTGGTTTGTCTGCTGGTTGGTATTAAAACCCTCTCCTTCGTCCTTGATGTGGACCGTGATCTTATCCATCTTCAGCAGCAGCCTGAAAAAGATGTTTTTATTGGCGTCATTTTTATTGCCATGTTCTTTCGCGTTGCTCAGTCCTTCATAAATCGCCATTTTTAGATCGGGGAAACTGCCGTATTCTTTGGGGTAGACGAACTCGATCAGGTTATCCACGGTATCGAGGATTTTCAGGATCGACTGTTCGCTACTGGTGATCTGGGCATGAAACTCGTTTTCCATCTGGTAATTGACGGACTTGATTTTCACGAAGCGGCTTTTGTGGTGGGCGATGGCCCTTTTGATCGTTTCCTTGGCCTCTTTAATTTCCAGGGGTTTTACCAGATAACCTGAGACTCCGAAATTAATCGCCTTGAGGGAACTTTCCACCGAGTTTTGATCAGAGATGACGATAAAAGGAATCGAGATGTTGTTTCCGCGGATTTTTTGAAGAAGATCCAGACCGGTCATCTGTCCCTCTTTAAAGAGCACCTCACTGACGATCAGGTCGTAATGCTGCTTGAGAATCTTTTGATAGCCGACCTCGGCGCTGCTAAAGGCGTCGAATTCATAATCCTCATTCTCGAATGCCTTAAAGAGGATATCACGGGATTCGCTGTCGTAATTCAGGATCAGAATCCGGTATGATAAATTTGCCATAGCCTTAAAAAATCAAAAAAGGTAAGGAATAAAGGAGGTCGATATGCTATAAAAAACCGCCTTTTAATTTTTTAATCTACCATTTGTTGTTGAATCTATCAATTCGTAAATATACAGTTGGTGACTAAAGTGAGAAAACAGATGACCCATTTGGGGCGGTCAGCTTTTGCGAGCGCGGGTTTTAAGCAAATAAAGACTTAATAAACAGCTTAATGAAGATAAACGAATTGAAACCAGGATTGGGATTTGTTAATTGATTAATATCGATTATAAGATAGTCGATCAACCCTTTAATCATTATATTTAAACTAAGGAGCGCGGCATGGCTGATTTGGATGGATTGACGGACGGCAAGGACTTTGGGGTCGGCATACCGGTAGAAAAACGTCCTTTTTTCTTAAAAGGCAGTAACGAGTTGGACTGGGGTATGAAAAACCGACTTTCCCAGATATTCAATCCCAAGTCGGGCAGGACCGTCATGCTGGCTTTTGATCACGGCTATTTTCAGGGACCGACCACCGGCCTGGAGAGGATCGACCTGACGATCAATCCCCTGATCCCTTATGCCGACGTTCTGATGTGTACCCGTGGAATTTTGCGCAGCGTGGTCCCGCCCGATACGGGAAAGGCCATTGCTCTTCGCTGTAGCGGCGGGCAGAGTATCTTGACGGAACTCTCCAACGAACTGGTGTCGGTCGATATCGATGAGGCGATTCGGCTGAACGTCTCGGCTATGGCCACTCAGATCTATATCGGCAGTAAGCATGAGCATCAGTCGATCAGAAATCTGGCGCAACTGATCGACGCTGGAAACAGGTACGGAATCCCGACCCTCGCGGTGACAGGAGTGGGCAAGGAAATGGTTAGGGACGCGAGATATTTCGGTCTGGCTACCAGAATCGCCGCCGAATTGGGTGCCAGTTATATCAAGAGTTACTTTGTGGAAAAGGATTTCGAAAAGGTCACGGCGGGTTGCCCCGTTCCCATCGTGATCGCCGGGGGAAAGAAACTGCCCGAGATGGAGGCGCTGGAAATGGCTTATAAGGCCGTCGATCAGGGAGCCTGCGGTGTGGATATGGGCAGAAACATCTTTCAATCTGACTCTCCGGTCGGTATGATCCAAGCGGTATCCCAAGTCGTGCACAACCTGATGAGGCCGGCTCAGGCGCATGAATTGTACCTGGAGATCAAAAATCAGGGGAAGTAGGTTTTGACTGACGGTTTATTTCGGGGGTTGGTTTTTTTATGATCAAGAGTGCGTTTTACTAATTCAGGTTTGAAAAACTATGATAGAGAACCGGTGGTTGGATCGGGAAGCCGAGGAATGCGTTTTGGAACTCAAGGACTCATTAGCCGAGGATATTGCCCTGAGAATCTATACATCGAGACTGTTAGGCCGTCAAAAAGAGCTGGTTCTTCATGGGGGTGGCAATACTTCTTTGAAAAGTGTCACCCGGAACTTATATGGAAAGGAGACCGACTGTATCTATGTCAAGGCGGCGGGTCACGATCTAGGGAAGCTAAAGCCCGAGGGGCTGGTGGGACTTGAGCTTAAGCCGCTTCTTGCCATGGACGGGCTGGCTCAGATGAACGATGGGTCCATGCTCAATGAACTGAGACGGCATCTTATCGACACCGGATCGCCCGACCCTTCCATCGAAACGCTGGCGCATGCCTTTATCCCGCGGAAATTTGTCGATCATACCCACGCTGATTCGGTTTTGGTCCTGAGCAATCAGAAAAACGGCGGCCGGATTCTGAGAGAGCTTTATGGCGGCGAGGTGATCCTTCTGGATTATGTTCCGGCCGGATTCGAACTGGCTAAAACGGTCCTGGAGGCTTTTGGTGAAAATCCGGACGCCAAGGGGATGATTCTGATGAAGCACGGTGTCATCACCTGGGGTGAGACCGCCAGGGTGTCCTATGACAGCATGATCGAACTGGTCTCGAAAGCCGAGGGCTTCATTAAGGAGAGATCAAAGGGAAAAAATAACGCCGCATTGGAGAAAGACCTCAGCGGGGCTCTGCGGGATTATCAGATCATCGCCCCCATGATACGGGGGATCTTGAGCGGCAGGGCGGCCGAGCTTGGGATTAAGCAGAGCGGAGTCATCTTAAGACCCTTGATCACAAGCGAGATCATGGGGTTTTTAAATCACGGCCGCGCCAGGGAGATTTTAACGGGCTCTCCTTTAACGCCCGATCATCTCATCCGTATTAAGGCCAAGCCCCTTTATCTGGATAAACTTGACTTTTCGGACAAGGATAAGCTTAAAAAACGTCTGTCAGACGCGATCGATCTTTTTATTAGAGACTATCAGACCTATTTCGGGCGAAACAAGAATAGACTGGCTCAGGGCGAGGTGTTTATAGATCCCCTGCCGAAAAATATCTTGATTTCAGGGATCGGCGGGATTGGACTGGGGGTGAGGTTAAGGGACGCTGAGATCGCCCGGGATATCTTGGAGCAGAGTCTAAAGGCCAAGATGAAGATTGCCACGATGGGGGGCGTTTTTGAGGGGCTGAAAGAGCCAAGCCTTTTCGACATGGAATTTCGAAAAAGCCAAATTAATAAACGCCAGTCCCGTGCGGGAAGTCTTAGCGGGAAGGTGGCGCTTGTTACAGGCGCGGCAGGGGCTATCGGCTCGGGAATCTGTAACCGTCTGTTATCTGAGGGCTGCCTTGTAGCCGCCACCGATCTTGATCCGCTTGCGCTAGAGAGAATGAGGGATCAAACCGGGCCCGAAGATCAGGAACAATTACAGACATCGGTGATGGATGTGAGTGAGGATGAATCGGTCAGGCAGGTGATCGGTCAGGTGACCGCTCTTTGGGGAGGGATCGATATTTTGGTGATCAATGCCGGATTGGCCCACGTGTCGAGTCTGGAGGAGATGGAGTTGGAGGATTTCAGGCGTCTTGAAAAGGTGAATGTCGAAGGGACCCTGATTTTGCTGAAACGCTTTGGAGGTTATTTCCGCCATCAGGGTATGGGCGGGGATATCATCCTGATCTCGACGAAGAACGTCTTTTCTCCGGGCGCAAGTTTCGGCGCCTACAGCGCGACCAAGGCCGCCAGTCATCAGCTAACCCGGGTCGCCAGCCTGGAGTTCGCGCCCATCGGGGTTCGGGTCAATATGGTATCGCCCGACGCGGTCTTCTCGGATGGGGAGATCAAATCGGGACTCTGGAAGGAAGTGGGACCCGGAAGGATGAAGGCCAGAGGGCTTGATGAGGAGGGTTTGGAGGCGTATTACCGGGAGAGGAACCTTCTTAAAAGCAAAGTAACTGCGCTGGATGTCGGGCGTGCGGTGTTGTTCTTCGCTACCAGACAGACGCCGACGACCGGAGCGACCCTTCCGGTTGATGGGGGTTTGCCTGACGCGACCCCAAGATAGGCTTTCAGCGAAAAACCATTTAAACGGACTTGAGCGCAATAAAATGAGATTACTAAACCGCTACATCCTGATGGACTTCATCACCTATTTTATGGCCTGTTTTTTGTCGATTCTGAGCATTGCCGTCACCTTTTTTATCCTGGCTGAGCTGGGAACACTAAACAGGGATGACGGACTCCTGCTTTTTATTGATAATATCCTACAGAGCGTTCCCCTGATCATTGAGATTATTATCCCGATCTCGGTCCTGCTGGGAACGGTGATTACTTTCGTTCTTTTAAGCAAAAGCTCCGAAATCACGGCGATGATTTCCGCCGGCGTCAGTCACGTTCAGCTGTTAAAACCGGTTTTGCTTTTTGCGGTGGTTATTTGCGGTTTCACTTATGTAAACCAAAGCTATCTCGCGCCCTGGTGGGGATCGGACACTAAAATGAACATCGTTTCAGGTAAATCAGAGGAAAGCATCTGGCGGTTTTACCGTGGTCAAATATTTTATTTTAAAAACCCAAAAAAATACATTAAGAAGGTCGATCAAGGGAGGATCTACCGCTTTAATCCAGATAATGGCATCGCTGAAACCGAAATCATGAGTCATTTAAAGCAAACCGGGAGTCAGTGGAATATCCAGTCGGGTGTAAAAATCAGTCAGGACA
>JAOUME010000209.1 GCA_029881655.1 Deltaproteobacteria bacterium | reverse complement strand
AATGACAGTTCTTCTTTGGGATAATGTTAACCGTTTCCGCTTTAGGTAAGGCAATAGACGGAATTATTTCACATAATCGATGCCCTTGAGACTTATTCCGCGAACATCAACCTGTTCAGTTCACGACATTTAATTTGTAGCCGCAAAAATTTAATTACCTGAAAATACAGCTATATATTTCAATCCACCTCCTGTTCGGGACAAACTGAAAAACCTTCACGACATTATTATTGTGTTTTATTGCTTTGCATGTGAAATTCTTTTTTAGAAAACAGCTCAAACGGTAATTTCATTGAATACAACAATTAAGGAACAGCTATGTCGCATTGGGAAGATCAATTTGGTGATAAGGCCTTGTCAATTGACACCCAACGTCGCAAAATTCTTGCGCTTACCAACGAACTTAGCAAATATGTCAAACAAGGCAAGGCAGCATTAATTCTGGATAAAATATTTGCCAATCTTTATGATTATATCGAAACGCATTTCAAATACGAAGAGGACCTCTTCAGAAGATTTCATTACCATGACTCAAAAAATCACATAGATGAGCATGAATTTTTTATCCGGCAGGTTAACCGTTTGCATAAGGATCACCTGGAAAAAGACGATCCCATGATCGGATGCGAGACGTTTAATTTTCTTCTTAACTGGCTAACATTACATGTTAAAGGGCTGGGAACCCGAGCATCATTGAAAATCCAGTAATGTGTGAGCTCTTTGCAGTTTTCGGTAGTGTAAACTTTTATGTGTGAAATTATTTCCATTCTTCCCCCTGCCCTTTCTTCCTCTAAGCCTACTACTCTATCTCAAATCAACCCCCAAAGAGATCAGAATATGACAACAAGCCGAAACTACCTTGTCAGTAGGTCAAACACAACAAGCTTTTACTTTAGATCAATCATTCCAAAACCCTTTGAATCCAAACTTGGAAAAAGGACTTTTCAAATATCATTGCAGACAGGTATATTACAGCAAACCAAAAAGAGAGCCAGATTTTTATATGTTAAACCCCAAGAGATATATTTTACCTTTCTAAAATTATAGCATGATATGAATAGCGGAATCACTGTGTTTTCTGACGGTATGACTTTATAAGTTTCGCTTCCTCGTGATCAGAGTTAAAAACAGAGCGGAGGATATTCCCGATGCACCAAAAAGCATCGCCATCACCATGATTTGATAACGAACTGCGATCAAGGGATCGACTCCCGCCAAAATTTGACCAGTCATCATCCCTGGAATGGAGACGACACCGACCGCTAAAAATGAATTCGTTATGGGAATTAAGGATGTTGTAAAAGCGATTTTTTTGGCTGATTCCAGTTGGGTTGCACGCTCAACTTCTTTGTGAAAGCGCTCAGCGGCCAAACTGACGGCGTTCATCGCGCTTGCGAAGATCATTCCCGCTATGGGGATTAAATAGGTCATCTTATTCCATGGATTCAATTGGATAACGCCAAACAGAATCAACAACAAAGTTGGGACGCAACCAATAAATAGCGCAAATAAGACAATCCCATAATATTTGACTCGGACTCCCTTTACCGTATGCAGTGCTATCCAACTGGCGATTGAAAGCATAAAAGCTAAGACCACAAAAGTCATCGCGGCGTTGGTTAATTTAAAAATATAAGTCAGAACAAAGCCGACCAAGACCAATTGAGCCAACATCCGCCCGGTGTTGAGAAGAACGGCCTTACTGTTTAACGACCAACGGATATAAATAAAAACCACGATCAAAAGAGGGATAAACGCCAAAAGCAGGTTGAGGATCTGGATATGGTAAATGGATTGATTCATGCCTATATTGGGTTCTATTAATTTGCCATGTTTTTTCTTTAGAGTTACTTAAACTTGATCGCATTACAAGGGGACAAATAAACGATTCGTCATGATTTTCTTTATGCTTGGAACTGCTTTGAGATTAGAGCAGTAGGGATTTATGTTTGGGAATGGAAGGACGCTTCCGTGAACAATATTACGTTGGTTATGTTTGTGCTGGTTGTTTTTATTCGTAGGTGCGTAAAATAATCACTCGCAAAAAAAGCACATGACGATTCCAAATCCATCTCCAGCTGAAATATTACCCACTCAGGATTGATTTAATTTCCTCATCTTTCTTTTGCCAGATGTCGTTAATCCAATTTCTGAATTCCTTTTTATAGGCGCGATCATTCTGGTAATCACCTTTATGGAAATTGACAGGAATTTCTATCAAATCAGCCCGTACTACGATTTTTTTTGATTCGGCTGTCAAAAATCCCCAAAGACTTCTTTTAGGATTAAGATAAACGATGGTCACATTAATCACTGATTTAAATTTTCCAGGTAAGGCGCCAATGGCAGTCGCGACTCCTCCAACTTGCGGTTTCAATAGATACTTATAGGGTGAATTCTGTTTGTCATGTTTATCACTACTGAATCTCGTGCCCTCTAAAAAATTAATTAAAGTGACTGAGTTGTTTTCATATTTCAAGAGTGTTTTTTTCGCGTTTTGAATGTTGGCAGCCAGAAGAGCCGGGTTAAGCTTCAGCTTTTTTCTCGAGTATCTTTTCATAAAAGGGAAATCAAGCATCCAGAAGCAAACACCGATTAATGGAAGCCAGATCAGCTGACTTTTGATAAAAAATTTAAGAAAGGGTACCTTCTTGTTAAAAAGAAATTCAATTAAAACCGTATCCAGTGATGATTGGTGGTTGCAGATCAATAAATAGGATTCGTCTCTTTTTAAATTCTCAGGTAATTTTATATCCCAACAATCACGATAAATAAGTCTGATGATAAAATTGTTAAATCCTATCCAGGCTTCGACCGTTAAAGAGCTGAGATAGACGGTCGCTTTTTTTAGATAAGGGATGGGAAACGCGATCCTTATGATAAAAAATAAATAAATAACCGCCGACCAAATCAGCGTATTTATTATCAGGTAGCAATAGATTAGGCCTCCCATTACCATTTTTAAGATGTACATTAATATTTTTTAAAAAACGAGGTTTACTATTTAAGACTCGCGAGGTTTTTTAATTTATATCGCGTCTTATGCCCAACTCCCTTGAGGTCCGATCCATAAGACAGTCTTTGTTTGATAAAATCGACCCACGGGCAATATCGAGATTGACGGGGGGACGGGAATATACAGCAATAAAAAATAATTGCTTGAAATTAATCGATTCAACTGGATTGGTACCGTGAAATGGGTGATACAGATTGTGATCGTTGCATTACTCAAAATTAAGTGGTTTTTGGGCAGTAAGTCAATCTAAGATGTCAAATATTGACTCCAGCGGCAATCTTATGGACGAGATAAAATCTTTACTGTCTCCTTGTTTTTAAAACGCTCTCCGTTGTTTTACGGGTCTTAGACTGCGCGTAAAAAGTGTGAGTTCGTGTTTTTGTATAATTTTTAAGACGAGGAATCGCAATTCAAAGTTTTTGCTACTGTGCGGGTAGTATCGAGATTGCAAGCAAGAAAGTATCGGCTGGTTGTCATATTCTAATTGGCCTTTCCCCCTATAATTGGTCCATTTCATGAGTTAGCTTTGCTAACTCATGAAGCAGGAGATTGTTCATGAGACCAAGAAAGAGATATGATTCAAAGTTCAAGACCAAAGTAGCTTTAGAGGTCCCGAAAGGAGAAAAGACCATAGTGGAGCTTTCGAGTAAATATGGTGTTCACGCAAACCAGATTTCGTTATTGAAGCCTTAAAAGAAGCCCTTAAAATGGGCAAACCAGAGATATTCAATACAGATCAGGGTTCACAATCTACTTCCGATGCTTTTACAGGCATCTTGGAAAAAGAAAAGATAAAAATCTGTATGGACGGTAATGGTAAGACAACTTACAACGCAAGGTCTGAAAGGCTCTGGCGCTCGGTAAAATAAGAGTTTATTGTCTTAAAAGGTTATGATCAAATCAATGAACTGAAAAAAGGTCTTGGGCTATATTTCCAATTTTATAACCTGAAAAGACCTCATCAGTCTCTAGGGTATCAAACCCCACAACAAGTGTATTTTATTAGCGCACCTTAAAGACAAGAGAAAATTGTCTACCAAGAGGGGACCACTTCTTTGTATCCAATATATCAAATAGATGCAATGATTTCTTGCTGAGTCTTTAATACAACGGTCTTATTATTATAGTCTCAAACCAACTCGGAGACTATAAAATATGCCAAGCAACCGGA
>JAOUME010000002.1 GCA_029881655.1 Deltaproteobacteria bacterium | reverse complement strand
TGAGGGGTGATCGGCAGGTGAAGTTTATCGATTAGGATTTTAGCGGCTTCCAAATGATGACGACCCAGCATTTGGGCTTTGATCTCTAAAGTGAACGTTTTCCCGTAGCGATCCAAAATGCTTTGAGTGATCTTGGTATAAATCGGTTCGGTATCCAATAATATCCCATCCATATCAAAAATCACATGGGTGATTGGAAAAGGCTGGTTATTATACATCAATGATTAAAGTCGGGGTGAGTTGCGTCTAAATAGTTTATTATGTGGAATTACCCGCGATCCATTAAATCAGGGTAGATCGATATTGATAATATAACGCTGATAAATCACATCAAGTGATTCCAAAAGGAGTTCTTTTAACAGAATATCGTTGTTTTTTATCACTTCCGAAACGAGATTCTGACTCAAATCACCTAGTGCCTTAATTGAGATCGGCGCATAACTTAAATGCCAGAGTTCCGGAAAAACGCCATCACGGTCTGTCTTATAGGGTCTAAAGAAACCGAACTTTTCCGCATGCTCATCCAGCCATTGGTGCATTGGGAAAAAAGATCCTCCCTGAAGAACTTCATGTGGAAGCAGTTCAACTTGATCTCCCTCTTTGAGCTTTGAAAGATCAATCACGTCGATCTCGCTGCCCCAGTGATGCCTGCTAGCACCCGGTAGTGCCGACCATCCCAGAA
Organism: Deltaproteobacteria bacterium; assembly: GCA_029881655.1. Lineage (GTDB taxonomy): Bacteria > SAR324 > SAR324 > XYD2-FULL-50-16 > XYD2-FULL-50-16 > JAOUME01. The sequence goes on along the minus strand of JAOUME010000002.1, from coordinate 54,898 downwards.
TCGCGTATAAAATTTCACTCGCTGTCATCTTTGAAAATTCGAGCGGCTTCCCGTCTGATCCAAAAAGAGGTCTTTCACCTTTAGCCTTTTGATTCCATATCTTCAATTGTGTCTTAAAATCACGAAAGGAGCTGACCGGATGGATCTGAAAGCCTTCTTTGCTGGCTTGGGCCCGCATTTCTAAAAACGCGGCTGCTGTATCCTTCTGAACGGCAAAACGGGGGTTTTGAAATTGTTGAATATGGTTTCTTTCTCGGCCAGTCAATTCGAGACAATTCATCGATCAAACCTCAAAGATGATGAAATGGAAGGCTTTCGGGCGGGATATGGGGCAGGTTTTCGATTTCAGGAAAAATCTCTGACACAGTTTTACCTGTTTCCTCTAAAGTCCCGTTGTTATCGATCAATAAATCCGCCAGAGACATTTTTTCTTCTTGAGGCATTTGATGTCTTAAGCGGGCCAGGACTTCCTCCTCGCTAAAGCCTCTTTGCTTGACCAATCGATCTAACTGCAATTTTTTATCAATGCGCACTAGTATCGTTTTTTGAAATTCATTTTGCATTTTTTTTTCAAAAAGCAGAGGCACGACATAGACAATGACGCAATCTTGATTTCGTGTATAAAGCTCTTTGAAAAGCCTCGTCTTTAGGATACCGATATCACGGTGAGTTTTCTCATTTAAGAAGGCAAGAGCATCTTCATTCTGAAAGACGATTTGAGCCAGTTTTTTCCGGTTGATCGTCCCATCTGGCTGTAGCAATCCATCTCCAAAATACCCAATAATTTCCCGATAAGCTCTTTCACCCGGACAGACAACTTCGCGGGCTAACTGGTCTGAATCCACGACATCCGCTCCCAGTTTTTTCAGCATCCCCGCAACCGTCGATTTTCCAGAACCCATACTGCCTGTAAGTCCGATAAGTCTCATTCATCAATACTCTCTTAAATACCGAACCAAATTCTTAAACCACAAGGTGAAGGATAAATAATACTTCACCAGAATCAAAGATATAAATGTCCAGCCGATAAACTGATGTAAAATTGCAATGACGTGAGAATCAAAAAAAACGATACCTCCCCACCGACTTAAATAAAGCAGAACACCTACCAGACAAAGAATAAAAAGCACAAAATAAAACAAAAAATCGACCCAGTCTCTTTTGGTATAAATCGAACTAGGAATCAAAACAAGCTTTCTCGTTCCATTTTGCATCACTATCTTTTTTTCCTTTCTAATAATTTTCAAAACAAGATCATAGGTCAAACTTATCCACAAAAGAGAAACAAGAATACCGCCGAGACTATGTAAAAAACTAAGTTGAATCCTGGTTAATATTTGAAACTGATTGTCTCTGACCAACTCGAAACCACTAATGTAGGCGACTAATAGGAGAAAGGGTAATCCCCAAACCCTTAGCCTCTTTTGAATTGAATTGTAATATTTGTTGCTTAGATTATAAATTCCCATGGTTTTATGCTACTGGGTTCCATCAAGAGCCTGTGGGTAATAGGATGTGAAAACTCTGTTCGCCTGGAATTCGGAAAGCTCGTTTTCCTGAAAAAAGTGGTTCATTTCCCGTTCAACGATTCCTGAGCGATTGTTTTTATCCCTGGTTGAAAAATTCCAGTTCATGGGAGAGATAATCCGGTATTGCATGATTTGATCACCCTTAATGTAGGTCTGATGCATCAAAGAGCCGCCTGGTGCTTCTACCCTGCCGGTTCCTGTACCCCCGTCTGAGAAATCAAATGGCCGTTTTAAATTAAGATCCGACTGCTGGTTGATCGCCAAAAGGCTATGGAAAATGGATTTCAAGTGATATCTGGCTTCAAAAACTTCAGCGAACATCCGGCTGGCTACACAGTTATAAGAGTCGGAAGTCAATCCGAGATTGTTGATCATGTGGCCGATACTATCACTGATTTCCAGGTTTCCTCCACCGAAATGTGTGATCATCATTCTGGCTAAAGGACCCGTCAGCATGCTTTCTCCTTCGTAGCGCGCGCTTTTAATCCAAGTATAGGCTCCTTTCTTGTTTACATCATACAGATCCGCGTTCAGCTCCCCTTGTTCGTCGATCGGCACATAAAAGGTATTGTCAAAAGATTCGGTTATTTTAAAATCGTTTAAGGGCTCCAATTTACCATCGATCAGGACACCTGATATATAAAGCCCTGTTGATTGATCAGCTATTTTTTCCACAGGCACGGAACCAAAACTGATCAGATTTAAGTTTGGAAAGATGACTTTGGTCGTCTCTGGAATATCCTGTGTGAACTGCTTGACATCCGCGGGCCAGACTTCCTCAATAAAAGGTTTTAGCCTTTCCAGCTTGTTTAAGATGATCATCAGCTTGTCTTTTTCGTTCTTAAAGTTCGTCACCCCTCCTGGAATCAGATTCATGACGATTGGATACTTCCCACCCAGAATCGCAAGGGTTTTTTGTAGAACATTCAGCGTTTCAGCTGCCATGGCAACGTGCTTGAGGATTGAACCTCCGGTTTTTATGGAAAGATCCCCCGAATCCTTATCCCTATCAACCAACCGCGGGAAATAAACCAGGTCTTTATTCTCAACTTTTTCGAGATGTTTTCGATGAAGATAATTGGGCAGAGACTCCCAGTAAAAATGATGGATATGAGAATGAATGGTCGCGATCTGCATCATTAACTGGCGGATATGGCCGGCGATTAAGGTAGGTTTGAGCTTGAAATAATCCTCAATCGCCAATACTGAAGCCATAGCGTGAAAAATCCCGTTTTTAGAGGAAAGCAATTGAGTCAGGTGGATAGGTTCCAAAGGATATCGGCCCTTGAGCTTCTCTTCAAGATGGGTGCTTTGACCGCTATTGAAAACAACCTGCCTTCGGTCCTTGGTCTCAAACAGAGTCAAACCAATAATACCCTCGGTTCTTTGAAACTGTTGAATTAAGGTTTGGCTCATTCCTTGTCTTCCCTGTATGTAAATGAAGTTTCGATACTGGATGGGAGAGACATTCTTTTGCTGGCAGTATGGAAAGTCAAGCCACCGACAGTCAAGGCAACCGCGCCTAAGGCGATCTCATTGAGATGGCGGATCAAAGCGGAATTAACCCCCGCTTTATCCTTGCTTATCTGCCCAAATAATCCCAGGCCGGAATGATCGGGATAAATGGGCTCGGAACAGCCAATACAGGGTGACCCCGCACTGACGCACCAACTCATGGTACCATTGGACTTCTCAACCGGACAAGAGTTGTAAGTCACCTTTCCCTTGCAACCCAAAAGATACAGGCAACCTTCCTTTTCACCAAAATGACTGACGAAGTTTCCCGCATTAAAATCGCTGTTGTACTCGCATCTTACACAAATTTTCTCGCTATAAAACATGGTCGGTCTGCGGTATTCATCCAGTTCCGGGAAACCATATAAAAGTAGATGATTTAACGTCCCGAGCAAATGCCTAGAATGAACGGGCATTCCAGGTAGTCGGATGAAAGGGGTTGTGGTGTGGGTGAGAGATTCTTTTTCCAAGTCAGAAAATCCCTCTGGGGCATTTGCGCTGTAGGAAGCCTCACTACCCAACATGATCACGGTCTTTGAGACGTTTATCAATTGGGTCAAAAGGTTATCTTGAGGTTTGACATTTTCATGGGGAAAATATCCCTCCAATATCAAAATGGGCGTTTTCTCAAATTTATCCGTGTCACCTTCCTTGGCCAGATTTTTTAAGTGTTCGTAATTCAATACATTAAAGCGCTTCTGGAAAAGATCCAGCAAATCGGGCAAACTAAAGATCATCGACTGATGAACCCGTGAGGACTGGGCATGCAACCAGATAATATTTTGCCTTTCAACTTCCGATTGGGCCAGCAGAATTTCTGAAAAACCACTCAGTAGCATGGGCGCGGTTAAACTCCCAACAGCAATTCCCTTCAGAAATTCCCTTCTAGATAACTTACGGAACATCTTTATAAGTTGATATTATATTATTTCTTGATTTGTTTAAACTGATACAGGCTCTTTCCGTCTCCATCGAAGAAATCAACCAGAACCTGTTTTTTCGCAACCTCAAATAGCACAAATCCATTATTTTGATAGATAAATTTAGAGTTGCTGTTATGTTTGTTGGTTTTTTTTCTTTCAGAAAGCGAACTGTAATTTTTCCCGCCAGCGCCGCTTACGATAAAATGTGTCTTTTGTCCCTTTACCTGAAGATGTTCCAATTGATGGTCATGACCCGATATATAAAAATCGGCATCCTCTTCGAAATAGTACTGCCAAAGTCCCCTTAATAAAACATTCGCGTTGCCGTGTGTGCCGCTACTGTAGATAGTATGATGTCCAAAAACGAATTTCCAAGGTGTTTTTTCCTTGGCCAGTTTTGCTTGTTGCTCTTTCCAGTTAAAGGGGGAACAGTTCGAGTTCAATCCTAAAAAACTGGCGGGGCCGGCATTAAAAAGGTAATAGAAATTCGGCATGCGCCAAACCTCGCTATTAAGGCTTCTGTACAGTTGGGCATTTGGATCTCCATGAACATCATGGTTACCTAAAACCGCGAAAAAAGGGATCTTGAAATTTCTATAGATATCCTCGAATTTTTCCTTGAACTGATCATCTGTAACCGAATGGATACCGTCAGGATAAAAATTATCTCCTAACATTAATACGAAATTGCATCCTTTTAAGAGACAGACCTTCTCAAGGGATTGAGCAATCCTTTTCTGAGCCTCGTCACCGGTCCCAGCGTCTCCAATCGCCGCAAAACGGATGTCCTGCTGCTCCTCGAAATCAAACGGTTGAATCACATCCTTCTTAAGCGGTTCGCACCCCTTTGCTCGGTATGTTTCATTTACATTTAGAAACAGGTAACCGCCTACAGTGAAGATAATGACTAAAAAGGGAAGCGTCACCAAGAAAAAAAATAAAAACCGATTGTTCCTTCTTTTGCGTCTTATCGAACTCATAGATTAAATCTGTGAAACATAAAGATTATCCGCCTAGACCAAAAACGATCCCTTACTAGATAAGTTCATGGCTGCCACAAAATCTGGCGCCCTTCTGCCTCATTTCCATTTCCGCCTGTTTGACATCTCCAGGATTCAATTCAACCCCCCTGCACCCATCCTGGATAACGACCGTTTCCATGTTCAACTCTAAAGCATCCAGCACAGAGTACTTGACACAGTAATCGGTAGCCAAGCCCATTATAAAAACAGTCGTAACTCCTTTAAGCCGGAGAAAGTCCTCAAGGCCTGTCGCTGTTTTATGGTCGTTTTCAAAAAAACAGCTGTAACTGTCAATTTCACGATGGATACCCTTGTATATAATTCTGTCTATCCTGTCTTTTTTTAAACCAGGCGTTAATTCCGCTCCCATGGTGTTTTGGACACAATGATCCGGCCACAAAACTTGGGTGAAGCCTCCCAGTTCGATCACGTCGCCGATACTTCCCGCGTGCTGGCTTGCGAAACTGAGATGATCAGCCGGATGCCAGTCCTGCGTAGCGATGATTAGATCAAATACTCCTTTTGTCTCCAAAAGACGGTTGGCAACGGGTATTACCTCATTACCCTTTGGAACCGCTAGCGCTCCCTCGGGACAAAAATCGTTTTGGATATCCACCAATATTAATGTTCTTGACATAAATCTCTTTAAAAATCATTAGGAAAATCCTGAAATATTTGTTCCAGCACAGCTTCGCATTCAATCATCGTGAATTTTTCACTGATCGCCTGCTGTAAAAACCGATTTATCTCATTGATTTTTCTAATTGAATAATCAATTTTAGGATTTGATCCTTTAACATAAGCACCGATATTAATTAAATCCTCAGCTTCCTTATAAATCGAATAGGTCTGGATCAGTCTTTTGGCGTTGAGTTGGTGGGTCTCTGGTGCGACATCCACCATTACCCTGCTTCTTGAGCGCAGAACATCGATGGCAGGATAATGTCCCATGGCGGCGATTTCACGGTCCAGCAATATGTGTCCATCAACGATCGATCTCACGGCATCTCCAATGGGGTCGTTGGGGTCATCCCCCTCGACCAGCACCGAATAAAAACTGGTGATCGAGCCCTTGGATTTCGAATTACCGGCTCTTTCAAGAAGTTTGGGGAGCAGTGAGAAAACAGACGGCGGATAACCTTTGGTCGTGGGAGGTTCTCCCGCCGCGAGCCCGACTTCTCTTTGAGCCATCGCAAAACGGGTGACGCTGTCCATCATCAACAAAACGTCCTTACCCTCTTCCCTGAAATATTCCGCTACCGATGTGGCGATGTAGGCCGCTCGAATTCGGGCTAAGGGTGATTGATCTGAGGTTGCCACTACGACTACAGAGCGTTTCAATCCCTCGGGACCCAAATCCTTTTCGATGAATTCCTTGACTTCACGTCCTCTTTCCCCGACCAGAGCAATCACATTCACGTCAGCCGTGGTATTTCTGGCCATCATCCCCAGCAAGACCGATTTTCCGACACCTGAGCCAGACAGGATCGCGAGTCTCTGGCCTTTCCCACAGGTTAAAACCCCGTTAATGGACTTGATGCCGACATCGAGTGAGCTGTCGATTCTTCTTCGATGGAGAGGATTGATGGGATCTTTGTACATCCTGACTTTTTTTTCGCAGTTAAGGGGTCCCAGTCCATCAATCGGTTCTCCAAGTCCGTCAATGGACCTTCCCAGCAATTCATCGCCGACGTAAACAAAAGACCGGTCCCGCGAAGGGATGATATGGTTATGTGGTCCGATGCCCCTTATATCACCGATGGGCATGACCAGAATCTTGCCCTCCTTAAAACCTACGACCTCGCCCAACTGAGTCTCACCAGTCTCGGGGTTGAGTATCTCACAACTGCTGCCGATATTAAGTCCTGGATTATGAGCCTTGATCAAAAAACCGATAACCTCTTCCACTTTCCCATGAAGCGGAGCTGATTTTTGATTCTCGACTGCGTCAAAATAGGCTTTTATATCGAACAAGATTACCTTTATCGTTTGTCGCGAGGAATGTATTACTGCTTCGGTTTATAGCTAAGAAAGTTTAAAAAGCCCTTTTCGGTCTTCAACCAGAGTATCAAAGAGTTTATCAACCTCCTTAAACTGTTTTTTGATATCCAGGTCGATGACGGTGAAGTCCGTCTCGATCAGGGGCGCGGCAGACTGTACCTCAGGATTGATTTTAAGCTTGATAACCTGATCTTCCCCTAAAAAAGTAGATAGTTCGCTTTGATACTGTGCGATAAAATTATATTCGTCTGGATTAAGAGAAATCGTGACGAGACCCATTCCATCAAGCCGGCTGATATTTTTTTTCAACATGTTCAATATGGCGGCCTTATTGGTGGCAAGGTGCTTATGAACGATTTTTTTAGCGATGAGAGTACTTAGGTTGACGAAGTTTTGTTCGTGTTTTTGAAGCAGGGTTTGCCTCAGCTTTTTCATATCGTTTAAAAGATTCAGGATCTCTTGGGTGTTTTGTTCGTTTTGTTGCTTAAACTGTTTTAAGCCATCCTCGAAACCAGCCTTGAACCCTTTTTCCGTACCGGCTTTGATGACTTCTTCCCTTGAGTTTTCAGCTTCCTGAACGATTTTTTGGGCTTCCTCTTCGGCAGCTCTTCTTTTGATGATGGCGTTAGCGAGTTCCAACTCGATTTCTGATTTTATCAGGTCCACTTCATTGCGGACAAGGCGGACATGGCTCTCCGCCTCAATCTGGATTTTTTTGGTGTACTCCTCGACGTTGGTTAAAAGAGTCCCTTCCTCATTGAATTGTTTGGAAGTAAAGGTGACGAACTCTTTTTTAGCGGGTCTGGCTTTTTTGTCTTCAGAGAGAACATCCGCCTCGAACATCTCGGCCTGGCCGCTAGCATCCCCTGTATCGAAAGGCTTAAAGTCGGCTGATTCCCCTGAATTATCAGAATCTCTATCGAAAACAGGCGGTTTGTAGGTTTCCATTGACCTTTAACAAAGGGTTAGACTTAAGGGCCTTTTTTCTCACGCAACCATGTACGCACCAAAGAAGCGGTCTTGAGCGGATCTTGTCTCGCGATATCGATAATCTTGTCTCGCGGCGGTATCCCCGTTTCCTTTTCCGTCGGGATTTCGAGTTCTTCGCCTTCGAGTTCTCCGATCGTGGTTGGCAGTCCCATCAACAGATCCAGATCTTCCGGCTTGGCTGACAATTTCATCACCATCGGTCTGATGACCATGAAAACTAAGACCACGATGATCGCTCCGACTAAGACATAACGTACCAAATCGATAATAAATTTTCTAGTGGTTTCACGGTTTTGTTGTTTTAACTTTTCCTGTTCAACCAAAGGCTTGGTAAAACGGATATTTTGTACCGTTATGGTATCGCCTCTTTTTTCGTTAAGACCCACGGTCTGCTTGGCGATTTGTTCGATAATCTCCAAGTCCTTGGGCGACCAGGGATTATAAACCGGCTCCTTTCCTGTAATCTCACCGCTTTCATCACGAACATACTCATAGATTCCATCCAAAAGCACCGCCACGCTCATTCTTTTGATCGCTCCTGCGGATTTTTTACGGACGATATGGCTCTTGCTGTTGACATAGTTGGTTCTCTTGGTTTTTTTATTGGAATCCGATACGTTGGCGATTTCACTGGCGCCTGCCCTGACTTCAGGGGAATTGGACGTGACACCTGGAACGCCGACCGGTATGGACCTTGATCCGGTCATGCTCTCGTTGAGCGCTTCTTCGCTTAAAACAGCCGAACTGTCGGGATCCACCAGATCCTCGGTGATCTCGCTGGAGTCAAAATCCAACGCTAAAGATACCCGGACCTCAACCCGGTCTTTTCCTGTTACTTTTTCCAACTGGGTGATTAGTTTTTCTTCAAGTCTTTTCTCAACGGTGACCTGATAGTGATGGTTTTTATCCCTGAGATCCGATCCGTCCGGGTCGGTTAAACCTTTAGAGAGCAATTTGCCGTTTTGATTGGCTATCTTAACGCCATCAATGCTCATCCCCTCAACCGCGCCTGATACCAGATTCAATATGGTCATGATCCCCGATTGGGAGAGTCTTTGACCTCCTGCAATCTCCAGAACCACTGATGCGGTGGGCTTATTTTGCTCGTCAACAAACAGTGATTTCTCTGGTATCGCAAGGGATACCTTAGCCTTGTTGATCTGCTTGATCTTGGTGATTAACCTCGACAACTCCCCTTCCAAAGCTCTTTTATACTGGATTTTCTGTTGAAACTCGGTTGCGCCCAGGTTGTTTTTATCGAAAATCTCATAACCGACCAGGCCGCCCATCTGAATTCCGGTTGAAGCGATTTGCAGGCGGACCCTGTCAACATCCTCACCTGCCACCATGATTGAGCCGCCACCTGGCTGAAGAATGTATTTGATGTTCAATTCATCCAGTTTCTGCACGACTTTGGACGCGTCTTCCTGATTGAGACCATTGACCAGAGGAGCCCAGGTTACTTGTTGCGAAAAAAAGATAAACGCTGCCAACCCAAGAAGAATCGACCCCAAACTTGTAAACAGAAAGATTTTTTTCCCGATGGATAAGCCCTGGAAAAAATTCTGAAATTGCGTTTGAAAATCCGCTACAAAGTTCGCTGTTTGTTCTGCCATGGTTACATCCTTTTTGGTGGCTTTTTAAGTTATTTGAAAATGAAAAACGGTTTTGATTCGAACCAACCCATAGTTTTGCTTTAAACCTGCATGCGCATGATTTCCTCATAAGTGCTGACGACCTTGTTTCTTATCGCCATCATCATTTTCATAGAAACATCCGCTTTTTCCATTGCCATAATCGTACCTGGGATGTCCTTGCTTTTCCCGGCCACCATCTCGTTGATTTTTGATTCGGCTTGAAGCTGGGATTGGTTGACTTCATCGAATACCTTTTCGAAGCTGGCCGCGATTTGCTGGGTGGAGGATTTGGATTCGCTTTTAGAAAGAGTTGGGCTTTGTTTTAAGATCAGCGGGTTGTTATTTATCGATTTAATCATCTTATTTTATCCGTGATATAATTTTGGTTGTTGTGATCAGGATTCTTTTTTTGGGTTCATTTTATTGTATTGATCCGCGACAAATTTTGCCGATTTGACCTTGGATGTCGATTTGCCGGAAAGATTTTCCACCAACCCTTCCATGCTCTTGATGTAGTTCGCGACATTGCTAACCTCGCTTGTCACTTTTCCTGGAGTCTGCCCATTTTGGCTTTCAAGCAACCCGTCGATTTCTTCTCCGATGGTTTCCAGTTTTTGAACCGTTTTTAGCAATTGATCCTCGAAACCTCTCGCTGGAGCTTGAGTTTCCTTGTCTCCTTTGACTTGTTTTTGTTTGATTTCAATTATTTGGGTGTTGATTTTGTTGATTTCCGACATTTTAAACCCTAGTTATGAATCTATTTATTTACCGATTTCCAAAGTTTTGATGATCATTTGTTTGGTAGCATTGATGGCCGCGATATTCGCTTCGAAAGACCGTTTTGCAATCATCATGTTCGTAACTTCCTCCACGATATCGATGTTGGGAAGTTCCACGTACCCCTCTTCGTTGGCATCCGGATGAGAGGGATCATATTTCATTTTCGGCGGCCTTGAGTCCTCGACGACTCCCACGACCTTGACCTCTCTGATTCCTTGATCCTGTTCCTGGTTTTTCAATTGCTCCAGAAAACTCTGGTTGGAGGGCATGGCCGCGAAAATGGTATCTTTCCTGCGATAGGGTCCTCCGCCTGGAGTCCTGGTCGTATTGACATTGGCGATATTACTGGTAATAACCTTCATTCGGAGTCTTTGCGCCGAGAGACCCGATGAACTGACATTCATGGAATCAAACATCGTCATTATCGACCTCCTTCAGTGATAGCGGATTTAAGCATCCGGAGTCTCCAGTTAACCGCTCTAGTCGCGGCCTGATACATCATTTGATTTTCTGCGAGTTTCGTCATTTCTTTATCCAGGTTGACCGTATTTCCGTCCATTCTTGGATCAGGGTTAAAGCTGTTGATCTGTTCTCCCTTGACCAACTCAATCGGCTCTCGTTTGATTCCGTCAAAATGCCTGGGATCATTAATATTTAAAGGTCCCGGCCTGTCGCTGTTATGAGCTCTCATCAATTCCTTTTCAAAAACCAGATCCTGCGCCCTGTAGCCGGGTGTCTCACGGTTGGCAATGTTCGAGGCGATCATGGTGTTTCTTCTGGTTTGCAACTGCATGGCCTTTTCCAGAAGAGCCAGATTTTTATCAAATAGTTTGACGGACATAATTCATCCAACTTTTTGAGGTTCGTTTGCTTGTCGCCGTTATTGACGCATCAAGCTTTCACAAAAGAAATGCAAAGAGAAGACCAGAATAGGGAAAACTTTCGCAATCATAAATTCTTCTTTTACTTCGCGATAAAATAATGCAATTAAAATACAATTTCTGGTTGAAAATAAATTATTTTCAGGAAAGGAGATAACCAAAAGCAATCAAAAAAAAGGCCCGGGAAAACCAGGCCTGATTCGTTGTTGATTGTTAAAAAGGAGACTTCTTATCAAAGAGGGGGAGTCGGAAAAGGTTATTGCCCGGCAAGCCAACGCTCAGTATCGATCGCTGCCATACAACCCATCCCTGCGGCTGTAATAGCTTGACGATAATGGCTATCCATGACATCTCCACAGGCGAAAACGCCATCAATATTCATCTTGCAGCTTCCTGGACTCGGCAGGAGATATCCGCTGGCATCCATATCCAGAACCCCTTTGAAGAGATCGGTGTTGGGTTTGTGCCCGATGGCGACGAAAAGCCCTTTCACGCCCAGTGGTTTGATTTGGCCTGTCTTGACATTTTTAACCGTGAGATCGGTCATGCCCTGCTGATCATCCCCAAGCACCTCTTCAATCACCGAATCCCAGACAATCTCAATTTTCTCGTTGGCCAAAACCCGATCCTGCATCGCTTTGCTGCCCCTGAGCTCGTCCCTGCGGTGAATCAAAAACACCCTTTCGCAAAAATTGGTCAAATAAGCAGCCTCCTCCAAGGCGGTGTCCCCACCACCGACCACAGCCACCTTTTGGCCTTTATAAAAAAAGCCATCGCAAGTCGCGCAAGCCGACACGCCGCGGTTTTTAAAACGATCCTCACTTTCAAGACCCAGATATTTGGCGGTCGCGCCAGTCGCTATAATCAGACTGTCGCAGGAGAAAACCTCGTTGTTCTGATAAAGAAGAAAGGGCTTTTTGGAAAGATCAACCTTGGTGATTTCACCAAAAACAATTTCCGTGTCAAATCGTTTGGCTTGTTTTTCCATATTGTTCATCAGTTCATTGCCATCGATACCGTTTTCAAAACCGGGAAAATTCTCCACTTCAGTCGTGGTCGTCAACTGCCCCCCCTTTTGCGGACCCGAAAAAATCAAAGGATTAAGATTTGCTCTGGCCGTATAAATTGCGGCCGTATAGCCTGCAGGACCAGTTCCCAAGATGATGACCCTGCGGTGTTGGATCTTGGCCTCGGCCTCCTCAGTTTCTAAAAGGGCGTTTAGCTTGCCCTGATTTTCCAATTCGAATAGATCATCACATCCACCTATATGCTGATCATTAATAAAAATCTGTGGCACCGTTTTTCGGCCTCTTGATTTCTCGACCATGGTTTCTTTTTGCTCGGGATGCTCGTCAATGCGAATCTCCTCGTAGGGTACTTTTTTTTTATCGAATAAATTTTTTGCGGCAACGCAATAAGAACAATACCCTTTGGTATAGATTAATACTTTTCCCATATTCTCTCTTGTTATGATGACTATTGATTTAAACAACATAGACAATTCAAAAATTAATCGCCTTTTATATAAATTAGAATATACAAATATCCTGCACTGTTCAACTCAAATTGTTACGCGGATAAAGGTTTTTGTTCTATTTGACGAAATGAACCCTCATCGACAATAATGCGTCAGGAGAAATCAATTAATCAAATAAGAATCGATTGATATAAGATTATTTTAATTCAGAAAAAATGGATAAAAAGATCGGCATCAGTGAAGTCAACCTAGAAGAAAAAAAAATCCTCAGCCGTGCTTTCGAGGCTTTCAATAGTTCGATCGAGAAGTTAAGGACCTATCAGGTCAAACTCGAAAAACAAGTTAAACACCTCAACAGCGAGCTCAACTTAAAAAACCAGGAGTTGACCAATGTCCTTCAAAGCCTCTCCAATGGATTGATCGTCACGGATCTGCAAGGACAAATCCGCACCTTTAACCGAGCCGCGGCGTCCATAACGGAAATCCAACCCGAAAAGGCTCTGGGAGTATCGATCAACCAATTGTTTAATTACGAGGTGCTACCCGAACCCCTGGATGAAAATTCTCTTGAACTCCTCAACAGGGACAATAAGAAAGAGTTTAGCTACCATAAACCAAAAGGTGAGTTAATTACCATTGAAACCTCGACGACCCTGATGGAATCAGAAGAAAAGGAAAAGCAGGGAATCATCATCAATTTAAACGACATCACTTTTTTAAAAAGGTTAAAAGAAGAAGCCGAGAGAAAAAACCGGCTGACCGCCATGGGAGAGATCGCAATGCAGGTGGCCCATGAGATTCGGAATCCCTTGGGCAGCATAAAGCTTTTCGTCTCCATGATGAAAAAGGACTTCGCTCCAGAAAGCGGCGAAATGGAATTGATCCTCCATATCACATCGGCAATCGAAAGCATGAACCATATCATCTCGAATCTCCTGGAATATACGAGGCCGAAGCCGATCACCATGGAACAAGTTGACGTACATGCCTTGCTGGAAAACTTTGTCGAATTTTCCCGCCATTTTGCCGAAAAACAAGATATCCAGATCAAGACCCTTTTCAGCGCGAAAAACGATCATATCCTGGGCAACCAGGAATTGATAAAACAGATATTGCAAAATCTTTTCATGAACGCTTGTCAGGCCATGAGCGAGGGGGGCACCCTCGTTATTTCCACTGACAATAAAATCGAAAAGGACCCTGTCCTGATTGAGCGCTTTAAGGACCGGATGATCACCGAAAACCAATCCATCAAGCTATTGATTATCCGCTTTGAAGATAATGGAAAAGGTATGACGGCAGATGTACGCCGACGGCTTTTCGATCCTTTCTTTACTACCAAGGAACAAGGTACTGGCTTGGGCTTGTCGATTGTTGTCAAGACCATGAACTCCCACGGTGGAACCATCCTGGTCGAATCAGAGCCTGACAAGGGAACAAGACTGGAACTGCTGTTTCCATTAAGCAACAAGGACCAGTAGCCCCCTCTTTTTTTGCTCTTGAAGATGAAAGTAATTTCATCTCCCCTTCACTTTCGGTTCATGTTGGTATGATAATCTATAATTTAACGAGAATTGAATCTTACCTGCCAATTCAGGGATGAGTTTTTTTTCATGTTTGATTCATCATGTTTTCATTTAGGCCTGCTATATTAGATTTAACAGCAGAAATTTAAATGAAAATCTTTGTTAGGAGAAGATCATGACTGATATTTTACTCAAAGTTTATGTAAACTTCTTGTTTTCGATGATGGGCTACTTGGTAATGGTAGCTGTCGTTGTGTTTGTTGCAGGATAGCCTGGGTTGCTCCCCCTCCATTCAACCAAGGCTATTATCTCCCTCCCAAAAGCGTCCTTTGGAATAATTCAAAGGGCGTTTTTTTTTGACTTGTCTTCTTTGGATTCTGTCTTAAATAACTTCACTCTCATTAATACTCCGGTACAATCCTGGTGCTGTTTCGTGGTTTGAGCGTTAAAAAAATATTGATTTAAATGAAGAGAAATGTTGTCGTTATTAGGGTTACAGAAAAGCCAAGGGGGAAATGAAGCGGGGATACTCAACCTGCGGTAATAAAAAAGGCGAGAATTCCATAGAAGAATGCCCGCCTTTGATAGTACTCATAAAACAACTGGATTACAGCAAATATTAGTTCACGGCATCCTTCAAAGCCTTGCCTGGTCTAAATTTAGGCACAGTAGCCGCCTTAATTTTGATTTTCTCGCCTGTTTTTGGGTTCCTTCCTTCTCTTTCTGCTCTTTTCGAAGTGGTAAACGTTCCGAAACCGATAAGAGATACATCATCTCCCTTTGAAAGAGATTCTTTGATCGAATCCAATGTCGCGTTCAGCGCTTTTTCTGTCTGAGCTTTTGATTGGTCTGTTGCGGAAGCGATTCTGGATACCAGCTCCTTTTTTGAAATATTTGCCATATAGCCCCTTTAATTCTTAGTTTTAAAAAATGGATCATTTTCCTATTAAAATGAACTACCTTAACGTAGAACATTTTAATAGTCGATCAATAAAATAGAAAAAAAACAATCTTAACAAGTTTTTTTACTGTGACTTTCTCTAAAGACATTCCTCGCAAGCTCAGCTGTCCTTAAAAAACTGTCTTATTTATCTTGAAAAGATTTATACTAAAAATTCGCAATATGCAATGCTCTTGAAGCATTTTTATAAAATAAAATAAATAATTCGCAGGATTTAATATAATTATATATGAATATTAGTACGATGCAAGATGCGGTGATTTATTTAAAAGACAAATTCTCAAAACAAACTACAAAACAGAGAATAAATTTTCCGGATATACACCCTCACTGACCAAGTCTGCAATCCCTTGTTGTACTCTTTTCCTGTCATCCGGGTAAGTAATTCCCATCCACCTTTCATTAACCGGAAGGACTTTTATGCGGGCGATTTTATTTTGAATCGCGTAATCGATCGGCTCAGTGATCATGAATTCCTCTTTGAGGCTTTGGTGGTGTTTCTTGGCAAACAGTAAAAACCGATCTTCGAGCAACTTAAAGATCAGGGGAGTAAATCCCCAAAAATTCATGGACACACAGGCTTTGGGGTCAATGGGGATGTTTTTGGTTTTCCCCTGATAGAAAACCCCTTCAAGCTCCCTGGAAATTCGCGTTCTTTCAGTCAAGGTTGTGAGAAATCCGTCCTTGATTTCACAAATGCCCCTGGAAACACTTCCATTGAGTGACAGAGTATTCTCTAATCGGTATCCAAGCAGCGAGAACTCAGTAGAATCTCCATCAGGGGCCCTAAGGTAGTCGCCCATCCTATCAAAAGCTCCCGGGCCATAATAATCATCTGCATTGATAACAGCAAAGGGGTTTATAATCTTATCCTTTGCCGATAAGATCGCGTGACCCGTTCCCCAAGGTTTTTTTCTTTCCACTGAACGGTTAAAACCTCCCGGAAGGGAATCGATTTCCTGAAAAACGATATCAAAATCGATGAATCCTTCTATTTTACTTAGGATCTGGGATTTAAAATCCTTTTGAATGGCTTTTTTGATCACAAAAACGATTTTTTCAAAACCCGCTTTCTTAGCGTCAAAAATGGAGTATTCCATGATGCTTTCACCGCAGGGTCCAACGCCATCAAGCTGTTTCAAGCCTCCATAACGGCTTCCCAATCCTGCCGCCAAAACTAAAAGGTCCGGTTTGTTTCGCATCATTTATATCAAGTATCGATTGCCAATCCCAACGGTTTCCATTCGTTGGAAAAAACCTCATAAATTAACTATAACTCGCACTTTCCTATTGAAGGAATCCTGCATACATTACCATCGCTCCAGGTAGCTCCGCTAAGGTCAGCGCCGGTGAAATCGGCCCCATCCAGTTTTGCCCCGATAAACTCGCTACTGACCAGATTAGCCTTGGTGAAATTGGCGTTGGTGAGATCCGCGTTTTCAAAAAAAGCTCCCGCAAGATTGGCTTCTGTGAAGTTTGTACCCTTTAGTTTGGCGTTTTGGAAATTAAACCAGGATAGCTTGGTTTTTCGCAGGTTGGCAAAAACCAAGGAGCAATCCTTACAGGCTTTGCTATCAAGAAGTTTAACGAGCGGCGCGGTGATACATCGGCCAATAGAGCCTTTTAAGCAGGGCTCCCCATCCACCCAGATACTATCGGTAAAGTTGGCATTTGTCATATCGACAAACGATAAATCCGCGTTCAAAAAACTTGATTGAGTCAAATTGGCCTTTTCAATTTGGGCATGTGTGAGATCCGTAGACATAAAATTCGACCTGAAAAGATTAGCCCCTTTTAAATTGACATGATTTAAATCCCTTTTAAAAAAGAAGCCGTAGGGGATACTGCATCCCTCGCACTTCTTTTCTGTCATAGCCTTTTGGGTGTTCTTGGTTACGCAAAATCCAACAGATCCCTCAAGACAGCTCAATCCGTTAATCCAGTTTGCGCCCGCCAACTGTACATTTGAAAAATCCACTTTTTCAAATTCGACCTGTTCTAAATTGGTATCCCTTAGGTCAACATCCTTGAAATCGACTTCGATAAAGCTAGAGTTTGAAAGATTCGCCGCCATAAGCCGGGCTCCTTCAAGCTTGGTTCTGTCAAACCTGACTTTTTTTAATTCCGAACCGCTTAAATCGGCTCCCGATAAATCCGCCAGAGTAAAATTGGAATTATCCAAATTCGTTTTTTGCAGGATGGTATTTTTAAGGCTGCTATTGGTAAAATTGCTCTTTGACAAGATAGAGTTGCTGAAATTGGACCGATCCAACTGAGTATTGGAAAAATTGGAATCGGAAAAATTGCTGTTTCTTAAGTCTGATTCGAGAAGTTTTGCGTTTTCTAAATTAAGATTTTTCTGTCGAATCAGGGTTAAACTGCACTTGAGACAATTTTTGTTCTCTAAAAAATGATCCCATTGACTCGTCAGGCACATCCCGATCGAATTTTCTTTGCATATATCACCCGTAATCCAAATCGCGCCGGAAAAATTCGCGTTTTGAAACTGAACCCCCTGAATCTTGGAACCTCTTAAATTGGCGTTGGATAAATTGGCTCCACTCATGTCAACATCCGTCAGATCACTATCGACCAGCACAGCATTGCTTAAATCAGCCCCGATCAATTTAGCCCCGGGTAAGTAGGCTCCCCTTAGGTAAGCGTCACGTAGTCCTGAAAATGACAAATTGCATCTCGCGCAGTTTTTGGTCTTGACGAAATTCGCAAGCGTTTCATTCATGCATTTTCCAAAAGATCCCTTTTTGCATATCTCTCCGTTGATCCAAATCGCGTTTTCAAAAAACGCCTGATTGAAGCTGGCTCCATTTAGGTCTGCGTCCTGAAGGTTAGAACCCATGAGATTGGCCTTGTTTAGATTGGCTCCCTTTAGATTGGCTCCCGTGAGATCCTGATCCTTTAATTTCGCGCCCTCAAGATTACACCCCTCACAGGTTCTCGTCTTAAGAAGTTTATCCAAGGCTTCCTTGTCGAAACCATAAAGGTTCTGGGCAATGACGCCCAATGAAAGAACAATCAGGATAAAAATCCATTGATGTTTGAAATATCGGTTCATAAAATTATCAAACTCTTTTTTGGTTAGATTGGTACTTTGTTGTCTTATTTAAACCTTGCATACCACAAAGGGCTGGACAATGACAACGCCCTATATGGCATATCATACAGGAATCCTTATTTTAAGGGCATGCGGGCAGTATAAGTAATAAAAAGTAGGGATACTTAAATGACCTGAAAAACTGTCAAAACTTGGGGCTCCTTTCCTATTTTAATTTTAATAATATTTTATTTGGTTTGAGGTGCCCTACGGTTTTTAACTTTGGGAAAGCTTTGATTAAAAGCGAATTGATAAACTTCCGGGTAGGTTTTGGCAAAGTGTACCTTAATCTTCTCTTTGAGGTGATCGGGCAATTCCAAATAATCCTTCTTGTTTTGATAGGGAACGATAATTTGCTTTAATCCCGTACGTCGAGCTGCGATGATTTTTTCTTTCAAACCCCCAATCGGCAGGACCTCCCCTGTGAGACTCAATTCTCCGGTCATTCCCGTTTTCGGAACAACGGGTTTATTTAACATCAGGGATATTAGAGCGGTTGCCATCGTCACTCCGGCTGAAGGTCCATCCTTGGGAGTGGCTCCTGCGGGCACATGCAGATGAATTAAATGCTCTTTAAAAAAGGAAAGGTGCTCCTTAAAAAGTTCCATATTCGAGTTGACGTAACTATAGGCGATCTCAGAGGACTCCACCATCACATCTCCCAGTTGGCCGGTTTGTTTAAAACCCTTTTGTTCGGATGGGATCTTGGCCGCCTCAATGGAAAGGACAGCGCCTCCCATGCTGGTCCACGCAAGACCGGTAACGACTCCCGGCTTGTCTCTGCCAATGATTTCGTCCTGCTCGAAAACCGGGCTTTTGAGATATTTTTCAACGTCTTGAACATTGATCACGAAGTTCCTGTCTTTTCCTTCTCGGACAATCTCGGCCGCGACCTTGCGGCAAATTTTCTTGATCTGGTTTTCCAGATTCCTGACTCCGGCCTCTCTGGCGTAACCATCGATTATCTTTCTGAGTGCCGCCTGGGACATATTGAAACTAGGGGATTTTAATCCATGGGCCTTCCTTTGTTTTGGAACCAGGTACTTCTGGGCGATCTTGAGTTTCTCCTGGGTGATGTAGCCTGAAAGCCTTAAGACCTCCATCCGGTCTAAAAGAGCGGGCGGGATGGTGTCGAGTTGATTTGCGGTGGTAATAAACATCACCTGGGATAGATCAAAAGGTACATCAAGATAATGATCCAAAAATGCGGTGTTTTGTTCCGGGTCCAGCACCTCCAAAAGGGCGCTTGCGGGGTCTCCCTGGAAGCTGTTGCCGATCTTGTCGATCTCATCGAGCATGATTACGGGATTGGCGCATTTGGTGATTTTGAGAGCCTGGATGAATTTTCCTGGCATAGCTCCGATATAGGTACGGCGGTGGCCTTTGATTTCGGCTTCGTCTCTCATGCCTCCAACCGAAAAACGGTAGAATTTACGGTTCAAAGCACGAGCGATCGATTTTCCGATCGAGGTCTTGCCAACTCCAGGAGGTCCTATAAAACAAAGGATCGTACCGGCGATCTGGTTTCTGAGTTTTAGGGTCGCGATAAATTCCAGAATCCTTTCCTTAATATCTTCGAGACCGTAATGGTCGTTATTTAAGATTTTTTCCGCTTTTTGGATATTGAGATTATCTTTTGAAAAGATACCCCAGGGGAGGGTCGTGATCCAGTCGAGGTAGTTCCTGGATACGTTGAATTCCGGAGATTGAACATCAAGCATGGAGATTTTATTCATTTCCTCTTTGTAGCGCTCCTCGACCTCAGGTGAAAATTTTAATTTCGCGGCCTTTTTTTGGAGCTTTTCGATCTCCTGAGTCTTATCGTCTTTACTGATACCGAGTTCTTTTTGAATTTCCTTTAACTGCTCCTTTAAGAAAAATTCCCTCTGATGATCCGAAATTCTTTGCTCAATCTTTTGGGAGATTTCAGCCTGTAGACGACTAAGTTCCAACTCCTTTTTTATCAGCAACAGGGTCTTTCCAAGTCGGTTGATGATCGGTATGGCCTCTACGATAGCCTGTAGTTCCGCTTTGTCAGCCGAAGTTAAAGTCGCCGCGAAGTCTGCGAGCCGACTGGGATCATCAATGCTGATCTGATTGATGAACTGGTTGAGTTCTTCTTTAATTAAAGGGTTAAGCCTAATCAACTCCTTCATGTTGGATAGGATCTCTCGACTAAACGCACGGATTTCGTCATCTATTTTTATCTTGCCTTGGCGGATGTATTCCACTTGAGCCACCATGGTCGGTTTGATCCCCAGCGGTTTAACGATCCGGATTCTTTCCATCACGTCCAAAAGAATCTGGCTGCTGAATTCGTCTTGAGAAAACACCTTGGCGATACGAGCCACAACGCCATAATGATAAAGATCCTCGATCCTTGGATTTTCCGAATCAAATTTGGAAGTAGCCAGCAGGATGCCGATAAAACTGGGCTCCGATTTTTGAGCGATCTTAATGGTTTTTTGGTAAAGCTCACCTTCCACTACCAGTGGTATGACCATATGGGGAAACAGCGGCCTATGGTGAACCGCTATAATTCCCAATGTCTCTGGGAAAATATCGATCTTTGGCATAATGATGCCATAGGGTGCGCCACTGCCCTTTGTCTGTCCCTTAGATTTGGTGGGTTTGATTGAGGGAGGGGGATCTTCCATTTCCACGTCGGTTTCTATTTCCTTTGGTTCCTGGTCTTCCTTTCCTTCCTCAGGCTTGACTTGTTCTTCCTTGTCGTCATGATAATCTTGATCACTCATATGCCTCTTTATTAAAACCTATCATAAATCACAACGATTTTAACGTCGTAAGAAATTAAAAAATCTGTTTTTCTAATATTATAACTGTTGTTACCCTTATCTTCAAGAAGCAAAAAATCGGCAAGTTGATTTTTTATGGGTTTGCTGGCTATATTACAATGGTAATTTATAATAATTAACTTTTAAATATCAAATGAGTCAATTATGAATGTATTTAACCGGATTTTGAGGAACCCTATTAAAGATGACCTCGTAGTGCAAATGCGGTCCGGTCGTCCTGCCCGTATTTCCAACTTGAGCGATTGTACGGCCTCTTTTTACGATTTCTCCCTTTTCGACTTCGGCTCTGGCCAAATGGCCATAACGTGTCAAAAATCCGTTGCCATGATCAATGATTAAAAGATTTCCGTAATAATCATCCTTACCGGAAAAGGTAACATAACCATTAGCCGGCGAAATAATCGGCGAAAAAAGTTGAGTGGAAATATCAATCCCGTGATGGGGTCTGACCTGCCCCGTAAATGGATCTTTGATGATTCCGAATTCCTTGTTCAAAAAACCTTTGACCGGCCAACCGTTTGGGATTCGGTTCAGTGGATTTTCATTGTTGCTCAGAAAGCTGATCAAAAGATGGTAGTTTTTTTCTCGCTCGATCTGATCGATATTAATTTCTGTTGTATCTGAGGCAATCACATTGATGATACCCTCCTTTTTGGCGACCTCGATTTTTTCCTGAAATTGTTGTGAATTCTCTGCGCCTTTCGTTGTGGCCCCCTGCCCCAGACTGGTAAAGGCTCTAAGCTTGTTATTGATACCAGCTAAATGGTTGAGATGCATTTGAACCCTTTCGAATTCATCGAAAAATTGGTTGGTTATCAAGTCCTGCTGATTGAACTGCTCTTTTTTAATGATATGCTCTCGTTGGTTGGTTCTTTCTGAAAAATAATCGAAGATGACCCAGATCCAGCCGATAACGAACACCAAGGCTCCAATAAGAATAAAAGGAAGTAGGACATTGGAAATCTTGAACTTTCGGACAAGGGAAGTCTTTTGTGGTATAACGACGATGGTGATAAATTTATTGTACAATTTTAATTCCTCCAGCTAATCGCTACGTGAGATTAATAGTTTTTGAACTCTCGATATCAAGGAAATCGATCTTTGACAAACACCTAAGTCAAACTTTGGGTCGAAAGTTTGATCAATAGAATCATCCCCCCAGCCCCTCCCTCGACAAGGGCGATTTTTTTAAGGTTCATGCCCGGGAAAAAAGAATGGATAAGCGACTCCATCTTCGATAGATTCAAGAGGGTAAACAGCGCATCGATAATCATGAGCAAAGAGATAATTGTTATGACCAAGTTCATGATAGCCTTTTCACGTGCAATTTAAAGTTCGGCATTTTGTCTCTTATGGACGATAAATTCCCCATCGGGATTGACTTTTAATAACTATCCATCAATAAAGCTTCAAGCGAAAACGAACCCTTTGATTAATTCAGGTTCGATGAGAAAAGCTGATAATTCAATTTAGAAAAGTTATCCCTCGATTGGCTCCTGCCATGCGCAAGGATCGACTTTCCATATTTCCTCCGAATACTGCCTTATCACTCTGTCTGATGAGAATTTCCCGATCCTGGCTACGTTTAAAATGGACATGCGCGCCCATTTTTCCTGATTCAAATAGGTCTCGGAGACCTGTTTTTGGCTCTCGATATATTTGTGAAAATCACCCAACAGGCAATAATGGTCGCCCTCATTGACCAGTCGGTTAAAGATCGGCTTAAAAGCGTCCCGGTCATTAGGCGAAAAATACCCCTCGTTGATCTGATCCAAAAGAAGTTTTAACTCGGCGTCATTTTCGTAATAGTCCCTCGGATTATAACCGGATTGCTTCAACTCTCTGAGTTCCTCTTCGGTATGGCCAAAAATAAAAATATTATCCTGACCAACCTCTTCCATTATTTCGATATTGGCCCCATCCAAAGTACCGATCGTTAAAGCCCCGTTCAGGGCGAATTTCATGTTGCCCGTTCCCGATGCCTCCATGCCGGCGGTCGAGATTTGCTCCGAAAGGTCAGAGCCTGGAATGATGGTCTCGGCCAGAGTCACCCCATAGTTGGGAATGAAAATAATTTTCAGCAAATCTCCAACTTTCTTGTCGTTGTTGACGATATCTCCCACCGCGTTGATAAGGTGGATGACTTCTTTGGCCATGACATAGCCGGGCGCAGCTTTACCCGAGAAAATAATCGTTCTGGGCACGATATCCTGGACATCACCGGATCTGATCTGATTGTAGATTTTTAAGGCATGAAACAGGTTTAAAAGCTGTCTTTTGTATTCATGCATTCTTTTGACTTGAACATCGAAAATCGAATCGAGATTGATGTCCCAATTCATCTTGTTACTGCGGTTGATCAGATGGATCAAACTTTTTTTGTTCTCCCGCTTGATCGCCATCCACTCCTCACGGAAAGCTTCGTCGTCGTGGTAGGCCTCAAGTTCTTTTAGATGCTCCAGATCCTTAATCCAGGCATCCCCGATTTTTTTTGTGATCAACCCCGAAAGCAGAGGATTGGCGTTTTTAAGCCATCGTCTTGGGGTGATCCCATTGGTTTTATTATTGAATTTATTAGGGAAAATCTGATAGAAATCCTTAAAGATCCCTTCTCGCAAAAGCTTGCTATGCAGTTCGGCCACACCGTTAACGCTAAAACTGCCGATGATGGCCAGATGGGACATTCTGACGTTCTTGGGTTCCCCTTCCTGAATGATCGAAAGCCGTTCCCTTAGCTCGAAATCGCCAGGGAAATTAGCCGATACGAAGTTTAAAAAACGCTGATTGATCTCAAAGATGATCTGCATATGACGGGGAAGTACCCTTTCCATCAAAGACAAAGGCCATTTCTCCAGAGCCTCTGGTAAAACGGTGTGATTGGTATAGGCGAAGGTACGAGTGGTGATGTCCCAGGACTTGTCCCAGGTAAAATGGTGGTCATCCATTAGAATTCTCATCAACTCGGCGATCGCGATCGAAGGGTGAGTGTCATTTAACTGGATTGCTGCTTTAAGGGGCAGGTCCTCGACTTTGTCCTTGCATTTTTTTAAACGATTCAAGATATCCTGCAATGATGCCGACACCATGAAATACTGTTGCTTGAGTCTAAGTTCCTTGCCCTCGTAATTGTTGTCGTTGGGATAAAGCACTTTGGAAATCACTTCGGACTGATGCTTCTCTAAGATCGCGCCGATATAATCACCGCTGTTGAAGTTCGCCAAGTTGAATTCACGGGTCGAAGCCGCCGTCCAAAGTTTCAGGGTGTTGACCGTGTTGGTCTGATAACCAGGGATAGGTACGTCCGAGGCGATCGCCACCATCGTCTGGGTGTCGATCCATTTGCTTTGGAGTTCGCCGTCCTTGTCCCTGTAAGTATCGACCCTTCCCATGAAATGGATTGGATAATGATCCACCGTTCTTTTAATTTCCCATGGGTTTCCAAGCCTGAGCCAGTTATCGGGGTATTCCGTTTGCTGTTGATGCTCGATTTTCTGCTTGAACATCCCGTATTCGTATCTAATGCCGTAACCGTACGCTGGTAGCTCCAGAGTGGCCATTGAATCCAAAAAACAGGCGGCCAGCCTTCCCAAGCCACCATTTCCAAGTCCTGCGTCCCATTCGCGGTTTTGAATCCTCTCGAAATCAAATCCCAGTTGTTCCATCGCCTGGCTGACCGTTTCGGTTAAACCGAGGTTGATCAAGGCGTTTCCGAGGGTTCTTCCCATAAGAAATTCCAATGACAAATAATAAATCCTCCTGGGGTTGACCTTATAGTAATGAGCCTGGGTCTGTATCCATTTGCGGATCATTTCTTCTCTGATCGCATAAGCCAGAGCATTATACTTGTCATGATCGCTGGAAGTTCCAAGATCATGAGCCACCGTCAACATCATCCTCCTCTTAAAAGCCGCTATCAGCTGATCAACATCAGATAGCCCGTTACTTAATCCATTAGACTCGGAGGTTTTTTTGTCGATGGTTTCACTTGCAATAGGATCTTTTTTTTGGCTCTTCATGCTTTTTAATCAAATATGTTTTTAAAAATAGCCGGAACATCGACTATATAAGTTATTATCTTAATATTCTGTATGAATTTGAGGTGTTTGTAAAACTTGTTTTAAGGAAAATCGGAAATCATTTGAATGAATCAAATTGCCACCGTTATCATTTTTATCTTATCCGATCTTATTATCATATTTTCAAATGAATTAATAGTCTAGCAAGAACCGGATGAATAAAAATCTTTTTTTTCGATCCGAATTGATCATTTCTCCAGAAAAGACAATAATGTGCTTTTAGTCGTCTTTAATCAAAAATGGATAATAAACAAAAAACCTCAATGCCGATGGATTCTCACCTTCTTTTAGTCGATGGCAGTAGCTATATCTTCAGGGCCTTTTACGCCGTCAAAGCTGATCTAACCAATTCGGAAGGGCTCCCCACCAACGCGGTGATGGGTTTTAAGAACATGCTAAACAATCTCATAAAAGACCAGAAGCCGACCCATATCGCCATGATTTTCGACAGCCCGGGAGATACTTTCCGAAACGAGATCTACCCTCTCTACAAGGCCAACCGGGGCGCGCCGCCCGAGGATCTCAAGCTTCAGTTCGATCCGATTTTCGAGTTGGTCGATTGCCTCTGTGTGAAGACCCTGAGGCTTGACTGGTATGAGGCGGACGACATTATCGGCACTTTGACAAAGAAGTTTGAAAACCAAATAAAGATCACCATCATTTCGGGTGATAAAGATTTAACCCAACTGGTGACCGATTCGGTTTTCATGCTCGATACCATGAAGCGATTTCTTTTTACCCCAAAGGAAGTCAAAGAAAAATTCGGTGTCACTCCAGAGAAGATTCCGGAGTATTTGGCCCTTGTGGGCGACAGCTCCGATAACATCCCCGGAGCCAAGGGTGTCGGACCCAAAACCGCGCAAAATCTTTTCTCGGAATACAAATCGATCGAAGGAATCTATCAAAACGCGGAAAGTCTCAAGGGCAAGCTCAAAGAGAAGATCATCGATTCAAAAGAGATGGTTGATCTAAGTCTGAGACTCACCAAGATCAAAACCGATCTCGATTTAAGCGTTGAGCTAGATGATTTTTTGGTCAAGCCGCCCGATTATGATAAACTAGAAGAATTCTACGTCCGGATGTCCTTTCGCAAAGATGATTTGCTTAAAACTCAGGCATCCGGCCTGACCGATGAAAACAGCCTTCAGGAAAATTTATCCAAGGTTCTCGATTATGATCGCTACGAGTTGGTCTTGGAGGAGGAAAGGCTCAGGGAACTGGTGGGAATTTTTATCAAACAGCGGGAAATCGCCATGGACTTTGAGACCACCTCGCTGAATGTTTTGGACGCTGAAATAGTCGGGATTTCTTTTGCCTGGGGAAGCGGTAACCCTGTTTATATCCCTTTTTGTCATCAATCCGATCACAAACAGATCGATTTGCTCCAAGCCCTGTCGATTTTAAGGCCGGTCTTTGAAAACAAAGATCTGGCGATTATCGGACAGAATATCAAGTACGAGATACTGGTCTTGAAAAACTACGGTATTGAGCTTAAATGCCCGATATTCGACAGCATGCTGGAGTCTTATCTCCTGGACGCAGACTTAAATCGTCATGGGCTGGATGAGTTGGCTCAAAGGCATCTGGGACATCACAACATCACTTATGAGGAAGTCACGGGAAAAGGCAAGAGCCAGATCCCCTTTGCTAAAGTACCGCTTGATATCGCTCTGAAATACGCGGCGGAAGACTCCGAGGTGACTTTCATGCTACATCAAAAACTTTATCCCAATCTAATCGAGCAAAATCTGGAGGGACTCTACCTGGATATGGAACTCCCATTATTGAAGATTTTAGCGGAGATGGAAAGTCATGGGATAAAAATCAACAAGGATTATCTCAACGAGCTAAAAGAAAAACACCAACAAGAGATCGTGATCATCAGCGAAGAGATCTACGGTTTGGCCGGCGAGGAGTTCAATCTGAACTCCACCCAGCAGTTGAGCCGGATTCTTTTTGAGAAGCTGGAGATCACCAAGGGTATAAAAAAAACCAAGACCGGTTTTTCAACCGATCAAAAGACCCTTAAAAAACTGGCTTTTGAAGTCCCCATCGCCAAACTCATGCTGAATTACCGCAGCAAAACCAAGCTGATCAACACCTACCTTGAGGTTTTGCCCCAATTAATCCACCCCAGGACCAACCGGGTGCATACTTCTTTTATGCAGTCCAGGACCGCGACCGGCCGACTCAGTTCGGTAAATCCTAATCTGCAAAATATTCCGATCAAGGGCCTGGATGGCAGCAACATTCGAAAAGGTTTTGTCTCCGAGGAAGGTTACAGGCTGGTTTCAGCGGATTATTCTCAAATCGAGCTTAGGATTTTAGCGCATCTTTGCGATGACGAAGCGCTCATCGAGGTGTTTGAAAATGGTCTGGATATTCATACCCAGACCGCGGCGGCCGTCTTCGGGGTCGATGAAACGGAGGTCACTTCAGATCAAAGGCGGGCATCAAAGGCCATTAATTTCGGTATTATCTATGGCATGGGAGCCTACAGTCTGGCTGGAGAAATCGGGGTCAACAACAAAACAGCCCAAGAATTTATCGAGGCCTATTACCGGAAATACCCGTCGATCAAACCCTTTCAGAATAAGACCATCGAATTTTGTCGCGAGAAGGGTTATGTGGAAACCCTTTTTCAAAGAAAACGAAAAATTCCCGGCATCGATTCAAAAAACCACATGATCAAAACCGGGGCTGAAAGGATCGCGATCAATACCCCTATTCAAGGCTCGGCTGCGGATTTGATCAAAATGGCCATGCTGAAGGCCCAGGACTGGATTAAAAATTCAGGAACCGATGCCAAGATGATTCTTCAGGTGCATGATGAATTGGTTTTTGAAGTTGAAGAAAGCCAAGCTACGGCGTTTTCAGTCCAAATCAAGCAAGTCATGGAAAGAGCCTGCGAGCTGAAGGTCCCCCTGGTGGTCGATATCGGTAACGGGACGAACTGGTTGGAAGCCCATTAGTCAGCCAAACTATTTTGCGCGGTGACAGAAACAAAGGAGTTGTATTAAGACATATCTAGAGAAAACTTGATTGACCATGAGCTCGGCCAAGCCGTTCAATTTTTTAGCCTTTGGTATCCAAACGTTAAATCCTTTGGTAATATGGCTGAGTGGCATGTGGCTGAGTATTAGGCCCTGGCAACAAATATGAAATAATAAAATAGAGGTCCCATGATTAAAAAAATCGTTTCCAAAGATGCGCCAGAAGCCATCGGTCCCTATTCCCACGGAATGATCGCCAACGGATTATTTTTTAGTTCCGGTCAGATACCGCTCGATCCGGTTTCAGGGGAAATGATTAAAGGAGGTATCGCCGAGCAGACCAGAAGAGTTATGGAGAACCTCGCCTTGGTGCTTAAAGAGGCGGGGCTGTCCTGGGAGCATGTCGTTAAAACCACGATCTACTTAAGCGATATGACCCAGTTCCAAATAATCAACCAGATCTACGGGGAGTACCTTGGGGATCAAAAACCCGCCAGAAGCACAGTGGGGATCAAGGAGTTGCCTAAGGGGGCCGCCGTTGAGATCGATTTGGTCGCGGCAATTCCCTGATTTTTGAGAGATATTTGCCATGAATATCTATGCTTCAATTACGAATAATTATTTCCGGCGTTAGTTAAAATGATAAAAAAACATTACCATTTTTCAGGGATATGCGGAACTGCCATGGCATCCCTGGCAGTCTTGCTCAAAAACAGGGGACACTTCATAACGGGTTCGGACGAGAATGTCTATCCGCCCATGTCGGATTTTCTGGAGCAAAACCAGATTCCGGTCGCGCAGGGCTACAGCGCGGATAATCTTAATCCGAGGCCTGGTTTTGTGGTTCTGGGTAATGCCTTGAGCCGTGGCAATCCCGAGGTCGAGTACGCCCTGAGGGAGCACCTGCATTATCTTTCGATGGCAGAGCTTTTAAAAAACGATTTTATCCGCGGCAATCGCTCAGTGGTGATTACCGGAACCCACGGCAAAACCACCACCACCTCATTGGCGAGCCATGTCTTTAGCTCTTGCGGTAAATCCACCGGTTTTTTAGTCGGGGGGATGCCCGAGAATTTCGGCACCTCCTCGATGGATGTTAAAAAGGGCGGCTATTTTGTGGTTGAGGGCGATGAATATGATACCTGTTTTTTCGATAAACGCTCTAAATTCTTTCATTACCTACCGGATTTATTGATCATCAATAATATCGAGTTTGACCACGCCGATATATTCAACTCTCTAAACGAAATAAAAAAATCCTTCTCCTTGATGCTAAGGCAGGTTCCCGATAACGGTTTAATCGTGGTTAACGGCGATGACGAGAATGCCATGGAAGTCGTTAAAACCGGCTATACCCCTTTTTTGAGCTTTGGATTCTCAGATGGTCTGGACGCTCAGATAAAAAACGTTTCGCCAATCGAGAATCAGCTGGCCATGAGTTTTGAAATCTGCTTCAAAGGGATGATCTATCATCTTCGGGTTCCTCTCTTGGGGGAGTTTAACGTCAAAAACGCAACCGCTGTCTTTTTATTGGCCCTGCATGAAAAAATTGAACCTGCGGCGGTTCAGGAGGCTTTTTTAAGCTTTAAGAACGTCAGGCGACGGCTTCAAAAGGTATCTAAAAACGAAGAAATTATGGTTTTTGATGATTTCGCCCATCACCCCACCGCTATTTCCGCGACCATCAATGCGGTGCGTCAATGTTGGCCCAAGTCAAGAATCCACGCGATCTACGAACCCAGAAGCAACACCTCTGTCAGGAATTTTCATCAGGAAAAAATGGCCGGCGCCTTTCAGATGGCCGATCAAATCACTTTTTCCAGGCTTCACCGCATGGAAAATATCCCTGAAAATCAAAGACTAGATATTAATGGCATCATTGGCGAGTTGAAAGCCGCCGGAAAAAAGGCCTGCCAGATCGAAGATGCGGATGGGATTCTCAAGCATGTCACCAAAGATCTTCAAAAAGGAGATATCCTGCTCGTGATGAGTCAAGGTGACTTTTACGGACTTCAACGCAAAATCGTAGCCATCGTCGATCAATCATGCTAAATAAAACCCAGCTTGAAAAGCTCAGGGAGTCCCACCCCGCGTTGACGAATATTTTTCTGAAACACCAGCATACCCCTTTAAGGGAATACTCGAAACAACTTTTTTTAAAATCACCAGGAATAATCGAGGACATCCTGCTTGAATCCTTTCGATATGAATGGGAACAGACGGGCTACTCGGTTTCTTTAACCGAAAAGGCATGCTCCCAACTGATGGCTGCGCCGGTCCTTCAAACAGCTCACCACGTCACTCCGACTCATGGTCCGACCTTTACCACGATCGATTTGACCTGTCTTAGTGGGCTTTTAGAAAATCAAATCTATCTTGTCGCGGCCAATTCCGGGGTTGCTTTTTCAAATACCGCCTGGAGCGGGGCCTTGAGTTATGGGGATATCCCTTTGGAACAATTGCTTGAGCGAAATTCAAGACTTTATAACCAGTCTCTGCGCTCTCAAAAGGAAAGATCACTTCATGGTGATCAAGAGTCAAGGATCAGCCTCATCCCTTCTAAATCAAGAGACCAGCTTGTTTATGGAACCCGGATTGAAACTTCATTAACGGACACTTACCGAGACTTCACGCCCGATCTTAGGAAAATCATTTTACCTCCTATGGAAAACCAGTTATACTCTCGCTGGGCAAGCCGCGCCTGCGCCCACCTTCAAGAACATGTTTTTTTGAAAAATCCATTTTTGATTTTCGATATTAATCAGGTTGTTCGACGATATTTAATCGCCATTCTTAAAGGAAATAGGGATCACCCGATAAAATCGCTACTCTTTTCCTCTATAACGCAAAAGAGATTCTCCGGCCTCTTTAGGCAAAACTCCTTGTTCCTCTCTGGATACCAGGGCAAAAAATCACAAAAAATCGAGAATCTCTTTCTGATTGATGGAAAGCTTCAAGGTAAAAAGAGTGGCTTGATAGCTTTTGATAAAGATTATATAATTGATAAGCTGTTATCCCAGGAGTACTCACCAGGTTTGATCCTCGTTTTTTTTATTATCCGATTTTTAAACCCCATTCGTTGCCTTGGGTCTTTCAATCAAATTGAATACCTGGAAAGTCATCGGAAAAGCTGGATGGAAGTGAGAGCGGATTTTGATTTAAACCTAAAGGCCGATGGCGCGGAGTCACTCACCACCGGGAGACTTTTTTTGGATCAGCGACCGATATGGCCTCTTGATCTGGCTTTAAAGGGTGAGAATATCGACGCGGGCGCATTTTTAGATATGGAAATGGGAAATTTCTGGGGTTATACTTTAAATCAATTAACGAGGCAGCAGGCATGTTGAGGCGCATTTCATCCATTGTGATTTTAATTTTTTTTTTCGCGCAGATCGCCTATCTTTCTTACAGTATTCCCCAGGTCGTTTTGCTGGACTTGGAATTTGGCGATGATATCAAGCTATCCCTTGTTTTAGCGGGTATCAGCATCGGCGTTTTATATTTTATCAGGGATAAAACGCAAAGGCTCTCCTCAGAGCAGATTTTATGGGAAAATGAAGACGAAACGGATATAAAAAACCCGGATGAGAAAGATTGACTTGATTTGTTGATCGTAAATTTACTACAATCGATTTAAAGCAAATCAGGTTCGTTCGACATGCTTTTTTGAGAAAAATAATATTTCAGTCGCGCAGGCTTGATAAACGCAGGCCGTTAAACTCAAAACTCTTCTATTAAGCGATAATAATGGTTAACATGCGGATGGGGTTGGAAATGAGGATGAGCCAGCAGCTCATCATGACCCCCCAACTACAGCAGGCAATCAAACTACTTCAGCTCTCACGCGTTGAGTTGGAAGAACTGATCGATCAGGCTCTCCTCGAAAACCCGACCCTAGAGGTACAGCCGGTTGAAAAGGACGCGGATGAGGAAACACAAAAGAAGGACGAGCCTGAAGCTAAAGACCTGATGGAAGAGCAATCGCAACTCAGCTATGATGATGAATGGCAAAGCTATATTGAGGGGGGAGCAGGTGTTATCCAGGAATCCAAGGGACATCACCACGATGGCGATGACGATTCAAATCCCCTTGAAGCCACTATTTCCAGGACAAAAAGCCTGATGGATCATCTTTATTGGCAACTTGAAATATCCAAAATGAGCGAAACCGAAACGGATATAGCCGAGTATTTGATCGGTAATATCGATGATGACGGTTATCTTTCGATCACCTTGAGGGAACTTTTAGCCTCTACCGAGGAACTTTGCACAATGGTTCAAAAGGTCCTAGATAACAAAACAATTTCCCCGACCTTACCCAAGGACCCCGAACTTTTTTTCGACAGCAGACATGAGTTGCTTCAAAAGGAAGACAAAAAAACGAAAGGCAAAAAGAAACCACCCCCGGTCATTGACGACCTGAGCGAGGAGGAAAATGAAATAGACCTGTCTACAATTTCGGATGAACAATGCGGGGTTTTGGAAACGGTGCTAAGAAAAATTCAAAATTTCGATCCACCCGGTGTTGCCACCAGAACCTTAAAGGAATGTCTCGAACGGCAAATCGTCTTTTTAAACTTAAAGGATAGTTTGGCGCACAAAATCATTATGGAAAACATGCAATACTTGGAACAAAAAGACCTGAAGAAAATCGCCCGACTCCAAAAAGTGGACATCAATGAAGTCGTCAAGGCCTACCAGTTGATCACTGAACTGGAACCCAAACCGGGTAGGCCCTATGGCCGTGAAGTAACCCAATACATCATCCCGGACGTCTTTATCTATAAAAGAGGCGCGGAGTATGTGGTGAACATGAACCAGGAGACCATCCCGAAGTTGAGGATCAACCCTTATTACCAAAAAATCGCCGAAAACACCAAAGACGATCAATCACAACAAAAAAAACTCAAAAGCAACGACAGTCAAAACATGACTTATCTTTACCTTCAAGAAAAGATCAAATCAGGTGATTGGCTTATGAAAAGCATTGAACAGAGACAAAAGACGATTTTTCGTGTCGCCAAGAGCATCCTGAAATATCAGTATGAGTTTTTTGAAAAAGGCATCGATTTTCTCAAACCACTCGTCTTAAAGGATGTCGCTGAAGATATTGAGGTTCACGAATCGACCGTCAGTCGAATCACCACCAATAAATATGTTTATACTCCCCAAGGGATTTTCGAGCTGAAATATTTCTTCACCAGTGGGATCGACCAAGGAGACGGAGATGTTATTTCATCGAAAAAAATCAAAGATTATATCAGAAAAATGATTGAAAGCGAAGACAAGAAAAAGCCTTTCACCGATCTTCAGATAAAAAACGTGCTTTTACGGGAGGCCGAGATCAAAGTCGCGCGTCGAACCGTCGCAAAGTACCGTGAAGCCATGAACCTTCTTCCTTCGAATAAAAGGAAACGGCTTTTTTAATCATCTGTTATTATAGTTGACATAGTATTGTATTTAATACCTAACAATGATTGTGGCTAGGTGATTTTTTGTTACTAGTGTTTTTTAGTTAAATATTCATTTTTTTCTAAAAGATACTCTTGCAAATAACTGAATTATAGCATAATGTTTATTTTTGGATAAAGAAGTAAGAAATTATTTTTGTTAATATTTTTTTTGTTTGATAGATATGAGTTCCTATTTTGATAAAATTATTGACTTTTCAGGCCGGTTATCTCTAGACATTATCAAGCAGGATGATTCTGAGGAATTGATCGTGGTTAATAATGAAGATAAGGGGATTTATCATATGGTTATTGATTGTGAGTATCCAATCTTAATTATGGAACAGTTAATCTATCATTTAAAAAATCCTTCCGAACAACATTTTAAGAGACTGCTTCAAATCAACAGAAATTTGATCCATGGTGCCTTTGTTTTGGACAACGACGTAAATCAGATGATTTTCAGAGATACCCTTCAACTTGAAAATCTTGACTTTAATGAGTTCGAAGGAACGATCAACGGTTTGAGTTTAGGGTTGGCGGAATATTCAAAGGAATTGATTTCCCTAAACAATCCTGAATAAGATAAGGAAATTATGGCTGGATTTTTTCAAAGGGTATTTAGTTTGGGAAGCGCAGAAGCGCATTCTATTGTTGATAAGCTGGAAGACCCCGTTAAAATGACGGAGCAAGGAATCCGGGAATTAAAATCAGATCTTGAAAAAGCGATGCAAAGTTTTGCGGAGGTCAAGGCGACCCAGATCAGGGCTCAGCGGGACATGGAAAAAAACAAGAACGAATCGCTGGACTGGGAAAGAAAAGCAATGTCCCTATTGCAACAGGGACAGTCCGGTAAACTGGTGATGGAAGACGCAGACAGACTCGCCAAAGAAGCACTTTCCAGAAAAGAGGAATCGGGCAAAAGGTTTTTATTGGCGAAGAATCTCAACGATAATCAGTCCAATGCGGTCGGAAAGCTTCAAAAAAATATAGAGAGTTTAAAATCGAAGATACAACAATATGAAAATGAGCTAACCACTCTAAAGGCCAGATCTAAAACTGCGCAGGCGACCACCAAGATCAACAAGCAGCTTTCCAGTGTTGATCCCAAAGGCACGATACAGATGCTGGAACGAATGAAACAGAAGGTTGACGAAGAAGAAGCCTTAGCACAGGCATACGGTGATATTGCCAGTATTAATCACACCATTGACGATGAAATCAATCAAGCGCTTTTGAGCGATTCGTCCAGCTCAAACTCGTCCCAATCCTCCGACTTGGAGGCTTTAAAAGCGAAAATGGGTATCAAGTAAAGGAAAATAATCTTTTTTTGGAGGAATTTAAGAATATGAAAATGAAAAAATCTCAGTTGATTGAAAAATTGGTAATCCAGTTGGATGATTTCGACGAATCGACCAACAACAAGCAAAAAACTGAAGTTGCCAGAGAAACCGTGAATCTGTTTTTTAATTCGATTAAAAAAGCAGTTCAGGATGGAGATCGGGTTGAAATCAGGGGTTTTGGTTCTTTTTCAATCAAAGAATACGGCGAGTATACGGGTAGAAATCCTAAAACCGGTGCCAAGGTCAAGGTTAAGCCAAAAAAACTTCCCGTATTTAGACCTGGTCGAGAACTC
The DNA here is from genome assembly GCA_029881655.1 of Deltaproteobacteria bacterium. Taxonomy (GTDB): domain Bacteria; phylum SAR324; class SAR324; order XYD2-FULL-50-16; family XYD2-FULL-50-16; genus JAOUME01. Next base: position 19,573 of record JAOUME010000002.1, on the reverse strand, counting down.
AGAGATATGGTCAACAAATAAAAGAACGGATCTCATTAGGCCGGAATGTTGTAACCCGGTTCCAAAGAAAAATTCAGTTGAGAATCTAACCAGATTTTTTGAAGCTGGACGGCCAATTCTTCTTTTATTTGTGGATATTCGGTTTCCATAACCGATGGATCAATTGAGAATTCCCAGTAGATTACCTCAGTACCTAAATAATCTCTAAACTGAAGATCGTGAAACTCGATCAATACTTCATTTGATTCGATGAATTGATTTAAGACCCCTGTGACCTCTAAGTAACGGGGTGTGTTTGAGGCGATCGGATCAACATGGATAATGCTCTCCCCACCAAAACGCTCCATCAATCTAAATTGGACTTCCGCCGCAAGGTCATGCATTTCCACCGCGGATAATTCTTCCGATATTTCAACATGCAGACTGGTAAACAGTTTCCGTCCGTATTGATGAACCATAACGTCGTGCACGTTGAAAATCCCAGGATTTAATAAAGCGATTTTTCTGATTTCCTTGATAGTTTGAATCGGAACATTTTCCCCCAGTAAGGGTGAAATTGAATCCTTGGCCAGATCAATCCCACTCCAGATAATAACTGCGCTTACACTAATAGCAACCGCATCGTCCAGCCACAATATTCCCTGCGTCGAGCCGAATAAACCGAGTAGAACCACAATCGTGGTTAAGGAATCCAGCCGGTGATGCCAGGCATCGGCTTCCAGTGCTTTTGAATCGATCGCCTTGGAAAGGGCTTTGGAAAACTTCCAAAGCCATTCTTTAAAAAGAATCGTACCAAAAAGCAAAAGATAGGTAATCCAGTCCGCCTTGATGGGGTGATATTGTCCCTCCCAAAGGCCACTAACACCATTTCTGAAAAACTCGAACCCCGCCACAATCAACAAAACAGACATGATCAAAGAGGCGATCAACTCCGCGTTCGCATGGCCATAAGGATGTTTTTCGTCCCTGGGTTTCTTCGCAATAACAAAGCCAAACAAAACAATCAGGGAAGTCAAAAGATCACCCAGCGAATGAAGCCCGTCAGCGATCAATGCCTGTGAGCCGGAAAAAAATCCAAGCACAAACTTAACTCCCGCCAGCACCAAGTTGATCAAAAGAGAAGCCCATCCGTTTAAGTAGCCGTATTTAGCTCGGACTTCATCTGTTTGAGTATTTTGAAAATCTTTGATAAAAGTTCTTACCAGCAACCCTGAAAAACCCTTGAGGTTTCGCTCCATTTCATTTGCCATTGATCATTTAACCAACCGAAATTTCTTACCTGATTTAATTCATTTAAAGCGGAACGGATTTTTAATATACGGGCTGATCTTTTTCTTCAGGGGGCCTCGTCTTCCATCGACGATTAACCCAGAAATAATGATCGGGATATTGACGGATATTATTTTCAATTTCATCCGATATCTTCTGGGCGACATTTTGGACATCCTTTTCAGTATCACCTGTTAGCTCATAGTCGATCCTCTTGATGATCCCCCTGTGGGTCAAGGGGCCCGTTCTGACGATGGAAGTAAAAATAAGGGGCGCTTCTCTTTTTATCGTGAAAATCGCCAATCCAGTGCCCATCGCGGCCTTTTTCCCGAAAAAATCCACAAAAAGATTGTCGTGAGGGACATTCAGATCCCCCAAAATCCCTAAGATTTGCTTATCTTTTAAAGCCCGCATCATCTCCTTGGTCGCAGTTTTCGATTTGGAGATGGTATTCATGCCGAAACGCTGGCGTATCTTATTTAGTGAATCGTCGAAAAGAGAATTCTTCTGTTTGCCGGCATAGCCGTAAAAAGGATGGATAAAAGTATTGATGCCGGCTGAGAGCAATTCCCAATGCCCAAAATGACTTCCGGCCATCACCACACCCTTTCCTTCGGCCAACGCGTTTTGAAATATTTCACGACCCTCAAACTCCAGATACTGATGAAGCTGCTTAGGATTAATGAAGTTTAAAAGCAAAACCTCAAAAAGTACGCTGCCGATATTCCGATAGATTTTTTTAATAAGATCTTCTTCTTCCTGATTTGAAAGTTTCCCCTTAAACGCAATTTCGAGGTTTTTCTTAACCACCGCTTTTCTAATACCAAGCTGATAACACAAACTTCCGAACGATCTCCCCATCCCAGCTACCCAGAGCTCAGGGAATATATTAACCGTTCCCAGCAGAAATTTAAAAACCGCGAATTCGAATAGATACCGAAGCGAGATCATGTCTAAGGTTTTCCAATTTTATTTAATTAAAGCCCTGCCCGAATCAGGTCTTGAAGAGTGATCATGCCGACGGCCTTGCCGTCTTCAAGTACGGGTAGAAGGTTGATGGGTTTTTGACTGTTTTTCATCAACTCGTAAGTCTCAATAGCATAGACTTCAGGAGAAGTTGTGATCGGGTCAGGAAACATGATGTCCCTTGCAAAGCAATTTTTAAGATCATCATGTCTTTGAAAAGCTTTTCTCAGATCAAAACCGGTGATCAACCCCTTGAGTAGACCTTCTTGATCGACCACACTGACCGAGTTCATCCGTCCCTTGCTGATTTTTTCCAAAACCTGGTTAAAAGGTGTATCCTCATAAACCATCGGGTTTTCCTCCCCTGATTTCATAAGGTCACTCACCTTATACAGCAATCTTTTTCCTAGCCTTCCCGCCGGATGGTAAAGCGCGAAATCATTGGCCTTAAAATTCTTGATCTTCATCAAGGTTACCGCTAGAGCATCTCCCACGACCATCGCCGCAGTCGTCGAGCAGGTCGGGGCCAGATTCAAAGCGCAGGCTTCCTTGAAAATCGGGGTATAAAGAACGATATCTGAATGCTTGGCCAAGGTCGATTCAGGATTGGCGGTGATCGAGATGATCTTGCAGTTGAGTTTTTTTAAGCTGGGAATCAACCCCACGATTTCATCGCTTTCTCCCGATTTTCCAAGCAAGATCACGATATCTCCCTGGTTGACGATGCCCAAATCCCCGTGCAACGCCTCCGATGGATGCAGAAACACGGCACCTGTACCAGTCGATGTCAAAGTCGCCGCGATTTTACTGGCTATATGACCAGACTTGCCCATCCCCGATAAAATCAGTTTGTTCTCATTTAAAACAATCAGTTCGATCGCTTTGACGAATGACTCATCCAGTGTCTTGAGTAAATCTTCGAGAGCCTTGATCTCCAGGGATACCACTTCTTTAATTGCTGTGAGGATATCCATTTTAATGATCCTGCTTACTTAAAGTTTTCCGCGTCCTTTAAAAACTGCTGGACTCCAGCATCGGTCAAAGGATGCTTCTCCATCATGCCAATGACCTTGGAAGGAATAGTCAAAATGTCGATCCCCATAGCGGAAAGCTCCACCACATGATTTGGTGTTCTGATCGAAGCCGCGATAATTTGGGTTTCCAAATCGGGATTGTTATTGTATATGGTTCTGATTGCCTCTAAAAGAGCTAGCCCATCATGGGAATAATCATCCAGCCTGCCCAAGAAAGGACAGACGAAATCAGCGCCAGCCTTGGCCGCCAAAATAGCCTGGCTCGGTGAAAAAATCAAGGTGACGTTGGTCGGGATGCCTTCTTCTTTTAAGGCGCGAACCGCTTTGAGTCCCTCCTTGAACATCGGTATTTTAATCACAATGTTCGGGGCAATCTTGCTGAGTTCGCGGGATTCCTTCAAGATAGCGTCATATTCCAGAGACAAAGGCTCAGCATGCACCGGGCCTGAGATTTCCTTGCAGATCGCATGCAAGATGTCGGTAAAACTTTTGTTTTCTTTCGCGATCAGGGTCGGGTTGGTAGTGACACCGTCCGCGAGACCAAGCTCTTTAGCTTGTTTGATTTCCTCAAGGTTGGCCGAATCGACATAAATATCCATTTATACTCCTTATGATGTCTAATTAATTAAATTTGATATAATCGTTGATCACTGCTTTAAGTTCCCGAACCGTCGGGTGTCTGATTTTTCATGTTTTTCCAGGGATAGCCCAGGATGACATATGATAATGAAAAGACGAAAAAAGTCCAATACAAGATTTGGTGGTTTCTGCTTTGAAATCCAATCAGAACAGACAAAAGGATCAAGGTCAGTAAAATAACTTTGATCAGTTTTGGTATGGCAGGCAGGATAACCCTTCCAAAATGAATATAAGGTATTTTAGATACCATCAATATCGCCGATAGCAGTACTAGTACTAGTTTAAAATAATCATCGATTTTCAGCAAGGCCGACGATCCCGCGAAAAGTGCCGCGGCAGGTGAAGGCAGTCCGACGAAGACGTGGACACCGCCCGCGATCCCCGCTTTCTTTTTATCGATGATAAATCGTATTAACCTGTAGCTGGTGCAAAGAAAGTACCCCCCCCCCAGAGCAATGCTCAGCATCTTGTTTTGGATAGCTGAATAGATGATTAATGAAATCGTCCCGCCGAAATTTGTCCCGTCAGCCAGATCATCCAGCAATTCTCCCCTTGGCGTGCTACCCCATTTTTCAGCAGCCCTGCCATCGAACATATCTAAAAACTGCCCAAGAAAAACCAATGCGAAGGCCAAACCCAGTCTCTCGTAGAAAAGGACCAGAACAATGCCGCCGATCCCGCAAACCAGATTCATGATACTTAAGATATTGGCATACCAGTAATTGGGTATGATCTTGAAAAAAAAACTGCAAAATGCTAAAAAAACAGCGCCGATATAGGTTGCGGTCCCGACCCATTTCGGAATTTCAGGGAAGTATATCTGTTGAAGTACCAGAATGATGATTGTGTTGACGGTCAAAAAAGTCTTGGCCTTGCCAAAAAGATTGGCAGATTTATTCTTAAGGTAATACCTGGAAAACTGACCGATAAAATCAATGATGAAATAGAGAATGGTTAAGTATATTGGAATAAGCCCCAAGTAAGAAAAATAAAAAAGCGGGGGAAACAATAAAAGCTTGTCCGAGAGAGGATCAATGCTCTCACCCTCTATGGTATGCAGGTCGCAATGCCTCGCAATCGTGCCGTCTGTAATGTCGCTGATGATCCAGAAGGTAAACCAGTAAATGCCCAGATGGTGAAGAACATTGGAGGGATCACCAGGATAAAGTAATGTGCCAGAATGGTAAATCCCGATGCAGACGAACCCCATGGGATAGCGCATCCGGCTGATCCAGTTGGGATGAAGCCATTTTTTCGAACGGATCCAGTCCACTCCAGCTTTTGAGCGAGTTAATTTATAGAAAACCACTCTTTCTAAGACAAAAAGACAAAAGACGGGTAAAGCCGTCAGAATTACAAAAGATAAAAAATTTTCAGGTAACCACATCGCGGTATAGCAACTTATAAAATGAGATGTTCGTTATATTTTAACCTTTCTAACAGGTCTTAATCAAAAAGGGAAGTCAGAGACGCTTGACCTGATTGTAAAAGTCGATCAAAATATCAAAAAAACAAGTTTGCTCATTTAAAACCGTGAGGTTAATTTATATGAAGACTCTGAAGATGTTATGCCTGCCGCTCCAAACGTTTCGACTCGAAGGGAGTTGGTTATTACTGTTTGGTTGGATTTTTCTGGTAACGGCTTGCAGTACTATAGAACCTACGACAGTCGAACAAAAATACGACCTGGCGATCCAACATATCGACAAGGGGAACTACCCCCTGGCCGAACCGATACTAAAAGAAATCACTCAAGAGAATCCGGGCACGAGATATGCGACTTTTTCTTTTTTAAAACTGGGCGATGCCCTGATGGAAACCGGAGAAAGTAAATACAGCGAGTCTGAGACAAACTACAGGATCTTTCTTGAGTACAGCCCCAATAGTCATCTGGTTCCTTATGTGTTAAGCAAATTAATCGAATTGAATTTTAAGAGAAACTCCAGTCTCCTCTTCGGCAGTGATTATTCTTACGCTCGCGACCCTGAGCATTTTAAAAAAATCATTATGGAGTACCAGAGATTTTATTTACTTTATCCAGACAGTCTTTATCTGGAAAATGCCAAGGAATACCTCGATAAATCCATCGAAGCATTAGCGAATCACGAGTTTTTTATCGGCAATTGGTACTTTAAGCACAACCTCTATACAGCTGCGATTTCACGTTACCGTTACGTTCTGAAAAACTACCCCTATTCCAGTCTAAGGATGGAAGTGCTTGAGAAACTGATCAAATCCTATAAGAAAAATCAGCAACCTAATCTTGCCAAAGAATTAGAACGAATCCAGTCCAATAAATTATAAAATGGCTTTATTTCAAGGCGATAATCTGAGCAATTCAAGAAAGGGTATCTGCCGGTTTTTATTGCTGGTGATCACGCTTGGAGTTTTCGGCTGTAGTCAGAGCCTTCCCAGCAAACCACCAACTCAAGCTCCAATACAGTCCCCTGAAGAAAATCGCTCCCTCAAAAATGCTAATAACGATCCTCAACCAAAAAAAACCATTCATCCTATCTCTCAGTCGGAATTAATAAAGATTAAGGGGCTTGAAAATGAAAACCGCAACTTAAAGGAGCGCCTAGAGAAGATTGAGCTTCAAAGAACAAAGGATCAGGAACAATACCAAAAAAAGTTATACAAGGTGGACCAGACGATTTCCTTGATGGAAAAAAACATCCAGGACTTTGAGAAGCGATACGAAAAAAAAGAGACCGAAGTCCTGCCCACTCAAGACAAGATAAAAAAGAATATAGCCGATACTGCCTCTAGCGCAAAAAAGGAAAGAGATAACCTTGATGAAAAGGGTATCGTTCAGGAAATCGATACCCCTGAGCAGTCAAAAGCGATTGAGACAACCAACCTTTATCCTGAAGCCAAACCACGCAGCGTCATTAAGATCGGCCCTAAGCGAAAGGAGAGAGAACATACCTCACCCAAAAGCGATAAACTGGTCATTCCCCCCAAAATCGACCCAAAGGAATCCTGGGATGATCCAGATCTCAATCCCCCGATAGCTCCAATTCAGCTGGACATTGATCCAGGCGCGAAATCCATGTATAATAAAGCCTTTAAAATCTTATCGCAAAAAGACTATCAAAACGCCGTTAAAGCCTTTCAGGAATTCTTAGACCGCCATCCCAACGACCAGGATGCCGACAACTCCCAGTTTTGGATCGGTCAAGCCTACTTTGCAGAGGGAAACTATGGACCGGCAGAAAAAGCCTTTAGAAAAGTTCTTACTGACTATAAGCACGGCCCTACCAATAAAGGCTTTAAAACCCCCGATGCCATCTTAATGTTGGGAAAAATCTATTTAAATAAAAACAAAACCATCCGAAGCAGGTATTATTTCCAGTATCTGATCTCGAGATACCCGGATTCCCGCTCGGCCATCAAGGCCCAACAGGAGATACAGTCACTCAACTCCTTTTGAGAAATTCTGTCTATGACCGATCATTGGCTGGCTTTAAACTTAATCCCCGGACTCGGGCCACGTCGGGTGATGAGGCTTCTGGATAAATTCAGCTCAATAGAAAACGTTTTTGAGGCCGAGGTTCAGGATCTTGTTCAAATTCAGGGAATCACCACTCAACATGCTTATGGGATCAAGAAGACCTTGGGTTCGGAGAAACATCTTCAGGAAAAATCAAGGCTTGAGAAACACGGTATCCGCCTGATCGAAATTCGTTCGGATGATTATCCGGCCTTACTTAAAAGCATTTTCGCGCCACCCCCGCTACTTTTTGTGAAGGGGCAACTCGATTTTAATCAGGGACTTCCGGTCGCCTTTGTCGGCGCAAGAAAGGCGACTTATAACGGGAAAATTTTTTGCCGTAAACTGATTAGGGGACTTGCCGAAATGGACTCTAGTATCGTGATAGTCAGCGGACTGGCGTTGGGCATCGATACCGAGGCGCATAAGGCGGCTCTTGAGTTCGGACTTAAAACGGTGGCTGTGCTCGCGGGAGGTCTTTTAAATGTTTATCCCAGACAAAACCAAAAGCTCTTTGAGGCCATTTCCGAAAATGGAGCTGTCATTTCCGAGTTTTCAACACTGACCAATCCGACAGCCGGTCATTTTCCCTTAAGAAACCGCGTCATCAGTGGGATGTCGAAGGGGTTGATGGTGGTCGAGGCATCCGAAAGCAGCGGAGCTTTGATTTCGGCCAAGTATACCTTGGAGCAGGAGAGAAAGCTTTTCGCGATGCCCGGCAATGCGGATATCTCAAGTTACCTGGGTAACAACCGTCTGCTCCAGGATGGCTCGGCCAAGCTCGTCTTGACACCCGAGGATCTTTACCAGGATCTGGTGGGACACCAAAAAATCAATCCGCAGGCAGTGGAAAACCAACAGCTTGATTTTAGCCGGCTGGGTATTTCAAAGGAAGAGGAGGCGATTTTGGCTTTATTGGAAAAAGAAAGCCTTAACCAAGACTTGATCGCCACAAAACTCGATATGCCGATTCACAAAGTACTGGCCTTGATCACGCCGCTGGTGATGAAAGGATTGATCATCTCAAAGCCAGGTTCGATCTATCAAGCTGTGGGTTTCTAAATTAGCTGATGTCGCTTAGATAATCCTTCCAGCGCGAATAATCGTTGGTATTAAGGACGATCATCTTGGTATGAGGTCGGATCTTATATTCAGCTTCCGGGGCGAAAATAACATGATTCGCGCCGACAGCTTTGACCTTGTTCAGGTTCATGACTGAGTCCTTGATTTTGGGCTGGACTTGAGCCTGCTTGATTCTCTCCAGTTTTCTGGCGTAGACGTTTCCTGACTCCTCCAACAATCCCAAAATCATCAAGCCCGGACAATTCAAATCGAAACTCATCTTACCGAAATTATCACCGATGAACCGTTCCTCGATTTCCAAAACCTCAAAGAGAGGTGTATCGAAATTGATCATTTCACGGATGACATTGGAAATACCCATGCCGCTGGAACCGTTGACCAACATGATCCTGTTAAATTTATCCACCAAAATGATCTCCTCAACATTCGCTTGCACCAGAGTTGATTCATATCGCTGATCCATGATTTCGACTACCTTATAGGCATGTTTATTGAGATCGTTGATCACCATCGAAGCCAAAACCGTCTGGGCATCTATTTCTTCTATTGTTTTTTTCGAATCGGTCTCGGCAAGTACCATCACCTTGGTTGCCTTGTGAATACCCGCTTCCCTTAGAACCTGGGAATCAAGATAGTCACCTCTGACCAGTTCGATATTATCTTTTTGTTCGAATTCGATAATGAAGCGCTGGGTATCTTCTATATTGATATCAGCGACGACGATGATCTTGTTCCACTCAAGCGTATTATTTTCAGCCTGCTCGACCAGAAATTTCAACATTTTTAGCAATTCTGATTTCCAACCGCAAATCATCAAAATTCCATCACCAGTAAGCTGGCTTTCCTGTCCGGTATCGAACTGCTTGATCCATTTAGATTTAAAGGTCTTAAACTTCATCTGGTTTTTTTTAAGTGCTGCAACCTCTTGTTCGATCTTTAATGTGTTGATCTGATAAAGCAGGTTGACTTCATGGATGATATTATCTTTAAATCCCAGCGCTTCGAAACTGTAGGATTTTTCTTGATAAATAAAACCTTTAACTTCACCCTCAGCTACTGAAAAATGAAAGTTTCCTTTTAGAAAAAGGTGGATAAAATCATCCCAGTTGTTCGCCTTATCGATTAAGTCCTGAAACTTATGAAAGATCACGTTTTCCAGTGTGGATATTATTTTATCTTGCTTGAGTTGGGCCATTGAGTAGTCAAACGGCTGATGAAGGACCTCAGGTCTTGTTTCCAGAATGATCAGCGAGCTGTTTTCCTGAATGACGTAATTGGGTGGCGGATGGATAATCGGTTGATTGTTTTTCATTTCTTTTAGCGAGAAAAGCCCTGAAATCGCGTCCTTAATTGAAGGTGATTTTTGGATCAAATCCAGCTTTTCCTTTTTTCTGATTTTAAGGTTACCAGTGTTTTCCATCACCCCGATAATCACGACATCATCAATACTGCCTTGAACTTCGCGGTAACTTTTCCCGACCAAGTGAGATTTAATTTCACGGATTTTCAAAAGACCGTTTTCCAGGTTAAACAGACTGTGACAAATATTATAGACACCCGACATCAAGGCCGCGTTACACATCAAAGCTTTGGATCTCAACCGATTCAGGACGACTTCCTCCACTTTTATCTGCTGAAGATAAAGCTGGAATTTCGGCATAAGAATCTCAACGACCGTATAAACATCCTTATTTATGCGATTAATCGCCATTGCCGATAAGACGGATTGAAAATCGATTTCTTCTGTACCCCTGTTTGAACTGTCATCAGCGACAATCAGAACTTTCTCGGCGTTCTTGGCACAAGCGTTTTCGAGGATTTCGGGATTGGTGTAGTCCCCACTAAAAAACTGAAGGTCTTTTAGATGCGGGTCTTGTTTTAACTCATTTACGGCTTTTGGGTCAGCTTTATTGACCAGGATTAGATAATCAGAAGTCTTGTTATGAGTCCGCAAAATATCATACAGCAAGCTGTGCATATCCGGTTTCCATCCACAGATCAAAAACTTGGAATCAAGCCCCTTTAAGGGGACCTGTCCCAATTCTTTCTTGCGGTTTCTCTCGACTAGCCAAGTGGTGATATTACCCGTTAAAACTCCTGAGTAGGCAATACCTATGAACATAATGACAACGGCTGCGATCTTACCTACGCCAGAAACCGGTGAAAGATCTCCGTACCCGACCGTCGTAACCGTTACTACGGAAAACCAAAGGGAATGGAAAAAACTATCAATCCCGCTATCATTGATCGTTGATTCCAGAAGCAGCATGACTGCCGCCGCAACCACCAAAAAGGATACAAAACCCAGAGATGTCTGAAACAGGCCATTATGCCGAAGTCTAGTTGCCCAAAGACTGATTTTTTTCATCCAATGATCCGATTAGGTAAAGTGTTTCATCAAACCAATTTTCTTTTTAAATAGGGAATTTGTTTCTATTGGAATTAATTTCCCTATTTAATTTTGAAATGGTTATTCAAAAACCGATCCCTATTGAGAAAAGAATCATCCATTGTTTGAATTTTATTTTATCGTCAAGGAGTCGTGATTTGTCGGTTTTCCCTGTGAAATAGAGAAATCTTGTATCAAGCATGATAAAGCTCTCTCCACCATATAGGCCTAGGGAAAAATTGTTGATTTCGGTGGGCAAATCTTCTGAGGTTTCACTTTCAGACCAGATGTTGGACTGAGCGGTAAAGGTTTTTTTTACAAGTTGGGTATTAATCTGGTTGTATCCGACTCCGAAATAAGCTGTTATGAATTCAAAGGGTCCCTTTGATCCGGGTCTGTTTCCCCTGTGTTCAATAGATCTTAAAACCGTTAAGCTTTGATACTCACCCGTCAAACTATAGGTCTGCAACTGACCATCCGATAGGGTTTTCAAAGGTTCGGTTTTAAATTCCATGGTGGGAAGCATACTATAGCGTACTCCCCAGCTTGGACCGAAAAAGAAGGTATACTCCAGGCCAGGAAAGCGACCCTCGATCAAATCCGTGTTGGCCATCACCGAAGCGTGGAAATTAACCTGCGCAGTAACTTTTTCCTCAGACGCCAAAATAAAAACCAGCAATGACAAAACAAAAAAAGACAGCAGAGTGGCATCCAGCGTTAAGAATCGTTTCATGGCTTAAATTTGAATCCTTTTGACATGCCTGATGTTTTCATGGAGATTCAACTCATCGATGACCTGATCAGTGATGTTCTCATCGACCAAGACAATGGCCATAGCCTGTCCTCCCTTTTTATTACGGGATAATTCAAATTGGTTGATGTTAACCATGTGATTGGACAAGACCGTTCCGACATGACCTATGACACCGGGTTTGTCATGATTTTCGATCACGATCATATTCCCCACAGGGTCGATCTCGAAGATAAAGCCATTTAGATAACTCAATCTAAGCTTGTCTCCTCCGAAGACGGTGCCCCCAATGCAGACGGAATTGTTTTCACCTACCAACTTGACGCGAATGGCTGATTCATAGTCGCTGAAGTCTTTATCGGCCACCTCTTCAAGTTTAAGCCCTTTGCTGTCGGCTATTTTAAGGACATTGACAAAGGATACTTGGGTATCGACGGTCCCCTGGAGAAATCCTCTCAGAAAAGACAGTTTGATCATGGGCCAGTCATCGGTGACCAGTTTTCCCCTGTATAAAAATTCGATCCTCTTCGCGAAGAAATCTTTATCCATAAACTGCTTGCTGAAAGTCCCGAGTTTTCCAGCCAAAACGCTGTATTGAGGCGCATGGGAACCCTCAAAGACCTTCACATCGGGAAGATTGACCGGAGAGTTGACGATTTCACCCTTTAGAGCTTTGATGGTTTCCTTGGAAACCGACTCCCCGATTCTCAACTGAGCCTCCAAGGTCGATGCGCCGATATGAGGAGTCATGATAACATTGGAAAAACTCTTTAAAGGGTGCTCCTTAACCGGCTCAACATCCCAGGTATCGATTCCGACAGCCTTTATTTTTTTCGTCTCCAGGCCTTCCTTAATAGCCTCTTCGTTAAAAAGACCCCCTCTGGCAGCATTGATCAGAATAACGCCTTCTTTCATTTTCCCGATTTGCTTCCTATCGATCATATTGATGGTTTCTTTGTTTTTCGGCGTATGGATACTAATGATGTCGGATCTCTCAATCAGGGTATCGAAGTTGACCTGCTCACATTGGTGTTTTTCGCAGTATTCTTTGGTGACGTAAGGATCATATGCCAGGACTTCGCAGTCAAAGCTGTTTAAAAAGCGGGCGACGCGGTGCCCGACATTTCCCAAGCCTATCAAGCCCACTGTTTTGTCCAATAGTTCTGTACCGGTGAATTTATGACGGTCCCACCTATTGCTTTCCATGCTTTTGTGCGCGGTAATAACGTTTCTCATACAAGAAATCATCAGACTGATGGTCAGTTCCGCAGCTGAGTTGGTATTTTTAGCCGGAGTATTAAAAACCAGGATTCCCTTGAAGGTGGCGTATTCGGTGTCGATATTTCCAATCCCGACGGCCGCTCTCGCGATAACCTGCAGATTGACCCCCTTTTCGATCATGGTTTTATCGATATTTGTCTCTGATCTGCTAATAATGCAGTGATAAGCTGAAATGATCTTTATAATCTCATCATAAGGCAAATCTGGTCTGTAATCGATCTCCAAGTCGCTTTGCGACCCCAAGTTTTCCAAAGCAACCGGGTGCAAAGCGCCGGTAATAAGAATCTTTTTCATAAATGGATGTTGTTTAAGTTAAAAGATGAATGAGTGTCATAGTGCTGATAAAATAACTTAAAAGTCCCAGGTTGTCGATAGTGGTCGAGACAAAAGGACCTGTGGCGACCGCGGGGTCAATGTTTAAACGTTGAAAAACGATCGGCATCAACGATCCGATGAAGGCCGCGATGAACATTGAGGTCAACATGCCAATTCCTACACTAAAACCAATAAGCGATACGTCATAGAACTGAAAAGTGGCCACCAACCCCAAGATAATTCCAAAAAAGATCCCCAGCAAAATCCCAATCGCAACCTCACGATACAAGACGCTCCACAACTCGGTTACCAGGATTTTCCCGGTGGCCAGTCCCCTCACGACGATAGTCGATGACTGAGAGCCGATGTTTCCACCCATACCGGCAATGATCGTAATAAACGCCATAAGTTCGATGTTGGTGATTTTCCCGGAAAATAAGATATTGGACTGGATCGTCAACAATCCACCGAAAAAGGAGACCAGTAGCCAAGGCATCCGGCGCAAAAAACCTTTATAAGGGGACTGTAGATAAAACTCTTTCTCGTTCGTACCTGCCAGTTTCATGATATCTTCGGTCGCTTCATGACGAATAACGTCAATGATATCATCGACCGTGATGATGCCGACGAGCTGATTTTTCTTGTTAACGACCGGAACGGCAACCAAATTATACCTTTCCACTATCTGCGCTACATCTTCCTGATCCATTTCTCCTGGAACCGAAATCAAGTCGGTGTTCATGATCTCTTTCATCTTCACGTAGTTCGGCTTGGTCAAAAGCTCCCTCAGAGAAGCAACACCGACCAAGTGATGATGCTTGTCGATAATATAGATATAATAAACCATTTCGGCGTCATGAGAGTTTTTCAGGGCGTTAAAAGCCTGAAAAACAGTCGCTTCCTCGGTCATGCTAAAGTAATCGGTGGACATGATCCGCCCTGCCTGCTCTTCCTTGTAGAGCAGTAGCGCTTCGGCCTCAATCGTATCCTCAGCCTTCATGTGAGTGAAAATCCACTTCGAAAGGTCATCCGGCAAAAACGAAATAACCTTGGCAGTATCATCAGGGTCCAGCTTGGAAAACAAATCTTCGATACGCGATTCTTCCAGGCCTCTGATCATCTCAACGATGATATCTTCATCCATTTCACAGATGATTTCGTCCAGGTTTTTAAATTTTCTGATTTCTGATACGAGCTCAAGGCGGTATTCGGTGGAAACATGAGAGGCAATATATGCGATGTCAGTTGGATACAGCTCTTCTAAGAGTGGGTAAAGATTTATTATCTGCTGAGAAGAAATTAAATCTTCTATTTTATTGATCAGTTCGTCGTAATCTCTTTGAACCATGACAGGTCCTAAAATTTTTAGATTGTTCAGGAATTGCTGTATTAGCTTTTTTGAATACTTATCAGGTCTTTTAAAATAAGGCTACTGCTTGCTTAATTTTGATCATACAATGCCTGATTGTTTTTTGGCCATTCATTCTGCTGAGAATCGATTTTCTCTTAATATTCACGTTATTTTGTTGAATTGATATACCGATCGGTAGAAGTAAATTTTATGCGTTAAATTTAATTTGAGAAGAAAAAAGACTTAGCTTAGTATCAGAACTGACAGGAATCATCAAGATATACAATTATTCCAGATTATCTTTTGATTGATCTAAGCCTATTATGGACTATTATTTAACTGTAAAAATCTTGAAAATGGCTCAGCTTATTGCTATACTTAATTTGTCCTTAAAGACTGGGGGGTGTTATCACTTCCTTGGTAATTTCTCTTTTATAGTCCCCCCTATTTTGTTTCCTTAAGCTATATTTCGCTAACCTTAAGATAGGATAACAGATGTCACCTATCGCTGAAAAAAATCATTTTGTTTCCACGGCTCAAAAGAGAAAACCATTAAAGCCGCTCTCAGAAAGAATCCTGGACTTCCTGGAGGTCGAACATGATCCAAATTCGGTTTATGGATTGTTTATCAACACGGCTCCCTTTTGGGCTATCGTGATACCGGCAATGGTCTTGATTATCGTTTATGTTTAATGAAATCCTGACCTGAGAAAGCCAAGGTTTAAAGCAAGCCTCGGAACTTTTATCGATCAATCCGCGGAAAACCGATTACGTCATCGGATTGATCGACTATTGAAGCTCGGGGATTGGTTTCATTTGGCAAGATGAAGCTTACACTCAACAGACATCCTGAAATAACTAGCTAATCAATACAACAGTCATCAAAGTAAAGTCTTTGCGTCTACAGTTATTAAAATATACTTGACCTCAAAAACTCCCAACTCAAATTTTATTATGTCATCTACTCTTTACGCATTCAAAATAAAGCCTGTATAATATTATAGAAACCAAGAATCAGAGTTCTATTTGTTTAATTCGAAGTGAAGATAGCAACCTGATTCTTTCTGGTAATTGTCTTATAAATCGGGATGGGAGTATATAATGAGCATCGAAAAATATCACCGCTGGAAAAACGAAAATGGATTGCCCTTTGTTCCCGTGGCCATGGAAGGAATCGATCTTTTGCAAAACTCGATCTTGAATAAAGGAACCGCTTTCGATGAAAGAGAGCGTGAAGAGTTTCGTCTTCAGGGCCTTTTACCGCCTCACATTTCAACGATGGATGAACAACTCGACCGGGTCTACGAAGGTTTCAGCAACAATGCGGACGCGATCAGCAAATACCAGTATCTACGGGGACTGCAAGACCGGAATGTGACCCTGTTCTACCGGCTCGTCGATCGGCATATCGAGGAAATGGCACCCATTATCTATACCCCGACGGTGGGCGAGGCTTGCCGTCAGTTCAGCCACCGCTTCAGAAGAACCCGGGGGCTTTATATCACCAAGAGCAACGTCTCGATGATCGGTGAGATGATCCATCATTTTCCCTCACGCGGGGTTCAGGTTATCGTGGTCACCGACAATCAGGGCATCCTGGGGATCGGTGATCAGGGGATCGGAGGTATGGGTATTCCAATAGGCAAACTTTCGCTTTACACCCTGGGCGCGGGGATTCATCCCGCGGCCTGCCTGCCGATTACGCTGGATGTTGGAACCGACAACGAGGACTGCCTGTCGGATCCTTTGTACCTGGGGGAAAAGCACCACCGCATGACGGGCGGTGAGTATAACGATTTTATCTCGAAGTTCGTATCGGGCATCAAGGCCAATTTTCCAAATGCCGTCTTGCAGTGGGAGGATTTCAGCAAAAACAACGCCTTTTATAATCTGGAGCGTTACCGCGAAAGCCTTTCGTCCTTTAACGATGACATACAGGGAACCGGAGCGGTCTGCCTGGCCGGAATATATACCGCGCTGAGCTTTACAGGCCGCGGCCTAAAGGACGAGAGCTTTGTCGTCTACGGAGCCGGCGCCGGCGGCGGAGGGATCGCCTACCAGATCAGGGACGCCCTGGTGGATGAGGGCTTAAGCGCCGAGGAAGCCTTAAAGCAGATCTTCGTCTTTGATTCAAAGGGGCTTATCATGGATAACCGGAAGCTGGACGAATACAAACAGCCCTTCGCCAAACCGGCCGAAAAGTATATCTCTAACGGCAAAAAGCAAGCCGGACAGGTTAGCCTGAAGGAGCTTTTGGATAACCAGAGAGTCACCGTCCTGATCGGCGCTTCGACCCATACCGGGGCCTTTGACGAGGAAGTCGTCAGGATCATGCTCCGCCACTGCGACCGGCCCCTGATCTTTCCGCTGTCGAACCCCCATTCCAAGTGCGAGGCAAAGCCGGATGATCTCTACAAATGGTCTGAAGGCAGAGCCATCATCGCGACGGGCAGCCCCTTCGAGGACGTGAGTTTTGACGGCAAATCCTTTCGGGTGGGGCAGGGAAACAACGTCTTTATCTTTCCGGCGGTCGGCCTGGCCGCGGTCATCGGACGCTTCGGAACCTTCCCGCCCTGGTTGTTCCTGAGCGCCGCGAAGGCCTTAAGCGAACTGATCCCGAAGGAGGATTTCGAGATGGGGGCCATTTATCCGAGGATAGGCGAGCTTAGAAAGGTCTCAAGGCATGTCTGCATGCGCCTGCTGGAGAGGCAGCGGCTGGAGAGGGGAGAGAAGGTCTCTGAGGATGAAATCCTAAGCGAGATCAGAGCGACCATGTGGAAACCCGTCTACATGCCTTATCGCCGGGTGTGAGCCGGCCGGACGGGCCTTGATTTGGACAGGCTCCGGGAAGGCTCCGCCGCCGGGAGCGAGGCTCGCCCAAACTACCCGAGAAGTACCCCTTTTTTCGGCTACCCATTTCGCTATCTATCTGATTTAATTTATTTTAAACGCCTTTCATCCGGTGAATTTCAAAGCCATAAAAAATGTTTCACGCCAAAGCCTGTCAAACGGTGGTCATTTCCGTTGATTCCAACTAACCGATAGGATAGGGTTTTTGTGTAGGTGGTTATGGTTGAGTTCGTTGGGGCTGAACTTGTCTTTTACAGGAGGGATTGGTTCCCTCTGTCTTGATCGCGTTGGCAGAGTATTTACGGTTTCATTTGCCTGTTATTACTGGGTATTGCTGTGCGAGTGGGCAAAGGCGCGGTCGGTGGTTCTAGGGGGATTTTTTTAGCTTTTAATTTTATATTATAATAATGATACTTGATGAACCTAAAGAATATTAAAGATTTTGACCTTATAAAATTATATGGCAATCTTATTCAAGAACTAAAAGATCGCGAAATAATAAGAAGCAAGAATGTTATTGGTGATTTAGGTGAATATCTTGCCATTGAATATTATAATAAAACGTCAGGATTGCCCAACCTTCAGTTCGCGCCAACAGGGACTCAAAACATTGATGCTATAAGTAGAAATGGGGAAAGATATAGTATAAAAAGCTCAACGACAAATCTTACTGGTGTTTTTTATGGCTTGCCAAATAATGAATCAGATGAGAAACCAATTCAAAAATTTGAATACGTTATTATTGTCAAATTTGATGATAACTATAATTTGACTGGAATTTATGAATTAAATTGGAATCAATTTCTTGATTTAAAAAAATGGCATAGCAGGATGAAGGCTTGGAATATATCTATTACTAAAAAAGTAATTAAGTTATCTAAAATCATTTTCGAAATTAATTCAGAGGGGTCAAATATATAACCCCGCCCCCCCAAAAGACTCCCATGCCAGCCAGCGGAAATTTTATTTCCCTAGCTTAAATCAGATAAAATAAATATATTAAGGCGTGAACCATCGTGCTTTTACTACCACCTCCCTTCATAAACCCGTTAATCCCGCGACCTCTTCACCTCGAAGCGGACAGCCGGAATCAAGCAAGGCTTGATTCTTTTAAGAGGGTCGGCCGGTTTAGCCTTGGAAACGGCCAAGCCGTTTATTTTTAAGCCCCTGGTAGCCAAAGGGCAAACCCTTTGGAATCCTAAAGTAGGTCCTCTCTTTCAACTTTACCCGCCCTTCCTTCCTCCAAACCTAGTACTGTAGTCTCAAATCAAAACAGAGACTATAATGCCAACCTGCCGAAACTTTCCTGTTAGAAGATCAAACACAACCAGCTACCAGATTACTTCAACACTGACTTCAAAGCGCTACAAGCTTTAGAGCTTTGTTCCTTGAGCCTTGAGAAAGCAACTTGGAAAAAGCTCTTTTCAAATATCATTACAAACAGGTAACCTGCAAAAAGCTAAACAAGAAGCAAGATTTCTTTGTGTTAAATATCAACCAATCTGTTCACTTATGCAAAAAGAAGCATATTATCAGAATATTAAAGCAAAATGGAGTAGTGACTATCCGTCTTCAAACTCAATAGAAGAGGTTTGGGATTTTTATAGAGAATGTGGTTACAAGGAACCCGTGGTTTGTTTTAAGAGAATTCTCAATCAAATTGAGTGGAATAAAGGTAAATTGCTCGATTTTGGTTGTGATAATGGTTTGCTGCTCAACTATATTTGTAATCTAATACCAAATATCAATGGTTATGGGATTGATATTAATGATAATGCTATCAAAAAAGCAAAGGAAGCTTTTTCTGGTATTGAATTTATTCCATTTAGTGGAACCGAGATTCCTTTTGACGATGACTATTTTGATGTGATTTATATGTCAGCTGTCCTAAAGCATATACGTTATGAAGACAGAGATCATATCTATAACGAGCTCAGACGTGTGGCAAATAAATTATTTGTAGTTGAAATCGATTCTAAAAAGCAGGAAATAATCTCTCACCAAGGTTGGACTTTCTATCACTCTCACTTCGAAAAGGAGTTAGCAGAGAATTTTATACCCATTGATACTTTTAACGAATGTGGTGATCTTTGGGGACTTTATAAGCTTTAAATGATTTTATATGTTTGGCTTTTTGAAATAGTCGACCCCC